>NZ_JBWKDK010000038.1:0-68387 GCF_056436005.1 Streptomyces sp. NPDC043854
GGACGGGGGGTTCGGTGCGGGTCTTCTTTCTTACCCCCCCCTGGGACGGCTCGGCACCCGGTGGCGCTTCGAGTGTCCCCACCCCCCCCCCCCCCCCTCCCCCCCCCGNGGCCTCCCCCCCCCCCCCCCCCCCCCCCCCCACGGCCGCGCCCCGCGGCTGCTCGGCACAGCCGCGGGGCGCGGGCACGGGCGCGGGGCGCCGGCGGGGGTCAGCGCTGGAGGGCGACGCGCGGGGCGGCCAGGGCCGCCGCGGGAGCGTCGAGGAGCGGCGGCACCAGCCCCGCCGGACCGCTCTTGGCGTCGGGTGCGGGGGCGGGTGCCGGTACGGGGGCCGGGGTCTGGGCGGCCGTAGCCGGGGCCGTGGTGCCGCACAGGGCCTGGTCCTTGTACGCCCTCAGCGCGGCATCGGCCGGGTGGTCGAGGAAGGCCGTACCGGCTTCGTTGAGGCGCTGGTACTTCATCAGGTTGTTGCCGATCGCGAACTGCCGCTTGGCGTCCCGGCTGGACAGCACCCACGTCCCGGCGCCGAACACGGCGCCGTCGTGCCCCCACACCGGTCCGCACGGCGTGTCCATGGAGTAGATGCCGAGTCCGTAGCGCATGCCGACCGTCCCGGTCTTGTCCTTGACGTCCACGGTCGTGAGCATCTGGTCGAGCTGGGTCCGCGGCAGCAGGTCGCCCTTCAGCAGCGCCCGGTAGAAGGTGTTGAGGTCCTGCATGGTCGAGACGAGCGCGCCCGCGGTGCCGGCCCAGGTCATGTTGTAGTCGCTGTAGTCGCGCGGCGGGTCGATCAGCCCGTAGAAGCTCTCGTACATGCGGGCGTGCGGGCCGTGGATCTTCGGGTCGGTGCCGGGGAAGTAGGTGTTCTTCAGGCCGGCCCGGCGGATCACGTCCCGGGTGATCAGCCGTTCCGGGTCCTGGCCCGTGGCCTTGCGCAGCACCTCGCCGAGCAGGAGGTAGTTGGTGTTCGAGTAGTGCCACTCGGCACCGGGTTCGTTGAGCTGCGGGCGGGCCACCCCGTACCCGATCAGCTCCGCCGGGCGCACCGTCCGCAACCGGTGGTCGTCGAGGCTCTCGGTGGTGCCCTTGAGGAGGGAGGGGAAGGCGTCCCCTATGTAGTCGTTGATGCCGCTGGTGTGGTTGAGCAGCATGCGTACGGTCACCTTGCGGCCGCGTTCGCCGGGCAGCAGCTCGGGCACGTAGTCGCCCACCGGCCGGTCGAGGTCTATCCGGCCCTTGGCGGACTGCTGGAGCACGGCGACGGCGGTGAAGGTCTTGGTCACGCTGCCGACGCGGTGCCGGAAGTCCGGGCGGACCGGCCGCTTGGTGTCCACGTCCGCGAAGCCCGCCGCCCCGTCGAAACGGGTCTGCCCGTCCCGGACCGCCGAGTAGGCGCCGTAGATGCCGGCCTCGTGGACGGCACGCAGCTTCTTGTCGAGCTCCGCGCGGTCGAGGCGGCCGGCGGACGGTGCGGCGGCGGCCGCGGTGTCCGGGCCCGCGGCGACCGCGGCGGGGGCGAGACCGGCGAGCAGGGCGACGGCGACGGCACTCGCCGCCGCGGCGCGGCGCAGCCGGCGGGGGCGGGGACGGCCGGAGTGGGGGTGGTCCACGGATGGCTCCTGAGGCATGGGCCCGGGACACGGGCCTGATGATCACGAACACCTCGATTCTTTCGGCGCGTTCCGCCTGCCTCGTCCTCCACCGGGACGAACCACCCGCCGCCGCGTCTCCCCCTCCGGGAGGAACAGGCACATTGACTGCCCGTTACATTTGTCATGCCGTCAGGTACACCCCGGGCGTTCGCCACGTTTTCAGGATCCGCCTCGGACGCGTACGGCGGCGACCGTGGCGATGGTCCAGGCCGTCACCCACACGGCGCCGACGAGCAAGGCCGCGAGCCCGGTGAGCATGCGGGGCGGGGCGGCCCCCAGGCTCGGCGCCAGGCCCGCCGCGCGGGCGCCGAAGCCGAGGACGCCCGCCGCCACCATCGCGATGCCTGCCCAGGAGACGGCGAGCACCGGCCAGCGAACGAGGCGGGTCTGCGGCAGGCGGACGAGGAACAGGGCAACGGCGGCCATCAGCAGGCCCAGGGCCGCGTTGGCCAGTTGGGCGGTTCCGACGTCGGCGACGGCGGCGTGGGCATCGGCCGGCGCGGGAAAGCCGGGCATGCCCAGCTCGCCCTTCCGCGCCAGGTCCACCTTGCTGACGGTGTAGGCGAGGGCGCCGAGGCAGGCGGTGACGGCTGCGGCCAGGTGCCTCTTGTGGATTCGGGTTCGGGGCATGGGTTCAGCCTGCGGTGAGCAGCGGCCGGGGCGCGTCCTCCGCGCGTACCGACTGCCTCCCCCGGGCGGGGGAGGCGGCGGTCCGCACCGTGGTCCGGCGGGCGTGGGGGCCTGCTGCCGTGCCATGCTGAGAAGGGAGACATGGAGGCCGCGATGGGCTGGTACGGGGACCAGGTCGTGCCACGGATCGTGAACGCCGCCTGCGGGGCCGAAGTCGCCCGGCCGCTGCGGCGGCGCGTGTGCGCGGGGCTGCACGGCGACGTGGTGGAGATCGGCTTCGGCACGGGGCACAACGTCCCCTACTACCCGCCGGCCGTCACCGGTGTCGCCGCGGTCGAGCCTTCCGACGTCGGGTGGAGGCTCGCCCGCGACCGGGTCCGGGCGTCCCCGGTCCCCGTACGGCGGGCCGGCCTGGACGGGCAGTCGCTGCCCTTCGAGGACGACGCGTTCGACACGGCCCTGTCCACCTGGACGCTGTGCACCATCCCCGATGCCGTGGCGGCCCTGCGCGAGGTGCGGCGCGTCCTGAAGCCCGGGGGGACCCTGCACTTCGTGGAGCACGGGCTGGCCCCGGAGGAGGACGAAGGCGTGCGCCGCTGGCAGCGGCGGCTGGAGCCGGTCAACAAGCGGCTGTTCGGCGGGTGCCACCTCACCCGGTCGGCGGTCGACATGCTGACGGCCGCGGGCTTCGTGATCACCACGCTCGACGTCTTCTACCAGGAGGGCGCCCCGAAGCCGTGGGCCGCCGACTCCCTCGGCACCGCCCTGTCCCCCGCGGCCGCTTAGCTCCTGGGCACGGGCGACCGGCGCCATGGTCCAGGGCGGCTGCGGCGGGCGGGCTTGACCGGCGGGCTGCCGGCGGGCTGCCGGCGGGCGGCCGGCGGGCGGCCGGCGGGCGGCCGGCGGGCTGCCGGCGGGCGGCCGGCGGGCTGCCGGCGGGCGGCCGGCGGGCTGCCGGCGGGCGGCCGGCGGGCTGCCGGCGGGCGGCTCAGGATTTCGGGAGGTGGAGGGTTGAGGGGGTGTGGAGGGTGATGCGGGTGGGGGTGAAGTCGGTGGCTTCGGCGGGTGATTCGCCGGTGCCGGGGTTCCGGGCGTAGCGGGGGTGGGCGCCGGCGCTGATCTGCCAGCGTATGCGGTGGCCGGGTGCGAAGCGGTGGGCGGTGGAGCCCATGGACACGGTCACCTCGGCCGGGCGGTCCGGGGTGGCCCGGATGGTGGCCACGCCGTCGCAGACGTTGGTGGAACGGCCGTCGGGGCCGACGTCGCACAGGCGGGTGAAGACGTCGCAGTGGCCGGTGTCGCTGGCTGCCCTCAGCCGGGCCGTGACCGGGCCGAGGACCTCCACGGGCGCGCTCAGCGGTGGCCCGGTGAAGGTCAGGACGTCGTCGCGGGCCTCCAGTTTGCGGTTGTCCCGGGCTCCGGCGGTCCGGGAGAGCAGCCGGCCGCCGACCGAGGGGGTCGGGTCGGCCGGGTCGTAGCGGAAGGCCGCCAGCGGAGTCGGCTCGGCGGAGGCCGGGGCGTCGGGGGTGAGATGGCCGTCGGGGGCCGCGTACCAGGCCTCGGCGGGTGCGGCGGGCGGCCAGTCGGGCAGGTCGCGCCACTCCTCGGCGCCGCCGACGTGTACCCGTACGCGGGTGGGCCGGACGGCGGAGCGGTCGCCGTCGAGGTGGGCGCGCAGCCAGGCGAGGCTCTCGGCGAAGACCTCGGGCCAGCCCTGCTGGAGGGCGGTGTGGTGCGTCCACGGGCCGACGAGGAAGGCGGTTTCGCAGTCGGCCCGGCGCAGCCGGTCGTACTGCTCGAAGGCCTGGTCGGCCAGGACGTCGTGCCATCCGGTGATGATGCCGGTGGGTACGGTCGTCCGGTCCGCGGCGTGGGCGAGGGACGCGCCGGTCCAGTACGGGTCGTCGGCGTCCGGGTGCGTCATCACCTCGTCCAGCCAGGGCACTTCGCCGAGCGCGGACTCGTACGCCCTGCGCAGCGGCCGGGCCGTGGTGATGGCGCGCAGGCGCCGCTGCAGGCGCATCGTCACCCTCAGGAAGGGGCCGGCGCCGCGGTGCTGGTAGGTCATGGCGGCGCCGATGGCGAGGGCGGTGTCCAGGTTGAGCACCCCTCCGGCGTGGAACGGGGCGTGGAGGTCGTGCAGGCCGACCTGGACGACCATCGCCTTGAGCTCCGGCGGCGGGTCCAGGGCCAGAGCCCACTGCACGTAGCCGAGGTAGCTGGGGCCGATGGTGGCGAGGCGCCCGTCGAACCAGGGCTGTTCGCGCAGCCAGTCCACGGTGGCCCGGCCGTCGGCGGGTTCGTTCCGCCACAGGTGGAACCGGCCGCCGGACCCGCCGGTTCCGCGGCAGCTCTGCAGGACCACGTGGAAGCCCTGCTCGGCGAAGAGCACGCCGTACATCGGGGCCCAGGGCAGGCCCCGCCCGTACGGGGAACGGACGAGGAGCGTGGGGAAGTCGCCCTCGGCGCGCGGGAAGTAGTGGTCGGTGACCAGCGGGCTGCCGTCGGCGGCGGCAACCTCGAGCCCCGGCCGGAGGCCGACGTCGTGGCGCCTGGCCGGCAGGCCGCGCCAGGTCGCCCGCATCAACCGGGCTGAAAGGAGCGGCTTTCCGGGCGGCTGCACCCATGCGGTCTGCGGCGCGGATGTGTTGACGGGACGTGAGGACATGCTTCTTCGGCTCCCTTCGCCTCATTTCTACGTACACTGTACGTCATTCGGGGGGCGTGTGCCGTCCCTCCCCCACCCCCGGCCATCGGCCCGGCTTGCGCCGAAGGTGCGGTGTGCGGCGCGGCGCGCCGTACGGGGCAGGCGGCGCCGCCGACACTGGGGGGCGGGTCACCCGCCGGGGCCCCGGGCCCGGGAGGGGATGTGCAGGCGAAGGCCACTGCGGCGCTGGCCCCGTACATGGTCGTGCTGACGGTGACGACGGGGCTGGTGGAGGCGGCCAGCCTGCTCACCCTCGGGCCCGTGTTCACGGCCATGCAGACCGGCAACGTCCTCTTCCTGGCCTTCGGGCTGGTCGGGGAGGGCGGGCTGTCCGCGGTGGCACCGGCGGTCTCGCTCGGCGCGTTCGTCGTCGGGGCCGTGATCGGGGCCCGGCTCGAGACGCGGCTGGAGGCCGGCCGGCACCGGTGGTTCGTCCTCGCGCTCGCGGTGGAGGCGCTGCTGGTGGCGGTCGCCGCCGGCACGGCCTGGGGCCTGCACCCCGTTCACCGGGCCCCCACCGCGCGCCACCTCGCCACGATCGCCGTGCTCTCGACCGCGATGGGCATCCGCAACGTCACCAGTCTGCGGGTGCAGGTGCCCGACCTGCCCACCACCCTCGTCACCCGGGCCATGACCACCCTGATGGCCGGATCCGCCCTCGGCCACGACGCCCTCCTCACCCGCGGGCCGGCTGCGACGGCGCGGCGCGCGGCCTCGGTGGGTGCGATGTTCGCGGGGGGCCTGGCGGGCGCGTCCTGGGTGCATGCCGGCTGGCCGGCAGCCGGGCTGCTGCTGGTCGCGTCGGCCATCGTGCTGCTGGTGGCGGCCGCGTACGTGCACGGGCCGCGCCTGCACACACGCTGATCCGGGGTGCCGGGGCGCCGGTGTGCCGGGTGCGCACGTGCCGGCTGCCGCAGGGCCCGGCCCGAACCGGGTACGCCGTTCACCCGAACGGCGCCACCGGCCGGACCCGCCTATGCTCGGAGAAGGGGCACGTCCGAGCCCTGGAGGCGGTCATGTCCGATGCGACCGATCCGGTCGCGGCCGATCTCGCGCTGAAGGCCCGCCACCGGGCCATGTGGGCCATGGGGGACTACCCGTCCGTGGCCTCCCACGTCATCCCGGAGAACGGTGCCGAACTCGTCAGGGAATGCGGCGTACGCCAGGGGGACCGCGTCCTGGACATCGCCGCGGGCTCGGGCAACGCGGCCATCCCGGCCGCTCTCGCCGGGGCCGACGTGGTGGCCAGCGACCTCACCCCCGAACTCCTCGAAGTGGGCCAGCACCTGGCCACGGTGCGCGGCGCGCACCTGGAGTGGCGGGAGGCGGACGCGGAGCACCTGCCCTTCGCCGACGGGGAGTTCGACGTCGTGATGTCCTGCTTCGGCATCATGTTCGCCCCGCACCACCAGAAGGCCGCCGACGAGATGCTGCGCGTGTGCCGCCCCGGCGGCACGGTCGGCCTCGCCAACTGGACCCCGGAGGGGTTCATCGGCCGGATGTTCACGACGATGAAGCCGTACGCGCCTCCCCCGCCTCCCGGGGCCCAGCCGCCACCCCTCTGGGGCGACGAGGAGCACGTGTACGGGCTGCTCGCGGACCGCGTCACGGACGTGGACGCCCGGCGCACGACCGTCCGCGTGGACGCCTTCCCCGAGCGCGGGGACTTCCGCACGTTCTTCAAGGCCTGCTACGGCCCGACCATCGCTGTCTACCGCGCCATCGGCGACGACCACGACCGGGCGGCCGCCCTGGACGCCGAACTCGACGCACTGGCCGAGGAGTACACCCGGGACGACGCCATGGAATGGGAGTACCTCCTGCTCACGGCCCACCGGACGAGCTGAGCGCGGGCGCCCGCCGAGCACCGTGCCCGGCCCGGAGTCCCCCGTACGCCGGCTTCCGGCGGGCGGGCACGGCAAAGGCCCCGGACTCCCTCAGGAGGCCGGGGCCTTGCATCGAGCGCTGGGCAGGCCTTGCACCTGCATCCCCCCACAGGAAGTGGGGTGCCTTTCCTTGGACCACCAACGCCGGTCCCACCACCGCGTCTTGCGGCGGCGAGCTCGAGATCGATCATAGCCCATCCCGGACCCATCCGGAACCGCTCCCTCCGACCGCGGGGCCGCTCGGGCGCCCGCGGCAGGCGCTTGACCTGAACCAAGCTTGAGCTTTTACGTTTCTTCCAGTGCCGCGGGAGCCGACCCGGGCGCATTTCCAAGGAGTTCGCCGTGACCGAGCGCACCGCCGCCACCGAGACCCCCGACCGCTACCGCTTCGCGGTCATCCCGCACATCATGGTCGACGACGCCGCCGCGGCGATCGACTTCTACCAGCGGGCGTTCGGCGCCCACGAGGACTTCCGGATCGACGCTCCCGGCGGCGGGATCCTGCACGCCGAGATCAGTATCGGAGGGGCGGTCCTGATGCTGGGCGACGCCAGCGTGGAGGAGGCGGAGGCCGCCTCCTTCGCTTCCCCGGCCTCGCTCGGCGGGGGCACGACCGTCACCCTGCACGTCTTCGTGCCGGACGTCGACAGCCTGGCCGAGCGCGCGAGCGCGGCCGGCGCCGAGATCCTCCAGCCGCCGACGGACATGTTCCACGGCGACCGCACCGTCATCCTCAAGGACCCCTCGGGCCATATGTGGGTGTTCCTGACCCACGTCGAGGACGTCTCGGAGGCGGAGCTCCGCCTCCGCCTGGCCGCCGCGAGGTGACCGGCCCCGCCTCGCCACCTGGACGGCGGCGGAAGCGCTGCATGCCCGACCCTCGGCCGGGCGGGTGTCAGGCCGCGGCTCGCCAGTAGCCCAGGCTGTTCACACGCTGCTTGGGCAGGCCGAGGTCCTTGCGCAGGTAGCCGTTCAGGGTGCGGGTGGTGGCCGTGTCGCAGGCCAGCCACACGTACGCCGACTCCGGGTCGGGCGCCAGGGCCGGCAGTTCGGCACGGATCCGCTCGACGAGGGCGGCGCCGCCGCCGGAGCGGGGGACGCGCCGGATCTCGTGCCGGTCGGGGTCGAGCCGTACCGGCAGCTCGGTGTCCGCCTCGTGCTGGGTCTCGAACCAGATGGTGGCCGGGGTCTGCGGGTAGGCGTCCAGCAGGGAGTTGATGGCCGGGAGCGAGGCGGGGTCGCCGATCACGAGCAGCCGCTCCGGGGCCGGCGCGGGGTCCGTGAAGCCGGTGCCCTGCACGGTGGCCTCGATGGTGTCGCCGGGGGTGGCGTTCCGGGCCCAGTCGCTGGCCACGCCGTCGTGCAGGGCGAACTCGAGGGCGAACGCGCCCTCCGCGGGGTCGGGGTCGACCAGGGTGTAGGCGCGCTGGTGGGGCTTGCCGTTGTCGTCGAACCACAGGCGGACCCACATGGTCGGGTGGAGGGACTCGCCCGCGGCCGCGAGCAGCCCGCCGTCGGTGAACCACACCCGCCGGTAGTGGGGGGTGACCTGCTCGGCTCCCGTGACCGTGAACCTGAAGTCCTTGCCCCGCAGCAGCTTGAGGACCACGCCCTCCCAGCCCTTGGCGACGCCCATGTCCGCCCCTTCCCCTGAACCCCGATACAGTAAGGCAAGCCTAAGCTAATGCATTTGGGCGGGTGGTGTGTGCACCGAGTCCAGGTGGCAAACGGCAGGCCGGAGGAGCACCCCGCCCCCTCGCGCGCACCCGCATCCCCGACACGAAGAAACGGAACACCGCATGGGACCCGACTCCACCGCCCTCGTTTCCCCGCGCGCGGACGTGTACACCGAGACCGTCGAAGGCTTCGGCACCGTCCGCTTCACCCCCGTCGACCCCGCGGCGGACTCCGCCGTGCTGTACTCCTGGGTCGTCGAGGAGCGCGCATCGTTCTGGGGCATGAACGGTGCGAGCCGTGAACTGGTCCGGGAAATCTACGAGGACGTGGACCGCCGTGACACCCACCACGCCTTCATGGTCCGGCTGGACGGCGAGCCGGTGGCGCTGTTCCAGACGTACCAGCCGGAGGAGGACCGGGTCAGCGAGTGCTACGAGGTACGGGCGGGCGACATCGGCGTCCACCTGATGCTGGCCCCGGCGGCCGGCCGGCCCCGCCCCGGCTTCAGCCGCACCCTGGCCGGGTCGCTCATCCGCTTCGTCTTCCACGACCCGGCCGTGCTGCGTGCGGTGGCCGAGCCCGACGCCCGCAACGACAAGGCCCTCGCGATGCTGAACCGGCTCGGGTTCGTCCGGCACGGGGAGGTCACCCTGCCGGAGATCGACCTGCCCGAGGTGTACCTCCCCGAGAAGCAGGCGGTGCTCGCCTTCCTCGACCGCCCCGAGGTGCTGCCGGCACCGGACGCCGGCACCGTGCCCTCCCCTTAGCCGCCGGCCGGCTGCGCCCGCTTGCGGCTTGTCGTCCGCCGCGGCCCCGGCGGCGTGCCGTACGGTGGCCGGGCCGGATCGGCGCGCCGTCGGTGCAGCCCCGGCAGAGGCGAGGAGTTGCCGTGGGACGGGTCGACGACACCGGATCGGCGGAACACGGAAGCGGTACGGGCCCGGGACGCCGGCGGGTGCTGGGACTCGCGGCGGCCCTCGCCGTGACGGCGTCCACGGCGGCCGCGGCGGCCCGGCCCGCTGCCGCGGCGGGCGGCACCGGCCGGGGCTGCCTCGACGTACGGGCCGAGAACCGGCAGCCCGGTGACGCGAACTGGCGGATCACCCGGGCCGGGGCCGCCCGCGCGATCGAGGGCTTCGCCGACCGCGCCTCGGTGCTCCGGGGCGAGCCGCTCCGGCTGCGGGTGTCGACGACGGCGGCCTCCTACACCGTCTCCGCCTACCGCATGGGCTGGTACGGCGGCACCCGGGCCCGCCTGGTGTGGCGTTCGCCCGTGCTGCCCGGCCTGCTCCAGCCGCCGGCCCGGGTCGACACGGCCACGCGCCGGGCATGGGCCGAGTGGGAGCAGACCGCCGAGCTCGACACCGCCCGCTGGCCGGAGGGCAGCTACCTGCTGCGGCTGGACACCGCGGGCGGCGGCGAACCCGCCCAGCGGTACGTTCCGGTGACGGTGCGGTCCGCCTCGGCGGCGGGCCGGATGCTGCTGGTCAACGCGGTCGCCACCTGGCAGGCGTACAACCGGTGGGGCGGGGCCGACCTGTACAAGGGCACGACGGGCAAGAAGGCTTCGCGCTCGCTCGCGGTCGCCTTCGACCGGCCCTACCAGAACGCGCACGGCGCGGGCCTGTTCCTGACGTACGAGGCGCCGCTGGTCGCGCTGGCGGAGCGGCTGGGGCTGCCGCTCGCGTACGCGACGGGGATCGACCTGGCGCGCGAGAGCCGGCTGCTGTCCGGGGCGGTGGCGCTGCTGTCGCCGGGGCACGACGAGTACTGGAGCCCGGAGCAGCGCCGCCACACCTCCGAGGCCCGGGACTCGGGCATGAACCTGGCGGTGTTCGGGGCGAACTGCTGCTACCGGCGCGTCCGGTTCGAGGACTCCGCGGTCGGCGCCGACCGGACCGTGGTCTGCTACAAGGACGACTACGCGCAGGATCCCGGCTTCCGCCGCGGCCTGCCGCCGACCAACGACTTCCGGCGGGCGCCGGCTCCGGAGCCCGAGAGCAGCCTGCTGGGCGTGATCTACGACGGGTACCCGGTCGACGCGCCCTACGTGGTGACCCAGCCGGGCCACTGGCTCCTGGCGGGCACCGGCGCCGCGCAGGGCGAGGCGTTCGCGCACCTGGTGGGCGTCGAGTACGACCGGATCGACCTCAGGTACCCCACGCCCCGGCCGATCGAGGTGCTGGCTCACTCGCCGGTGGTGTGCAAGGGGCGGCACACGTACGCGGACACGGTGTACGCCTCCCTGCCCTCCGGGGCCGGCCTCTTCGCGACGGGCACCATGCGCTGGGTGGAGGCCCTGGACGCCGCCGGACCCGGTGGCGGCAAGGCGAACCACGGACTGGACGGCCGGGCCGGGGCGTTCACGCGGACCGTCACCGAGAACGTGCTGCGGGCGTTCGCCGCCGGCCCGGCCGGCGGGGCGCGCCCCGCGGCGGACAACGTGTCGCTCCATTACGGTGCGGACGGTGCCCCGACAGGAGCAGCCTCCGGCGTGTAGCCGGGGCCCGGTCGGCCGGAATCGCTAGGGTCGGCGTCCGTCCGCCGACCGGTGAGATGTTCCGGCCCGTCGGTCCGCCCGGCCCCTTGGAGTAGGCGTTGCTCCGTCTTGCCACTGCGCTGACCCTGCTGACGACGCTGGTTTCGGGCGCGGCCTGGGCCGGACCGCCGTCGCCCGCCGACCGCGCCGCGCCGGGCCACGGGACGAACATCCTGGTCGTCGGGGTCGACAGCCGCACCGGGCTGTCGAAGGCGGAGAAGGACCGGCTGCACGTCGGGGGCGAGGGGTGCAACTGCACCGACGTGATGATGCTGGTGCACCTGTCGCAGGACGCCCGCCGGGCCAGCGTCGTGTCGATCCCGCGCGACTCGTACGTCGAGTACGCCGACGGCACCGGCGTGTTCGGCAAGATCAACGGCGCGTACGCGCGCGGCCGCGGACCCCTGACGGTCAAAACCGTCGAGAAGGCGACCGGCCTGCACATCGACCACTACCTCGAAACCGGGTTCACGGGCTTCGAGCAGGCCGTCAACGGGCTCGGCGGCGCGGCCCTGTGCACCGACAAGCCCCTGAAGGACGAGAACTCCGGCCTCGACCTGACACCGGGCATGCACCACGCCGACGGCAACGGCGCCCTGCGCTACGTCCGCGCCCGGCACATCGAGCGCCCGGGCGACCTCGGCCGCGTACGGCGCCAGCAGCGCGCCGTCTCCGACCTGCTGACCCGCCTCACCGCCGAAGGCGCCCTGGCCGATCCCCTCGCCGCCGCCGAGACCGCGCGCACCCTGCTCCTGTCCGTACGGACCGACACCGGCACCGACCTGGCCGGCCTGGTCCGTCTGGGCACGGCCTTCGGACGGCTGCGCCCGGAGCGGACCGAGTTCGCGACCGTCCCGATCAAGACCTTCGACCACCGGGTGCCCGGCGTCGGATCGACCCTCCTGTGGCACGGGGAACGCTCCCGCGCCCTGTGGGAGGCCCTGGCCGCGGACCGGCCGATCACCGGCGACCTGCGCATCCAGCCCGTCCCCGAGACCCCGGCGCCCGCCAACCCCGCCGGGATCAAGGTCCGGGTGGACGATGCCGCCGTGGCGGCCGCCCTGCTGGCCGGCGGATTCGTCGTCACCGACACCTCCGCGACGGCACCGAAGGCCCGCCCGGCGGGCCCGCCGGTGATCCGGTACGCGCCCGGGCGGGAGAGCGACGCGGCGACCCTGGCGGCGGCCCTGCCGGGCGCCCGCCGGCAGGTCGTGCCCGGCCACGACGCATCCCTGGACGTGGCCGTCGGCGCCCGCGCCGTCGCCGTCAAGCAGGTCACCTACGACCGGAACGTCGCCGAAGGCGCCCCGGTCACGGCCGACCGCCTCGGCTGCCTCGCCGCCCGGTGACCGGCCGCCTCCGGGTCACCGTCCGCCGGGTGCGGCCGCGGCCGGGGGCAGGCGTGACTCGGGGCTGTACTGGAGCATGGCCGTGCGGACCTGCTCCAGGTACGGGCGGATGCGCTCGAGCTCGGCGCCCTGCCGCTGCACGATCCAGGTGGCGGTGCGGTAGGCGGCGGCGAGGTTGAGGGCGGGGTCGCCGGGGACGCCTTCACGGCCGGCGCGATGGTCTCCACCCAGCAGGACCTCACCCGCTTCTACCACGCGCTGCTCGGCGGCAGGCTGATGTCCCCGGCGGCCCTGGCGGAGATGAAGCGTGCGTACGACGTCGGGGACCCTGCCGCCGGCTGGGGGTACGGGCTCGGCCTCATCAGGCAGCCCCTCCCGTGCGGGCGTGGCCTGGGGGCACAACGGCATGCTGCCGGGCTACTACACGCAGACGCTGGTCACGGAGGACGGCCGCCATGCCGCCGTGGTGACCAACGCCCACCTCACCACCAACATCCCCGCGGCGCAGATGGAGCAGCTGCTGGACTCGGCGCTGTGCGAGCGGAAGTGACCTCCGGAAGCTGACGCGTTCGCCGGCCGCCGCGGCGACTCCCGGGGGTCCCCGTCGGGCATCCAGGCCCTTCGTGTCTTCTGCGGACAGGGCAGAGGGGGCTCCGGTTCTCCCGGAGCCCCCTCTGCCGCGTTGTACGGGCTCACCCCGCCCCACCCCCGTGGGGGCAGAGCGAGCCCGGTCATGGGCGCCCGGTCACGCGGTGAACGCGGGCGGTCGGGCGGGCGTGGGAAGCTTCCGCGCCAGGTGCTTGGCCATGTCGATGACCGTGCGGTCGGCCAGGTAGGGGCCGATGATCTGGATGGCGAGGGGCAGCCCGTCGGCCGTCCTCCCCGCGGGCATGACGACGGCCGGGAGCCGGACGTGGCCGGCCAGGTTCAGCCACGCCGTCTGGTCGAAGTACGGGCGCCTCTGCCCGTCGACGGTGATGAACCGGCTCGGGACCGGGGTGGAGGTCTGGTCGTCGACGCAGGTGCTGGGGACGGCCGGGGTGATGAGGACGTCGTGGGTGGTGAAGTAGTCGGCCCAGTGGGCGCGCAGCTTCTCGCGTTCCTCGTTGGCGCGCAGCCAGTCCCGGTGACGCATGGTGCGCGAGTGGAGGAAGAGTCCGCTCGGGTCGTCGGCGGGGATCTTGTCGGCGGCGGCGATGTCGTCGGCGAAGCCGTCGTCGGTGGCGGTGGCGCTCGCCGTCGCGAACATGAGGCGCTGGAACAGCCTGTCGCTGTCGGCGAGCCGCACGGGCCGGGTGGTGTCGTCGACGGTGGCGCCGGACGACCGCAGGATCCCGGCGATGCCGTCCAGGAGTCGGCGGACCGTGTCGTCGACATGGCAGTACGGGTCGTCCTGCCACAGGCCGACGCGGTAGTCCGCGAGGCGGCGGCGCCTCGGCGCCGGCAGGTCGATCCGCCACGCGGCGGCCTCCGCGGGGGCCGGTGCGGCGAGGACGTCGAGGAGGACGTCGAGGTCGTCCGCGGTCCGGGCGATCGGGCCGAGGGTGAGCATGTCGGAGCTGGACAGCCAGCCCGGCGGCCGGGGGATGTGGCCGCGGGTGGGGACGATGCCGCCGCTGGGGCGCAGCGCGTACACGCCGCAGTAGGCGGCCGGGAGGCGGAGGGAGCCGGCGAGGTCGGAGCCGACCTCGAGGCTGGTGATGCCGGCGGCGACGGCCGCGGCGGGGCCGCCGGAGGATCCGCCCGCGGTCTTGGTGGCGTCGTACGGGTTCTTCGTCGTGCCGAAGAGCGGGTTCGAGGTCTGCAGGTCCTGGCACATGACCGGGACGTTGGTCTTGCCGACGATCACGGCGCCGGCGGCGCGCAGCCGGGCGACGGCGTCGGCGTCCCGGTCGGGGACGTGGTCGGTGAGGTCGGGTGCGCCGCAGGTGCTGCGCAGTCCCTTCGTCTCCAGGGCGTCCTTGACGGTGACGGGCAGGCCGTGGAGCGCGCCGAGCGGCTTGCCGGTCCTGGCCAGGTGGCGGTCGGCGGCGTCGGCCGCGGCGCGGGCGGCGTCGGCGTCCAGGGTGATGACGGCGTTGAGGCCGGGGTTGGTCCTGTCGATGTGCTGGAGGTACTGCTCCAGCAGGGCGCGGCTGGTGGTCGTGCGGCGGCGCAGCGCGGCGAGTTGGTCGCGGGCGGGTGCCAGGTGCAGGGGCGTGCTCGCGGACGCGGCGGCGCGGGAGCGGGCGGCCGCGGTCATGGTGGCCATGGACGCCGCCGCGGCGACGGCGGTGGAGGCGATCAGCAGGGTGCGTCGAAGGATCACGAACGGGCTCCTGAGGTGGCGCTGCGGACGTCGGATGCGCTGTGGCGGCTGTCGGCCGCGGGCGGTCTGAAGTACGCGGCGACGCGCTGGAGGTGCAGCAGTTCGTCCTCGGTGGTGGCGAGGGTGAGCTCGGCGTCGGCGTACTCGGCGGGGGTGTCCACGGGGTCGTCGGCCGCGTGCCGGATGAGGGCGGCGCGGATCTGGTCGGCGGTGACGGCGGCGGCGAACTCGGCGGCGGAGAGGCCGGCACCTGCGCGGCGGGCCTCGGCCTCCGCCCGTGCGGCCGGGTCGAGGTAGCGGCGCATCAGCTTCTGGCCCTGGCGGATCTCGACGCGGCGGCGCAGCAGGGGGAAGTGGGCGCTGCGGCCGCGCAGGATGTCCCGGCCCTGGTGGGTGGGGCGGCGCAGCGTGATGCCGGGGTCGGCCTGGTCGAGTGCGGACCACAGGGGGCCGAGGCGCCGGTGGCTGATGTGGGCGGCTGCCCACTCGCGGGCGCTGCCGGCCCGCCGGGCGACGGTCGGGATGAGGTAGCCGATCTGGGTCAGGGTGGCGCCGATGTCCCCGCAGGCCCAGGCGAAGCCGTTGAGGTGGCTGACGCTGAATCCGGTCTCGGCGCCGATGACGGCGGCGATGCGGATGCCGCTGTAGCCGAGGGTGATGACGGCGCCGACGGTGACGAGCCGCAGGCTGTGGGCGATCGACGGGGTGGCGGCGGTGCGCGCGTACTTCCAGCAGGACACGGCCAGGTAGGTCTCGGCGACGCTGTACGTGCCGAAGTACAGCAGCACGTAGGCCTGGAAGACCGGGTCGTGCGCGTAGTACAGGGAGAAGTCGGTGGGCCTGGTCGTGGCCGGGGTGAGCGAGGCGAACAGCGCGGCCATGGCGGCGATGACCGCGGCGGCCGTGGCGAGCAGGAGCCGGCTGCGGCGGCGGGCCGCGTCGAGGGGCTTCGACCAGTGCGCGAGGACGGTGGCCTGGAGGGCCAGGACGACGATCACGAAGCCCTGGGCGATCGGCACGACGATGTTCGGGACGCCGAGGAGGCCGTCGACGCGCACCCACACCCAGGTGAGGGAGACGGCGTAGCTGAGCGCGGAGAAGCCGTACGTGAAGGCCAGGGCGACGAGCGCCGGGTCGCGGCGGCTCTTGCCCAGGTCACGTATGAGGATGAGGAACCCCGTACCGGCGATGGCCAGGCACAGGGGGTGAAGGATGTCTTTCACGGGTCCCTGTTCGGTCAGCGCAGCAGTGTGCGGGTGATGGGGTCGGCTTCCCGGACGTCCGCCGGGCGGGAGGTGCTCACGTGCTCTTGCAGGAGGGACCCGAGGAGTTCGGCCTCGAACTCCTCCGGCTCGTTGTAGCGGGTCCGGCCGAGGACGAGCTGGACGGTGGCCGGGTCGATGTCGGTGATGAGGCCGCCGAGGCTGCCGGCCTCCACGGAGGCGTTGCCGCGGTGGCGCTTGAGCATGTGGCCGAACTCGTGGCCCACGATGATCTCGGCGTGGGCCCGGCTGATGGCGGTGTCGTAGAACACGTAGTCCGTTTCGCCGGTGGCGAGCCACAGGCCGCACGGGGCGGAGGCGTCGAGGGAGTCGGGGTCGGTCGGGTCCGAGACGAACGGCATCAGGCGGATCGACCGGCCGAGGTACTCCTCCATGAACGGCACCAGGTCCAGGACGCTGTCGGCCGCGGGCAGGCCGAGGCCCTCGACGAACTCCCGGCTGCGGCGCTCGACCTCGTAGGCCTCGTCGGCCCTGCGGTCGGTGCCGCGGCTACGACGGCTGAGCCACATGGGGGTTCCTCTTCTCCTGGCGACGTGGACCGCTGGTCACGGCAGGTCCCTTTCGGGGTCGGCGGGCAGACCTTCCTCCTTGCGTACGGCTTCGAGCGCCGCCAGCACCTTGCGCTGGCCGGCGGCGGAGACGCCCATCGCGCGGAGGGCGATCTGTTCGACGCCGTTCTCCTTGAGCTTGCGCAGGATCTCGAACTGGGTGGCGACCTTCCGGGTGACCTCGTCCTCGACGAAGTAGGCGGCCTCCACGCCGAAGAACCGCGCGAGGAGCGGGACCATGGTGATGGTCGGGGTGCGCTTGCCCGCGCGGAGCAGGCTGATGTGGGACCGCGTGTAGCTGTCCTCGCCGTACGAGGAGATGGTGCGGGCCACGTGGGCGTTGGTGTATTCCTCCGCGCCCGGCGGACGCACCCGGTCGAACAGGAAGTTGAGACGGTCGCAGAAGGGAGCGCCGGGGCCCGGGATCGGAACCGGAGCGGAGGCCCGGTCCGGCCGGGGTGTGTCCGGTCCGTCGGGTCCGTGTGCTGATTCCGCCACTGCCTGCCGCCTCCTTTCCGCAGGCGTAACTATAGTTGACGCCCGTTGCGCGTAACTATAGTTGACGATCCGAAACCCGCAAGCGGTCATCCGAATGCCCTGCCGGGTCGCGCCGTCCGCGGGGCCGCACCGTCGTTGACTGGTCGTATGCGAAAGACTCCCCAGAGGCAGTGGCACACGGCCGGGCGCGCCCTGGCCGGCGCGGTGGTGTCGGTGGCGGCTCTGTGCACGGCGGGCTGCACGGACGGCGGCTCCCCGTCGGAGGCCGTGTCCAAGGCGGCGTCGGCGGTGGCGTCCGTCGGGGCGGAGGTCTCCGCGGCCGCGACGAAGGCCGCGGACACGGCGGCGTCGGCGGCCGCGGAGGCCCGGGGCAAACTCGAGCGGATCAAGGGGGTGAGCGCGAAGGACGCCGTCTCCCTCGGCACCCCGTCCACCGACGCGAACGGGTACACGGTGGTGCCGGTGTCGGTGGACAACACCGAAAGCGCGACGAAGTCCTTCGCGGTGCAGGTGAACTTCAAGGACGACGGCGGCACCATCGTGGACGTGGTCGTGGTCACCATCGACAACGTGGCCGGGAAGGCCAAGGGCGAGGGCACGGCGCGCAGCACGCACAAGCTCTCGGGCAGGATCACCGCGGAGACCGGTACGGCGCTGCGCTACTGACGCGGCATCGGGCGGCGCCCCCACCCGGTGAGCATGCCGGGACCCAGCTCGGCGAGCGCGGGCGAGGCCAGGTAGCCGAGGGCCTCGCCGAGGGTGGCCGCGTCGAGGCGGCCCGCAACGAGGTACCCGCCGGGGTCGAGGCGCTGCGCGAGGAGGGCCCACCTCGCCGGTGGGCCGGGCTGCGGGCGCCGTAGGCTCGCTGCCATGAACCACGGTCCCGGTCCCGCCCTCCTCCTCCATCCGCCCCGTACGTCCACGGCGGAACTGCTCGGGCAGGCAGCGGCCTGGCGCGGGTACGACGTCGTCGGCCGCGCCGCCGATGCCGGCGGCCGCCGCACGCACTGGTACGGAGGCCCGCTCGCCGCCGACCGGCTGGGCGGAGGGCTCGGACTCGGGCTCCTCGAGCCCGCCGACGACTGGCTGACGACGGTGCCGTACGCACTCCTCGGGCGGCCCGTCCGGCTGACGACGCTGGGCGAGGCGCGCTCCCTCGCCGAGCGGGCCTTCGTGAAACCGCCCTCCGCGAAGATCGACGCGCTGCCCGCCGCCGTGTACGAGGACGGCTCCCGGCTGCCGGGCACCCTGGACGCGGCGACGCCCGTACTGGTCAGCGGCGTGGTGGAGTTCGCCGCCGAGTACCGGCTGTTCGTCCTCGACGGCGAAGTCCGCGCAGGCAGCCGCTACGCCGTGTACGGGCGGCCCGATCCCGCGCCGCTGGAGGCGCAGGTCCACAGCTTCGCCCGGGAGGTGCTGGCCGCCACGGCGGAGCGCCTGCCGAGCGCGGTCTGCCTCGACGTGGGGCGGCTCGCGGACGGCGGCTGGGCGGTGGTGGAGGCCAACATGCCGTGGTTCGCGCACTGTTACGCCGCCGAGCCCGACGGCGTCCTGGACGTCGTCCTGCGCGCCGCGGGACCGCGGGCGGAGGTCGGCAACCGCGACCTGCCGTTCCTGCGCGGCACCGCGGGCGGCCGGGCCTGAGTCCCCGAGCACCCCTCGCGGGGGCGTTGGCCGCCGGCCGGGTCGCGGACTTCAGGCGCCGGCCGCGTTCGCGATTCCGAACGGCACGTGGACGCTCGGGGTGCTGGACGCCGTTCCGCCGAGGTGGCCGACCTGGTCGTCGAAGAATATGTGCGGCTGGAGGGTGGCGATGACGGCCGATTTGTCGATGCCGCCGAGGAAGAACGCTTCGTCGACCCGCAGCCCCCACTTCTTCAGGCTGCGCACGGCCCTCTCGTGGGCGGGCGCGTTGCGTGCGGTGACCAGGCAGACGCGTACCCGCGGCCGGTAGTCGGGGCGGTCGCGGTGTTCCTCCTCTTCCCGGCGCTGGATCCGGTTGATCCCGGCGAGGAAGTCCCGCAGCGGGCCGGGATCGTGCGGGGTGGCCGCGTTGAGGACCTCGTGCGCCCGGAACCCGTCGATGCCGTCGGCCTGGAAGACGCGCTCGGAGCTGTCGTCGGCGAGGACCCCGTCGAAGTCGAAGGCGATGCGCAGCTCCGGGTCCTCCGGGTCGTCGGCGCAGGCCGAGTCCAGCACGTGTCCGGCGGGGAGGCCGGCGGCGACGGCCTCGCGGACGTCCTGCGCGTTGGCGGACAGGAACAGCGACATGTTGAGCGCCGGCATGAAGCGGTGCGAGGAGCGGCCCGGCCGGAAGATCGCGCGGGTGATCGGCAGGCCGTGCGCCTCGACCGAGTGCATCACCCGCAGTCCGGTGTCGGGGTCGTTGCGGGAGAGGATGATCACCTCGACGAGCGGGTCGTCGGGGTGGCCTGCGAGGTCGTTCAGCGACAGCAGGCGGCGTATGAAGGGGAAGGCGACACCCCTGTCCAGGGTGTCCTCGCGGTGTTCCTCCTGATAGCTGCGGTAGGCCTGTTCGCCCTGCTCACGGAAGACGGCGTCGGATTCGGTCAGGTCGAACAGGGCGCTGGAGGCGATCCCGACGACCAGGCGCCGGGAAAGGTCGTACCTCATGCCTCTCCCCTGCCCTCATGGGTGCTCATACGCCGACAACGACCCTTCCCGAACGGGAGTTCCCCCGCGCCGCGGACCGAGCGGTGTTCGGGCAGGCGGCGATGCCGGCCCACGAGCACGGCCACCGGTGCCGCCGAGTGCAGCCCCCGACCCCCCGGCGTCGGGGGCGTGCTGCGCCGGACGGGCCGGTGGGCGGGGCGGGTCAGGCCGGGACCGGGGTGAACGTGTGGAGTTCGTCCGCGCCCTCGCGCACGACCCCGTACGCCCCCTCGGGGACCTCGTTCCAGGCCCCGGGAAGGTCTCCCAGCGGCTCCGACACCACCAGGCGGGTCTCGTCGGACACCTCCTGGAGGAACTGCACTTCGGGGTGCAGGGCCCGCAGTGACTCCACCCGGGAGCTGTAGAACAGCGACCGGGCATTGCCGCCGCTGGCATAGCGGAATGCCCAGATCGCCCTGCCGTCCGTCACGGCGACGGTCATCTGCACGGGGTCGTCGACGCCGTGCTCGCGGCCGACGCGCTCGACCAGGCCCACCATCTTGGCCACCGCGCGCGGAGGGTCGTCCTCGAGTCCGAAGGTGAGGGCGAGGAAGAACATCATCTCCGAGTCCGTGGTCCCCTCGATGTCCAGGAAGAGGGTGGGGTCGACGGCCAGGGCCAGGTCCCGCCGCATCCGGTGGAAGTCGGCGATGGCGCCGTTGTGCATCCACATCCAGCGGCCGTGCCGGAAGGGGTGGCAGTTGGTCTGCTGCACCGCCGTGCCCGTCGAGGCCCGGATGTGGGCGAAGAGCAGCGGGGACATGACGTGCCCGGCGATCTCCCGCAGGTTGCGGTTGTTCCAGGCGGGGCCGACGTCGCGGACGATCGCGGGTGTGCTGATGGTGCCCCCGTGCATGTACCAGCCGATGCCGAACCCGTCTCCGTTGGTCGTCTCGACGCCCATGCGCGCGTGGAGGCTCTGGTCGATCAGGGAGTGCTTGGGTTTGTAGAGGATGGTGTCGAGGAGCATGGGACTTCCCGAGTACGCGAGCCACCGGCACATGATCGATCACCCTTTCTCGTGGCCGTCCGTTCGATCATGCGCGGCGCCGGTGGCGCGGTGCATCACCCGAGCGGGGTGAGCGCGGAGAGCGGTGCGGCGCGCCCGGTTCCGGGCCTGGGGCGCCCCCGTGTGCCGGTGTGCCGGGCCGGGCGGGCCGCGCCGCGGGTCACCCCCGGCAGGTGATCCCCGGGCCCGGGGTGCGCGTTACGGTCGTGCCAAGGTGCCGACGCCCCCAGACGGCAGCTCGGCCCACGCCCCGGCCCGTGACCGTGTCGCCGGGCCCTGCGACAGGAGCTGACGTGACCAGAGAAAACGACAAGCTGGATGAACTCGGCCCCATCGACTACCTGGTCGTCGAGTTTCCCGGCAGCCACCTGACCGGTGAGGGAATGCCGCTGCTGGTCGATCTCGTCGAGCGCGGGATCATCCGCATCCTCGACCTGACCTTCTTCACGAAGCTCGAGGACGGCACGGTGGAGGGCATCGCCCTGGCCGATGTGAACGGCGACGGCAAGCTGGACCTCACGTTCTTCGAGGGCGTGTCCTCGGGGCTGATCGGCGAGGAGGACATGGCCGAGGCCGGCTCCCTGCTCCAGCCCGGGGACTCCGCGGCCGTGCTGCTCTACGAGAACACCTGGGCCGCGCCGCTGGCCGCCGCCCTCCGCCGCGCCGACGCCCGGATGATCGCGAGCGGGCGCGTGCCGGTGCAGGACGTGATCGAGGCGCTGGACGCGCTCGAATCGGCGGCCTGAGGGCTCCGGACCCCCTTCCCCTCCCCGCCACCGCCACCGCCACCGACATCCGACATCCGACATCCGACATCCGACATCCGACATCCGACATCCGACAGAGGCAGGAAACCATGCCCGGACTCCTTCGCGGCGTCGCGCGAACCGCCGTCGTCGCCGGTACGGCCACCGCCGTCTCCAACCGAGTCTCCCGCCGCCAGGCCGGCCGCTGGGCCCAGCAGGACGCGGAGCAGGCCCAGGCCGCGTACGCGCAGCAGCAGTACGCGGCGCCCCCGTCACCCCCGGCGCCCGCCGCCGCCGAGGTCGGCATGGACGACAAGATCAGCCAGCTCAAGGAGCTCTCGAGCCTCAAGGAGCAGGGTGTCCTCACCGAGGAGGAGTTCGCCGCCCAGAAGGCCCGCATCCTGAGTTCCTGACCGGCGCGCCCCCGGCGGGGCGGCCGTCGGGCCTGGTCGCGCGCTGTGATGCGTGCGCGACGCTCCGCGGCCGGCCCGGGAGCCGCAGGCGAAGGACGGGCTCCGGGCGCGCGGACACGTCAGCTGCCGAAGGCGAGGTGAACTGTGCCGGACACACCCCGCGGGGACAGGGACACGGACCCGCTGCGGGACCGCGTCCTCACGCGATCGCTGCTGAGGTCGGCGAGCGCGGACCCGCAGCACCTCCCCGAGTTCCTCGCCGCCTTCGCCGTACGGCACATGGGCCCGGCCGCGGCACGCTCGGTGGCCCGGATGCGCGAGGTGCACCCCGGCGCCGCCCCGGCCGAGCTCAGGACCCGGATCCTCACCCGGGGGAAGCGCCGGACCGTGACCGAAGGGGCCTTCGTCGGCGGCCCCTTCCTCGTCCTGATCCCGTTCGCCTTCTGCGTGGCGATCCTCAGCCAGGCGCGCACCTGCCTGGAACTGGCAGCCCTCGACGGCCGGGACCCCAAGGAAGCGGAGCGAGCCGCCGAACTCCTCGTCCTCCAAGGCGTGTACGAGGACGCCGGCCGGGCACGGACCGCTCTCGCGAAGATCCGCCTCCCCGAAGAGGGCGGCGCGCCGGAGACCGGACCGGCGCCACCGGGGCGCAGGGCTGCGACGTGGCGGCTGGTCATGCGGATGGCACGCCTGCTGGGGCTGATCTCCCCGGAGGAGGAGCCACCGGGGCGGCTGCCGCGGTGGCTGGTCCAGACCGGGCGGTACACCTTGCTCGCCGCCGTACTGCTGGTCGGCATGGTCGCCCCCCTGGTCTGGATCCCGTACATGGCGTCGTCGTACAACCGGTCCACCGACCAACTCCTGGCCCGGGCCACCGCCTTCTACTTCGGCGAGGCACCTGCCGCCCGGCCGGGGCGGGCCGCGAGGATCGAGCCCGGGATGGTGGCGTCCGCGCTCAGGGCCCTGCTGTCGGTGCTGGTCCCGGTGGGGTTCGTCATCGGCGTCCTGATCGCCAACCTGCGGCTGGCGGACCGGGGTTGGCCGGTGCTGGCCATCGCCCTCACCGTGGCGTCGATCGGGATGGGAGCAGCGTGGCACTGGCGCCGGCGACGGCGCAGCCCTGCCGGCTGACGCCGCACGGACAGGTTCGCGTCCGCCGCGCTTTCACGCCAACTCCGTTGTAAATCTGCTGAGTTGCTGTGTCACTGGCCTATGTTCTGGGGACATGTCGGTTCGCCCCAGGAGGCCCGGTTGCAGTCCAGGCGCTTTCTCGCCCTCACCCGTGCGTTACGCCGCTCCTATCTGCTCATCGCCTTCAGTCTCGGTTCCCTGCTGGTCGGGCTGACCCCCTGGTTGGGGGTCGCGAGCCCGGCCCGCCCGTCGCCCAAGCCGGCGCCCGTCCCCTTCGACCAGCAGACGGCGGTGGCTTCCCCGCACCACCCCATCGCGCCCGCCAATGCGATGGAACCGGCAGCTCCGGTTCTCGACAGGGCCGGTTGGACGGCCACGGCGAGCGATGAGGAGACCGTCGGCGAGAACGGCCGCGCCGCCAACGTCCTCGACGGCAACACCGCCACCATCTGGCACAGCAAGTGGACCGGAACCCCCGCACCGCTGCCGCACAGCATCACCATCGACATGCACCGCACGGCGGTCGTCTCGGCGCTGGTCTACCTGCCCCGCACCGGCTCGGCCAACGGCCGCCCCGGCGAGTACGGCATCAGTCTGAGCGCGGACGGACAGAACTGGGGCAGCCCGGTCGCCACCGGTACGCTCGCCGACGACGCGAGCGCGAAGACCCTCGGGTTCGCCCCGCAGGGCGCCCGGTTCGTACGGCTGACGGGGCACACCGAGGCCGGCGGCCGCGGGCCGTGGACCTCCGCCGCCGAGATCAACCTGCTGGGCGACCCCGGAACCCCGGCCGCCACCGTCGACCTGCCCCGCACGGGTTGGACGGCCACGGCGAGCGACGAGGAGACCACCGGCGAGAACGGCCGCGCCGCCAACGCCCTCGACGGCAACACCGCCACCATCTGGCACAGCAAGTGGACCGGAACCCCCACTCCGCTGCCGCACAGCATCACCATCGACATGCACCGCACGGCCGCCGTCTCCGCCCTCGTCTACCACCCCCGCTCCGACGGGCCCAACGGGCGCGCGGGCGCGTACACCGTCGCCACCAGCACCGACGGCGCCACCTTCGGCGCCCCCGTGGCCTCGGGCACCTGGCGGGACGACGACACGGCCAAGACCGCCACCTTCACCCGCACCGTGAACGCCCGCTACATACGCCTCACCGTGACCAGCGAGGCCGGCGGCCGCGGCCCGTGGACCTCCGCCGGCGAGATACGCCTGAGCGGGCCGGCCGACCCGGCGGTCCACGGCTCCTGGGACCGGATCACGGGCTTCCCGCTGGTGCCCGTGGCCACCGCCGTCCTGCCCGGCGACAAGATGCTGGCCTGGTCGGCGTACGCGATCGACCGCTTCGGCGGCAGCAACGGGTACACCCAGACCGCGATCCTGGACCTGAAGACCGGCAAGGTCACCCAGCGCCGCATCGACAACACGGGCCACGACATGTTCTGCCCCGGCATAGCGATGCTCGCCGACGGCCGGGTGCTGGTCACCGGCGGCAGCAACGCGGAGAAGGCCAGCATCTACGATCCGGCCACCGACGTCTGGTCCGCGACCACCAGCATGAACATCGCCCGCGGCTACCAGGCCATGACGCTGCTCTCCACCGGCGAGGCCTTCGTCCTCGGCGGATCGTGGAGCGGAGCCGGCGGCGACAAGGCGGGCGAGGCCTGGTCGCCGGACACCCGCACCTGGCGCAAGCTGCCCGGCGTTTCCGCCGCCCCGGCGCAGACGGCCGACCCGGCGGGCGCGTACCGGGCCGACAACCACATGTGGCTGCACGCCACTTCGGGCGGCAAGGTCCTCCAGCTGGGTCCGAGCAAGCAGATGAACTGGATCTCGACGGCCGGCAGCGGCAGCATCACCGCCGCCGGCAACCGCGCCGACAGCCCGGACGCCATGACCGGCAACGCCGTCGCCTACGACATCGGAAAGATCCTCACCCTGGGCGGCTCGCCCGCGTACGAGAAGACCCCCGCCACCCGGCTCGCGTACACCGTGAGCATCTCGGGCAACCAGGTCCAGTCCGCCCGAACCGGCGACATGGAGCACGCCCGCGGTTTCAGCAACAGCGTCGTCCTGCCGGACGGCAAGGTGGCCGTCTTCGGCGGGCAGGCCCATCCGGTGCCGTTCAGCGACGCCGCCTCGGTCCTGACCCCCGAGCTGTGGGACCCGGCGACGGGCACCTTCACCCCGCTCGCCACCATGGCCATACCGCGCAACTACCACAGCGTGGCGAACCTGCTGCCGGACGGGCGAATCTTCTCGGGCGGCGGCGGGCTGTGCGGTGACTGCGCCACCAACCACGCCGACGGGGCCGTGTTCACGCCGCCGTACCTGCTGGGTGCGGACGGTTCGCCGAAGCCGCGACCGGTGATCTCCGGCGGTGTGCCCCCGCGGGCCGCGCCCGGCGCGTCGCTCACGGTCAGCACCGAGGGCCAGGTGGCGTCGTTCGTCCTGATGCGGGCCGCTGCCGCGACCCACTCCACCGACAACGACCAGCGGCGGGTGCCACTGGTGTCCACGGCAGCGGGGGACGGCACGTACACGGTGTCCATCCCCGCCGACACGGGTGTGGTCCTGCCGGGTACGTACATGCTCTTCGCCCTCGACGCGCAGGGCGTGCCGAGCATCGCCAAGTTCGTGACCGTCGCCTGACCGTCGCCTGACCGCCTCCGACCGCCCGGCCGTTTCCCCCTGCCATCCGATGGGCCGTCAGTGACACGGCCATGGCACGGGTCAGCACTGGGCGTTCGGGGCGCAGGGCCGGCTCAGGAGATCGCGTACCACTGGCTGCCCCAGCCGGTGTTGATGGTGCTGGTGGACTGTTCGGCGAGGTTCACCTTGGCGGGCAGGGAGGTTTGGCCGGTCAGCAGGGTGCTGTAGCGCAGGAGCGGCGGGGTGAGACCTGCGTTGACGGAGATCCCGGCGCCCGTGGCCTTGAGGGTGAGGAGGTTGGTGGCCCAGGTGCCGTTGAGCAGAAGGGCGATGAAGTAGGTTCCGGGTTCGGCCGTGAACGGCTTGGCCAGCGGCAGCGGTTTGGCGATCGGGTCGGTCATCAGCTGCGGCGAGATGTCCGCGGTGGCCGCCCGCAGGGTGCCGGAGGCGTCGTACACGCCGAGGTAGCAGTCGGCCAGTTGGGCCTGCGGATCGATCCCGGCGAGCCCCAGCCAGATGTTCGACCACGTGATCCGCTCGTGCAGGACGATGCGGACGAGGGTGACCCGGCCGCCGACCCCGGCGGGGGACTGGGCGGTGACGTGGCCCGCGTCATTGGGGTCCCCGGTCCAGGCCAGCAGGTTCTGGTCCTGCGGCAGCGGCGCCTGGACCACGCGGGACCCCGGGGAGGCGGGCGCCGGCGAAGAGGCGGTGGCCGGGCGGCTGTCGGCGGGCGCGCTGGTGCAGCCGGTGAGGACGAAGAGCGCGGTGAGCGCGGCGCAGAGGCCGGCGAGGGTACGGGTGTGCATGATCTCCCCTGGTTTCGGACGACCGAGTGTACGAGCGGCCGCCGCATGCGAACCACCGTTCCCCCCTCCCCCGTGCGTACGGGCCGGGTCAACCCGCCGCCTGCTGCCGGCGGCGCCAGAACGGGGTGTCCCAGCGCTGTTCCCTCCGGTACTGCACGGCCCGTGCGCGCAGGTGCTCCTCGTGGAGGGCGGTGATGCGCCGCGCGTACGCGGCCAGGGCGCCGCTGTCCCCCGCGTGGTCGGCCAGGATCGCGCGCGCCCCTTCCATCCCGGTGGCCAGGGCCATGACGATGCCGCGGGCCGCGAGGGGGTCGGTGGCGGTGGCGGCGTCGCCGACCGCCGCCCAGCCTGGACCGGCGGCGGGGCGGGTGCAGGAGGCGCCGGCGGCGGTCACGCTCAGCCGGCCGGGCGGCTCCTGCCAGGGGTCGATCGGGTGCCGGATGTGGCCGGTGGCCCGGGCCCGGTCCCACCACACGTCCCGGTCGTGCAGGAGCAGTCCGGTGACGAGGTCGGCGTCCGTCATGGCCATCAGCACCCGCCCGCCGTCCGGCAGCGGCGCGGTGTACCACCAGCCCCAGGGAGTGGACTCGACCAGCGAGGTGCGCTCCACCTCGGCCGGTCCTCCGTCCGGTGCGGCGAGGATCCCGGCGACCGCGGTCAGCCGGTCGGAGCGGGCGGGGGTCGCGCCGAGGCGGCGGGCCAGCCGGGCCGGCCGGCCCGTGGCGTCGACGACGTAGCGGGCCGCGAAGGTGCCGCCCGCGCCGGTCCCGCCGGTCGCGCTGCCCGCGCCGGTCGTGCCGGTCGTGAGCCGCCAGTGGTCCTGCCGGCGCTCGACTCCCCGGATCCGCCCGGTCCGGCGGAGGGCGCCGGCCGCCTCCGCCGCCTCCAGCAGGGCCGCGTCGAACCGTGGGCGGTCCAGCTGCCGGCCCGGGCCGTAGGGCCCGAGGACGGAGCTCACCTCCGCGGGGCCGTCCCCGCCCCACACGGCCCGTCCTCCGTAGCAGGGTGTGTGTCCGGCGAGGTCGACCTGCCCGAGCACGCCCAGGCGTTCCAGGAGCGGACCCGCCGCCGGGGCGAGGCTCTCCCCGATCCAGGGGCGGTCGGTCGTCGCGGGGGCGAGGAGGACGACGTCCGCTCCGGCCCGTGCGAGGGCCAGCGCCGCGGCGCAGCCGGCCGGGCCGACGCCCGCGACCAGGACGTCACACCTGAGGTCGCAGCCGCCGGCACGGCTCGCCTCGCGGCCGCGGGGCGCCGTCGCGCCGCTCACCGCCCGGCTCTCCCGGCCTGATCCGGCGCCCGGCCCCGTAGTCACTCGGGCTCGGGGGCGGAGCGTTCGGTCTCGACCATGGCCTCGGTGCCGTCCGGGCCGGGCCGGGCGACGATGAAGCCGAGGGTGCTCCAGTGCGCGACCATCTCGTTCATGCCGAGGTCGCTGTCCTTGCCGTCGCCGATGCCCCGGTCCCATTCCCTGAACGCCCCGGCCGCGCCGTTCAGGAGCGCGTCGAGCTCCGATTCGGGCAGCACCTCGTCCGGGCGGGAGGCCGGCCACCAGTAGTTCTGGCACAGGTAGAAGTCGGCCTGCCAGGGCACGGCCATGTACTTGGTGATGTCTCCGGCGACCAGGTCCTCGCGCAGCCGGAACGGAGCGGACCAGGTGGCTGGGTCGTCGACGATGAACGTCGTCTCGGTGCCGGGGTAGAAACCGCCGCCGCCGGCCCGCTCCGTCGCGGCCCGTACCAGGGCGTGCGGCTGCTCTGCGGGCGGCAGGGCCTCGAGCGGCACCGGGGCGGGGAGTTCGCCGGTCCAGTCGGCCGTGAAGTCGCCTGCGGCCCAGCGCCGCATCCGCTCGTACTGGCCCGAGAGCAGGGTCAGCCAGGTCCGCGGCTGGTCGTCCTCCAGGTCGCCGTCGGCCGCGAGGATCGGCATGAAGCCGCTGTTGGCCTGGCTGACGTCCATCGCCCCGGGGGTGCGCAGCCTGCGGAAGACGGCGCGGCGGAAGCCCTTGTCGGTCTCCGCGTTGGAGGCCAGCCGGGCGAAGCGGTCGGGCGCGAGGAAGTTCCCCGTCGGGTCGCCGTGCCGGTGGCGTGCCGCCTTGTTGACCCACGCGAGTGCGATCGGCCGGACCAGCAGGGGGTAGATGTCGCGGGTGAAGGAGACCTCCGGAGGCGAGGGCAGCATGCCCGATGCGCGGGCGGTCTCCAGGACGACGTCGTAGAGGGTGATCAGACTCTCCGTGTGCGAGGCGAAGTCGGTCGGCGCCACCACGACCCAGGCCGACGTCACCGGTACCTGCCGGCCGTCGGGCCCCAGGGCCACGGTCGCGCGGACCGGGCCGTCGGAGACGTCGTCGCACCAGGAGTCGTTGTTGGCGTAGTCGTTGACGGGGTTGGCGGGGCTGGCCGAGAAGGACCTTCCGAACCCGCCGAGGACGAGCAGCCGGCCGGCCTCGTCGGTGCGCAGTTCGCCCAGCGGCACGGGCCTGCCGAGGAAGGTGCCGGTGTCGAACCGGGCGCCCTGGCCGTCCTGGGAGGGGCCGGTCACGGTGCGGGGGCCGGGCCGGACGACCAGGCGGGCGCGGGCGGCGGTGTCGGCGGGGTCGATGTGCAGGTTGCGGCGGTGGGCGTCGGAGGTGGACTGCCCGAAGCGGCCGGCGAACCTGAACCAGGCGCCTTTGGCGTTGGCCAGTTCGACGGTCCAGGTGATCCGGGCCTCGGCCGAGGTGAGTTCACCGAGAACGGCGCCGGCCCGGTCGTAGGCGTACACCCGGAACCGGGCCGCCTGGCGTTTGATCCGGCCGACGCCGTCGCGGAAGCCGCCGTCGGGGTGGGGCCGGCTGCCCGGGGATTCCGGGCCGATGAAGAAGTCGTCGGGGCTGTCGCCGACGCGTGCGATGCCGATCGACGGATGGATCTCGCAGCGGGCGATGTCGTCGAAGTGCACGGCCCCTCCAGGTGGGCGGGCGGTTCAGTGCTGTTCGTGGTGGTCGTGGTGGCCACCGCTGCCCGAGGCCAAGTCCCCCTCCTCGAAGTAGAACTCCCGCTTCACCGTGAACCGCAGGTCGATGCCGTCGGGCAGGCCGGCTCCGCCGTCCAGAAGGGTCGCCGCCACCTGCTGGCCTTCGGCCAGTCTGTCCGCGGGGGTGTCGGCCCTGCCGGGGATGGCGAGCCGCGGGCCCTTCGCCAGGAGGTCGTCGGTGAGCTGCACACCGGAAACGCTCCGGATGTCGCCCACTTGGACGTGGCTTTCGTGGTCGGGCGGTGTGACGATCCGGTGCGCCAGGAACAGCTCACTGCCCTTCCCGAAGGCGAGGTAGGTGAGCGCCGGCGGCCGGGGGTCCTGCTCGTTCAGGCGCCGGAAGTGGACCACGCGCCGGACGTCGACCCGTACGGGGTCGACGATTTCCACGCCGCCCCGTTCGAAGTGGCCCCGGTACAGCGTCCCGTTGAACGAGGTCAGCGCCGGCTGTCCGGCGGGCGTGACCAGGTCGGAGATGCGGAACGGCTCGGGGTTGAGCGTGTAGAGGGCCGTGCCCGTCTGGCGGCGGTCCTCGACGTACACCTTCTGCGCGTTGCCCGCTTCGTTGTCCAGGGTCACTTCGAGCAGCACCTGGAAAGCGTGAACAGGCATGGCGAACATGGGCAGGTGGGACAGGTAGATCGTGTCCTCGCCCACCACCGCCATGCCGTGGCCTGCCTTGGGTTCGACGACCGGCATCGGTTTCATCTCCAGCATGCGGCCAGCTGTCATACCAGCTGGTGGGAGGGATGTACCTACGTCACATTCGAGGCTGGCACACGGGTCCGAAGATCGCCATCGCGGTCCGGGGCCCTGCCGACCGCGCAGGGCGGCGGATAAGCGCGTGTGCTCGCCCCTGTCCTGCGCCTAGGCTCGGCGCGTGAATCCTGTCGCCCTCGCCTGCGCCGCCGTGCCCTTCACCGTCGTTCTGTACGGGGTGGTACTCGGTGGTGCCCGGCTGCGCCGGAACCGGGAGTACCGGGTCATGGCCGAGCGCGCGTCCAGGCTCCTGCGTGACCCCTACCGGGCCGCTGCCGACGAGTGGTGGCAGTCGGACGACACACAGGCCGCCGCGGCACAGCTGGTGCTCGACGGGCTGGTCACGGTCAACCACCGCGGCAACCTGAGCCTCACCGCGGCCGGCGCCGACCCGGCGCGGTCCGCCGGGCACCCGCTGCCGGACAACCTGCTCGCGGCACTGCGCCGGCGTACCGCATCCGCCACCCTCGGCAGCATCGGTCACCGGGACGCCGCCTTCAACGCCGCCCGGATGGTCTTCCACGCTGCCGGGCGCGCCCGCCTGCTGCACGGTATCCCGGTGCCCGCGAGCGACCCCGGATGCCTGTCCCGCACCGGGGCCCTGCTGGTCGCGCTGGAAATGCTGTTCACCGTGTTCGCCATGGCCTCCTTGTCGCCCCGCAGTCCGGTGCAGACGGCGGCCGTCGCCGCCACCGCGGTCGCACTGGTCGCGCAGATCGTCTGGTTCCCCCTGTACGGGCGCCTGCGCACCGCGGACGGCCGGCGCGACCCGTGGGCCGAGCAGGTCGCGGGCATGGGCCGGCACCCGGCCCTCGTGGAGCTGGCACGACGGGATCCGGAGGCCGCGGCCCGGCTGAAGACCAGTCGGCTACGGGTCCGCCGTGGCCGCAACCGGGGCCGCCCCCGACGCCGCCCGGCCCCGACCGTGCCCGATGCCCATTCCGAGGCCGAGCCCGAAGCCCGGGCCCGGGCCCAGGCCCAGGCCTGACCCCACCGCCCGGCACGGCGGTCGGCTCCGGCGGTCGCCACCAGTGGTCCGTGCGCGTGCCGCCGCGCGGAAGACCACCGCGTTCACGTTGCCCGTGTGGCCGGGGAGGGCGTGCCGCCACGACTGTGTGAGGGGGCCGGCGGCGGCCCGCGGTGGTGATCGTCCTACGATCCGGTCGTCGGCAGGCCCCCGACGGGGGATCAGCGGGGAGCGGGGGCGCGTGCATGGGAGCGGTGGAGGCTCTGGAGAAGCTGGCACCGGTCATGCTGGCCTTCGGGTGCGGGGTCGTCCTCGCCCGGCGGAAGGTGGTTCCGGCCGAGAGTTCCAAGGTGTTCGCGGACTACGCGTTCCTCTTCGCCGTGCCGTGCTTCCTGTTCGGGAACATCTACCGCAGTGATCTGGGGGCCCTGTTCCACTGGCGGACCGTCACGGGGTACGCGGCCGCGGTCTGCACCGCGGCCGTGCTGACCGGCGCACTGGCCCGGCTGCTGGGCGTGCGGGATCCGCGCGGCATCGCACTGCGCATCATGGCCGCCGTCCAGGTCAACACGGCCTACTTCGCCGTGCCGGTGTTCATCATGCTGTTCGGGGACGCGGCGCCGATCTTCCCGGTCCTGCTGTTCCAGGTCTGTGTGCTGTCCCTGATCATCATTTCGATCATGGAACTGGGGCGGCCCGGCCGCACCGGGAGCCCGGTCCGGCGGCTGGGTTCGGCCGTCGCGGCCTCGCTGCTGACGCCGGTCGTGGTGGCCTGCAACGCGGGCATCGCGCTCAACCTCCTCACCGTCCCGGTGCCCGGGGTCGTGCTCGACAGCTTCGCGTTCGTCGGTGACAGTGCCTCGCCCGTTGCGCTGTTCGCCCTCGGACTGCACCTCGGGGGAAGCGGGCTGGAGGTCCGCGGCACCACCCTGGAGGAGGTGTGGATCATCGCCGCCAAGTGCGTCGCCCTCCCCCTGATCACGTTCGCCGTGTGCCGCTACGGCTTCGGGGTGGAGGGCGAGCGGCTGAGCCGGCTCGTCCTGATCGCGGCGATGCCGGCGCCGCAGAACCTGTTCGTCTTCGCCCAGCGCTACGACGTCGGTGTCGGCATGTCCGCCGCGCTCGTCGTGAAGAGTTCGGTCGTCGCGCTGCTGCTGCTCCCGCTGTGGACCCAGTGGGCGGTGTGACCGGTGCGCCCCGGGTATCCCGTGTGTCCCGCGTGGCCTGCGACGAGGCCGTGACGAGTCCGTCGCAGGATCCGTGGTACATGTTCATGCCATGAAGAAGATCACTCGCAGACAGGCCCTGGGCACCGCCGTCGGCGCGGCGACCGCCCTCGGACTGACTGCCCTCGTCGCGTGCGACTCGGCCAAGTCCTCGCCGGCCCCCGATCCGAAGGCGCAGCCCGATGTGAGCGCCTCGGGCCTCTCCATACCCGCCAAGGGCATCGACGAGGTGTTCGAGGGGCGCCGCATCCAGATATCCCTCGCCAAGGGGGGCGGCGGGCACGAAGGCCACGGCCTGCCCGCCTGGCCCACCATCAAGATCGACGGCAACGAGCTGCACATCATGCGCAACGCCGACGGCACATGGGTCAGCGTCATCAACCACTACGAGTCCTTCCCCGATCCCATCGCGGCCGCCCGCGCCGCCGTCCGCACCCTCCAAGGGGCCCAGCTCGCCCCCTTCGCGCCCGAGGGAGCCGCGCAGTGACCGTCCGCAAGAGCCAGGCCGCGCTCACCGCCGACGAGAAGCGCGCCTTCACCAACGCGCTGCTCGAACTCAAGCGCACCGGCGTCTACGACCGGTTCGTCGCCACGCACAACACCTTCCTGCGGACCGACTCCGACTTCGGCGACCGGGTCGGCCACCGCTGCCCGTCCTTCCTGCCGTGGCACCGGCGCTTCCTGCTGGACTTCGAGGCCGAGCTCAAGAAGGTGGATCCGAAGGTGTCCCTCCCGTACTGGGACTGGACCGTGGACCGCACCCCCGCCTCCTCGCTGTGGGCCCCGGACTTCCTCGGCGGCACCGGCCGGCCGCTGGACGGCCAGGTGCTCGACGGCCCGTTCGCGTACTCCGGGGGCAAGTGGAACATCACGGTGGGCGTGGACCGGCATGCGTTCCTGCGGCGTTCGCTCGGCGCGGGCGGGGCCCAGCTGCCGACCAAGGCCGAGGTGAACGCCGTGCTGGACATGCCCGAGTACGACACGGCCCCCTGGAACAGCTCCTCGGGCGGCTTCCGCAACCACCTGGAGGGGTGGCGGGGCGCGGGCCTGCACAACCGGGTCCACGTGTGGGTCGGCGGCCACATGGGCACCGCGGCCTCCCCCAACGACCCGGTGTTCTGGATGCACCACGCCTTCGTCGACATGCTCTGGGCCGAGTGGCAGAGGCGCCACCCGAAATCCGCCTACCTGCCGGCCGCCGCCACGCCGAACGTGGTCGACCTGAGGCGCCCGATGCGGCCCTGGAACAACGTGACACCGGCCGACATGCTGGACCACCGCGCGTTCTACACCTTCGACACCGAGGGGGCCGCGCCGCGCCGGCCGTAGACCGTCAGCCGTGGTCAGCGGGCGCCGGCGGGCGGCGATCGGCGAGGTCCCGCCCGCCGGAGGGTCACGTGCGTGGTCCTGCCCGCCGCGGGCTCACGGCGGTGTCTGCCGCCATGCTCCCGGGTAGGCCCGGCGCGGGGGCGGACTGCCCAAACGCCGGGCGAGGTACGGCTCCTGGGCGACGGCGGCACCCGTGGCCATGCTCACGGTGACCCCCACGCACAGCACGATCAGCCACGACAGCAGGACGAACACCGAACCCGTCGAACCGTAGGCCTCCAGTGCCCGGTTGAGGGCGTGCGGCATGTAGAAGCGGGCGGTGAGGGACAGGCTGCCGACCACGACCGCGGTGAGCACCGCGCCGGGCAGCAGTGCCCGGGGGGCCAGCCGGCCGCCGAGCAGCAGGTGCTGGGTCCACCACCAGGCCGCCGTCTGGAGGGCCAGGACGAGGGGGATGCCGAGCCACGTGCCGGCCCCGAAGCCCTGGCGCACCGGGCCCTGCACCACCAGCAGCACGGTCCACGCCGCGAGCCAGACGATCCAGCGCCAGACCGCGACCCGGGCCTCCGTGCGCGGGATCTCCCAGGCGCGTTTGCACAGCCGCTGCATGGCCCGGCTCACGGCGGTCGCGGAGATCAGGACCATGAGCCCGCCGACGAGGCCGACTGCGCTGCGGAAGTCCTCGTCCTCGTCCCGGGAGCCCTTCCCGAGGAGGTCGCCCAGCTGTGCGGCGGCCGGCCCGGTCAGCCCGAAGGCCGTCCGCACGGAGTCGATCAGCTGTTCGCTCACGCCCTCCGGGGCGAACGAGGCGACGACGAACAGCAGCGGCACGGCGGTCAGGAAGACCTGGGCGGCGAGCCGGGTGGCGGAGTCGAAGACGTTCACCGAGATGAGCCGTTCGACGACGTGGGTGATCACCGGGAACCGGGTCTCGGCCCGCTCCTGCTGTCTCTTGGCCGCCGCGATCATCTTCCGGGACCGGGTACGCCACCGGGACGGGCGGCGGGCGCCGCGAGCGGAGGGGGTTCGGCCGCGCATGGGGCCCAATCTCCCACTCCCGGAGCGCGGGGGCCGGGACCCGCGCGTACGCGGCCGGCAGGATCCCCCGTCGGACCCAGACGCGGCCGGGCCGGCCGGCAGATCGGCCGGGTTCCCCGGTCACGGCCGCAGGTCGCGCGCGAGGGCGGTCATCACCGCCCGGGTCTTGGTCTCACCGGTCTGCGGCGGGGTGATCCCGCGCCCCCGCAGGGCCTCGACGAGCAGCCGCCCGGCCTCCGCCGCGTCGGTCAGGTCCGTACGCACCGAGACCTCGAGGAAGCGCAGGCCGTGGCCGGTGGTCCACTCCTCGATCGCCACGGTGCGGGGCAGCCCGTCCCAGTCCTGCTTCCACTTGACGGCGTGCACCGGCCCGAGGGCCGTGAGGCCGCCGAGGCCCGCCCCGGTCAGGCCGACGGCGCCGAGCAGTTCGCGGTGCCGGTCCACGAGCATGCCGTCGAGCGAGCCGGACCGTTCCGCGTCGTGTGCCGCCTCGACGTCCCGATCGGCCTGGAGCGCGGCCGCCAGGACGGGGGCGAAGGCGGGACCGGACCGGTCCTCCTCGACGGTGAACTCCCAGTCGTCGCCCTCGCGGTCCTTCCGCCACGGGGGCGGCAGGGCGGGGCAGGGGCGCAGTTTGACGGTCATGTCGGCTTCCGGGCGGGATCCGCGGTCCGAGCGGTCGCGGCGCAGGCGCAGGATGACGCCGCGGTCCAGCAGCGGCAGTGTGACGCCGGTGCCGGCCGCCTGCTGCGGGCGGTCCCAGAAGTGGATGGAGCGGCGGCGCCCCTCGGAGCGGTCGGGCCCGAGGGTGTCGAGGGCCGCGGCGGCCTCCGCACCGGCGAAGCTGATCTTGAGTTCCGCGGCCTTGGCCTCGGGGGCTTCGGTCACTGCGCTGCCTCCTCCAATACGCGCTCGACCAGCTCTTCGAGGGCGTCGCCGGTGTCCGGGTCGGCGAATTCCACGGTGCGGCCGTCCACGGTCACGGTGTACCGGTAGCCGTCGGGGACCCCGGTCGGGGTCCCCGCTCCCGCCTCGGCGAGGACCTGGCGGGCGAGGCCTTCGAGTTCGGCCGCGTCGGGCCGGCCGGCGGTGTCCAGCGCGGCCCGGCGCGTGATTCCGGCGATGCCCCCGCTTCGGGTCACCTCGATGCGCATGGCGCCGGTGCGACGGGGGCGGGGGCGGGGGCGGCTGTGCTGCGGGGCGGGGCCGGCTCAGCCATTGCCGTTGACGCCGACGTGCGCCCAGGCCTTGATGACCGCCTCGTACTCCGTCCCCCGCCCGTAGCGCCGCTCCGTCGCCGCGGCGGTCGCCCGGGCGAAGTCCCGGAAGCCGGCGCGCGGGGTGAGTTCACGCGAGGTGAGGGTGTCGAACCAGATCTGGCCCGCCCGTTCCCAGGCGAAGCCGCCGATCTGGGTGGCGACCAGGTAGAACGCGCGGTTCGGGATGCCGGAGTTGATGTGGACGCCGCCGTTGTCGAAGTCCGTCTCGACGTAGCCGTCCATGCTGTCCGGCTGGGGGTCCTTGCCGCCGAGCAGGCGGTCGTCGTACGCCGTGCCCGGCGCCTTCATCGAGCGCAGGCCCTGGCCGCGCACCGCGGGCGTGAACAGTCCGGCGCCGATCAGCCAGTCGGCCTCCTCCGCCGTCTGGCGGCGGGCGTACTGCTTGACCAGGCTGCCGAAGACGTCCGACACGGACTCGTTGAGCGCGCCGGACTGGTCCTCGTACACGAGGTCGGCCGTGTACTGCGTGAAGCCGTGGGCCATTTCGTGGGCAGGGATGTCAAGGGTGAGGGTGAAGTCGTTGAAGACGATGCCGTCGCCGTCGCCGAAGATCATCTGGCGGCCGTTCCAGATGGCGTTGTTGTACTTCCGGCGGTAGTGGACGGTCGCGTCGAGCGGAAGGTTCCGGTCGTCGATCGAGTGGCGGCCGTAGACCTCCTCGAAGAAGGCGAACGTGAGACCGAGGCCGTCGTAGGCGCGGTTGACCGTGCCGTCGGCCACGGGGTCGGCGCCCTCGGTCCGGACGACGTCACCGGGGAGCTCGCGGCTCTCGTGGGTGTCGAAGACCGTCCGCTCCAGGACGCCCGCAGTGACGGGGGCGCGCGTCACCTCCCGCGGCGCGGCGGCCCGGAACTCGCGCAGCCGGGCGTCGACCTCGAGCGTCCTCTCGGCGGCTTCGCGGATCCTCGGGTCGTCCGCCTCGGCGAGGTTCTCGAGGATGTAGGGGGGAAGGACTGCGCAGTGGCAGGTGCCGGACGCGGACGGGCGGTGCGCACCGTCGCCGGCCGGATGAGTGGGATGCACACTGCGAGGTTCCCGCCGGTTGCGGCGCAGGACCGGCGCCACCCCGGGGATCTCACCCGGGGAACCGTTCCGGCTGGTCCGAACAGCCTCGCGGGCCACACCCACACGGCGGTGCGGGGCCTGACGCCGCCGTCGCCCTCCCCGTGGTCCGCTCGGCCCGTGCCGTAGGGAGCCGGAGGGTCAACTCCGGTGAGCGGTGAGGCGCTTGAGATTCCTCCCCTATCATGTGTTCGATTCCGGATCCCCGTGTGCGATTCCGCACCCGGAGTCCGGAGCGAACCATGATGAAAGGCAACGGGGACTTGGGATTCAGATCCAGGAAACGGGCATCGGTGGTCGCGGTGTGTGCCGCCGCGGCGATCGTGGGCGGGCTGCAGATGTCGTACAGCGCCTTCGGAACCGAGGACACCGGCGACGGGCCGGCGGCGGCCTCCGCCGGCCCGGGCATACCGGCGGTCGAGGCGGCGCCCGACGCCCACGCGGAGGACACCGCCACCTCCGCCAGTGACCACACCGCGTTCAAGGGCGGTGTCATGTCGCTCGACGCCGGCGGCGCCCGGTCTGCGGCGGCGCGGGCCGCGGCGGCCGCCGCCGCACCCCAGGGCGAGGGGTGGAAGATCCACCAGGCGACCAAGTGGCTGGCGACCGGCTACACGATCAAGTTCTACGACCAGAAGTCCGCGGACTGGCTGGCCCCCTATGTGAAGGCGTCGGCGGCAGACCTCCAGCGCATCACGAACCTGCCCGTCACCGTCGACACGCGTCCGGTGGGCTGGGATTACGCCAGGCCCAAGGGCGAGGTGGTCATGGGTGTGCTGCACCACCCGTGCAAGCCGCCCGCAGGCGAGGGCACCATGGGCAGCACGGGGTGGACGGTGGTCCGGGACGGGTCCGGGACGGCGAACCTGAGCTGCGGCTTCACCAGCTCCTCCGTGCCGGAGACGGTGACCAGCGGACACGCCTACATCGACGACGAGTTCTTCACCCCGCAGGGCAAGCCGTCCGCCTCCATGGGCGAGACGTACATGAAGAACCACATCAGCCACGAGCTCGGGCACACCCTGGGTCTCGCGCACGCGAACCGCAGCCTGACGAAGGGCGACTGCGTCAAGGGCACCGACTCCGGCCAGTTCCCGGTCATGTGCTCGCCCGCGTACGCCTACCAGGACAAGCGGGCCGGCACGTACGTCCAGCAGTTCGACGTACAGGGCCTGCGCCGGCTCGCCGCCGGGGGCGGGGCCGCGCTGCCCCCGCAGGGCAAGGTGACCGGGCTGGGCGGCAAGTGCCTGGACGCCAAGGGCGGCAAGGCCGACAACGGCACCCAGATCCAGCTGTACAACTGCAACGGCACCGCGGCGCAGTCCTGGATCCTCTACAAGGACGGCACGTTCCGGGCACTGGGCAAGTGCCTGGACAACTCGCGCAACGCCAACACCAACGGCAACAAGATCCAGCTCTGGGACTGCAACGGCTCGGCCGCCCAGCGCTGGTCGGTCAACGCCAAGGGCCAGATCGTGAACGCCGGCACGGGCAAGGTGCTCGACGTGAAGGGCGGCTCGACCGCCAACGGCACTCCGGTCCAGCTGTACGCGGCGAACGCCGACAAGCGGCAGGTCTGGGTGGCTCCCAAGTAGCCCCCGGCCAGGCCGGCGGCCCGCTCCGACGCACACGGGGCGGGTCCGCCGGCCGCCGCACCGCCGGCGGGTGTGCCCACCGCACGCCGCGATGGACCACCATGGTGCCCATGTCCGACCGATTCACCACCCGGGTGCTCGACCTGGCCACCGGCCGTTCCGAGACCGTCACCGACCTCACCCGCCATTGCGAGCGGTTCCTGTCCGAAGCCGCGGCGGGCCGCGACGGGCTGCTCAACGTCTTCGTACCGCATGCCACGGCGGGCATCGCCGTGATCGAGACCGGCGCCGGCAGCGATCACGACCTGCTGGCCGCACTCCGCACCCTGCTGCCCGCGGACGACCGCTGGCAGCACCGCCACGGCTCCCCCGGCCACGGCCGCGACCACGTCCTGCCCGCCTTCGTTCCGCCCCATGCGACCCTGCCGGTCGTCGGCGGGCGCCTCCAGCTGGGAACCTGGCAGTCCGTCTGCCTGGTCGACACCAACAAGGACAACCCCGACCGGCAGGTCCGGCTGTCGTTCCTCGGATAGCTGCCGGAGGCCGGGTGCTGCCGGAGGCCGGGTCGTCAGGTCGACTCCGGGTGGGCGAGGACCGGGCCGGGCGGTCGGCGGCGGCGGGACACGACGTACCGGCTGGTGATGAACGCCACGACGGAGGCGATGACGACGAGCGGCACCTGGTTGTGCGCATCGGGGCCGAGCAGCAGCGACCCGAGCACCGCGCTGGTCAGCGGCAGGCCGCTGACCACGGCGGTCGCGGCGGCCATTCCGACGCCCAGCGCCGGGGCGGCGCCGAAGCCCGGCAGCCCCGCGCACGCGACGGCCAGCGCGGCGCCCATCAGCACGGCCGGGAAGATGGGACCGCCGCGCATGCTGCCCAGGCAGATGCCCCAGGCCAGGCCCTTGAAGAGGACCAGGGCGAGCAGCGCGCCCACGGGCCAGGAGGCGTGGTTCCCGGCGAGTTCGCCCAGGGTGATCTGGCCGGAGAGCGCCGCCTCCTCCGGGGAGCGGCCGGTGGTCAGCGCGTAGGCGGTGAAGCAGACCCCGACGGCGAGGGCGGCGAGCACGGTGTTCCGCGCCGCGCGGCGCCGGGTCCAGGCGAGGACCGGTCGGCCGAATTCGTGCGCGACGCCGACCACCACGGCGACGGCGACCGCGACGGGGATGCCCCACAGGAAGTCCCCGGCGTCGGGCTCGGTATCGGGCGGCACCTGCGGCAGCGTCAGGCCGCCGACGGGCAGGCCGGTCCACTCGCCGAAGCCGGTGAAGACGACGGCTCCGGCGGCACTGGCCACGAGGCACGGCAGCAGCAGGACGACGAGCTGGGGCCCGGCCAGTCCGGCCGCCTCGACGACCATCAGGGCGGCGACGATCGGCCCGCCGAGGATGGTGGAGATGGCGGCGGTCGACCCGGTGGTCGCCACCATCGCCTGGATCTTCGGTTCCACCGGGCGCCGGGCGGCGTGCAGCCACAGCAGGGCGAGGCCGCTGCCGAGGGCCATCAGCGGGGCCTCGGGGCCCAGGGCGGCGCCGAGCGGGAGGACGGTCAGGGCCGAGAGCACGACGCCGGGCAGTTCCCGGGGGCCCATGGGGGCTCCGCGGAGGCCGTCGACCGGTACGTGGCCGCCGCTGCCCGGCATCCGGGTGACGATCGGGGCCATGATCAGCCCGGCCAGGAGCAGGGTGGGCAGGGGCCACCACCAGGGCGCCCGGTCGAAGCCGAGCGTGTGGGGAAGGGACTCCCACACGAGGTGCTGCAGCTGGTGCTGGAAGCTGACGAAGAAGAAGCAGGCGATGGCGACGGGCACGCCGATGAGTACGGAGAGCAGCATCAGCCGGGCGTAGCCGCGGCTGAGGATGATGGCGCGGAGTACGGGCTCGGCGTCGGCGGGCGACACGTGCGGGTCGGCCTGGAGGCCGGGCGCGGACGCGACCGACGGCGGGGGCGGGGGCGACGGCGGGGGCGCCGGGTGGTCGGAGGGGGTCATGGCCGCTCCCGGGCGTCGGTGAGGAAGTCCGCGAGGGGGCGGAGGACGGCGGATTCGTCAGCGGTGTCGTCACCCTGCATGTGTGACCTCCTGGTGGCCCTGCTCCAGGCAAACCCGGGCGGACGGCTGCGGCGAGGCGGAAGGTACCGATCGGGTGATGCAGGGTGAAGCGGCCGCAGCCGCGGCGTCCTGACGGATTTCGACCCGCACGTCGTCGAACACGCTGCCGAAGGCCGCCGCGCGCCTGGCCGGATCGGCACGTGGGGTGCCGCATGATGTGGACATGAACACGCCACCGGGACGGCAGTACCAGCAGTACCCGCCGCAGCACCCGCACCCTCAGCAGCCGCAGCAGCCCCAACCGCCGTACGCCCGGCAGCAGTACCCGCAGCAGCTTCAGGCCCCCCACGGCCAGGCGCCGTACGCCCAGGCCCCCCAGCAGCCGTACGCCCAGCAGCCCTACGCCCAGCAGCCCTACGCCCAGGCCCCCTTCGGCCACGCCCACGGGCCGCAGCCGCACGCCGCGCCGTACGCACCGCAGGCCCCGTACGGGCAGCACCAGCCGTACGGGCAGGCGCCGCGGCCGCACGTGCCGCGTCCCGCCGGGGACGCGCGGCGCGGGCTCGCCGCCACGCTGGACGTCGTCGTCGCCGTGGGCGTCCCGTACCTGATGGCGCGCGGCCACGAGGGCCGACCGCTGACCGCCCTGGCGGTGCTGCTCGGCACGTCCTTCGTCAACCAGGTCCTGCTGACGTTCCTGTTCCGGGCGAGCGCGGGCAAGCTGATCACCGGGATACGGGTGATCCGCGCCGCCGACGGCGGGCGCCCCGGGTTCTGGCGCACCGTCTACCGCTGGCTGTGCGGCCTGTGCTGGCTGCCGCTTCAGCCGTACTACTGGGTGCGGGCGTTCTTCCGCGGCCTGTGCGGCGGCGGGGCGGCGCGCGGCACCGTCACGGACAACGACGACGGCGAGATGTACCACGCCGACCTGGCCGGGCTCCGGTACGCCCGGCGCCGCGACCTCGCGGCCTGAGGGATCACCGCCCGGCACGCCGGGCGGATCGCGCGCGGGCGAGGACGCTCCCGCCCCGGATACGGGGTGGCGGCAACGGCCCCCGCCCGACCGGCCCCCGCCAACGGCGGGATCGCGGCGGCGGGGGCCCGGCTGTCGGCGGGGCCGTTCACCATGATCGCCGTCACGCCGGTGACGGCCGCGCTGAGGAGGAGGAAGCGCACCGTCGTGCCCGACGCCGGAACAAAGGGGCCGCGCCCGGCGGAGGGTTCGCGGCGGCGGGGGCCCGGCTGCCGGCGGGGCCGGGGAGCGGTGCTGCCGTCACCCGGCCCCGCCTGCCGGGTCCGGTGCGGACTGCCCGGCGGCGGGATCGGGCGACGCTGACGCGGCGGCCGGCCCGGGCGACGCCGGCATGGCGGCCGGGCCGGGCGGCGGCGGCGCGGCGGTCGGGCCGGGCGGCGGCGGCGCGGCGGTCGGGCCCGGGGCGGCGGCGGCCGGTTCCGCTGTGAGGGTGGCCAGTTCGGCGACGATGCCGTCGGCGATCGCCTGGGCCGCCGGCTCCGGCACGCGCAGCCGCAGCGCCGTGTCGCGGGCGACCTGGCGCAGCTCGGCGAGCTGCGCCGCGGACAGCGGCTCGCGGGGCGGCAGCGCGCGGGGGGCCTCGGCCTGCCGGTCCCGGCGGCGCCGGAAGCGGCCCCGCAGGCCGCGGCGGGCACTGTCGACGACCTCGCCGGCCGCCTGCTGGGACAGGTGGTTGAGCACCTGTACGGCGGCGGCGAGGGCGACCGTGCCGAGCAGGGCGGCGGCCGTCTCCAGGCCCAGGCCGAGCGGATCGCCGCGGCGGGCGCCGCCGCCGAGCTGCCGGTATCCGGGTGCGCTGTGGAAGGCCTCCGCGGTCATGTCGAACTGCGCCAGCTCGTGCGGGGCCGCCCGGGCCACCGCCTGGCGGGCCAGCCTCGTCGCCACGTCCCGGTCGTACGCCGCCATGCAGATCGCCCGCCCCCGTCGCGCCCGTGTCATCCGGTAAGCGCACGGTACGCCCGGCAGACATGGGTCAGGGAGGGTTTGCGCCGCGAAGGCCGGAACCCGCCCGCAGGTTGGCCAGCGAGCACACCCTCCCCCACGCGGGGCGGGGCGGACCCGGCGCTCAGGGGAAGGCGGGCGGCTCGGCGGCCGGCGCCTTCCCGTGGCCGCCCGGCCGCTTGGCGGGCTTCCACGCAGCCCGCCTTCCCGCAGTCGGGGTGGTCCACCCGGCAGCCGCTGCCGCCGTTGCACGGCAGGGCAGTCTCCGGGCAGCGGACCACGGTGCCGATCACGGCCGCGAGGGGGGACGTAGGACGGCCCGTGGCGCTGCATGTGCCCACCGATGCCCGCCATGCGCGCACACGGCCGCGCCGAAGGAGCGCGGGGGTCCGCTCAGACCGCCTCGCGGTCCTTGCGGTGTTGCGCCGCACCGGAGCGGTGCCCGTCGCCGCCGGCGGGGACGAAGACGATGCGGGCGCCGGAGCGCAGCGGGGTTTCCCACGCGGTTTCCACGTCGGCCAGCGGTACGGGGACGATCTCGCTGGTCGGTGCCAGGGTCGGCAGCCGGGTGAGCAGTTCGCGCAGGCAGGCGCTGCGGCGGGCGGCCGAGATCGAGCCGAGTCCGCTGCCGCAGATGTCCACGTCGGCCTTGCGCAGCCACGCGGACGGCAGTGTCATGTCGGGCCCGGCGGCGGAGCCGACCTGCACCCACCGCAGTGTGCGGGTCAGGTCGGCGCGGTGGCGCAGGATGCCGTCGAGCGCGAGCTCCGCGGGCCGGCCCCACAGGTAGTCCAGCACGATGTCGGTGTCGGCGGCCGCGGCGCCGAAGGCGTCGGCGACCTCCTCGTCGGCGCCCTCCAGCAGGACCGTGCGGGCGGCGCCCAGCGCCGTCGCGGCCTGGAGGCCCAGCGGGTCGCGCCCGGCCGCCACGACCTGTCCCGCGCCTTGGTCGAGGGCCAGTCGGACGGCGGCCCGCCCGGCGTTCCCCGTGGCGCCGAGGACGAGCACCGACTCCCCGGGGCGCAGCCGGCCCCGTTCGCGCAGGGCGATCCACGCGGAGGAGGCGGGGTTCATGGCGGCGGCGACCACGGCCGGGTCGAGCCCCTCCGGTACGGGCATGAGGGAGGCGGACGGGACGGCGACGCGTTCGGCCATCGTCCCCTGGGGCGGCTCCAGCGCCGGGATGTAGACGAGTCCGCCGTCCGCGGTCCGGCCGACCCCGTCGAATCCGGGTACCAGCGGCAGTGCGTCACCGCCCGTGTAGTGGCCGCCCGAGGCGAACGAGCGCACCAACGGGTACAGCGCGGCCGCCAGCACCTCGACGACGACCTCGCCGGCGGCGAGGGCGGGCTCGGGCACGGATTCGTACCGGGGCGGCTGACCCAGGGCGTGGACCACGGCTGCATACATCGACTGGCCCCCAAAACGGGCGATGAGGCGGTATGGGTACGGTCCGATTGTGGCGGCTCGGGCCGGGACGCGGCGACAGCGCCACGCGGGCGGGGCGACCGCCCGGCCGCGGGTGCCTCAGCCGCCCGTGGCGGCGAACCGGGGTGACGCCGGCGCGTGGACGAAGTCCGTCAGGGAGACGGTGTAGTCGCCCTGGTCGGGCCGGTACGCGGTGCAGTACCGCGTGGGGTACCAGCCGGACGTCTGCCAGGCAGCGGGCTGGGGGATGGGGTCGCAGGTGCGGCGGCCGCCGCCGGAGTCGCGGTGGTGTTGCAGGAAGTCCTTGGTGAGCATGGGCTCCATGAAGATGAGGCCGCCCGCGTACGCGCCGTAGATGAAGGTCTGGCCGGTGAGGGTGCCGGTGGTCGGCGGCCGGCTGTCCAGGTGGGCGCCCATGGCGCCCTCGGCGGTCTGCGGGCTGCTCGCGGGATAGCCGGCGGGCAGGTGGGCGGCGGGGACGGGTCGGGCGGCCGTGGCCAGTTGGTCGCAGGCGATGAGCAGGGCGCACCCGCCGATCCGGATGCCCTCGCGGACCTCTTTGGGTACGAGGTAGAAGTGCACGTCGAAGTGGGGGACGTCGTAGCGGCCGTGCGGGTTGTGCCCGTTCGGGTTCCAGTTGAACAGGGCCCAGCGGAAGGGCAGTCCGGCCGAGCCGGGCGGTGTGCCGGGCAGGGCGAGCTCCAGGCTGTGGCCGCCGACGCACTCGTGGGCGGGGTCAATGCTGCCGTCGGCGTCCACGTCGTGGCAGTGCTTGCCGTCGGTGGGGGTGGTGGGCAGGGCGGTGAGGGCGGGGGCGGTGAGGGATATGCCCACGGCCTGCGGGGTGCCGTTCCGGTATTCGCTGTACGTCCGCACCGTGCCGCGGCCGAGGGCGGCGGCGGGGCCGAGGCTGACGCAGGCCGCGGCGCCGGTACGGGGGCCGCAGGCGGGCAGCCGGGGGGCGGAGCCGGAGCGCGGCCGGGGGTCGGGGGGCTGCCAGATCGAGGGCAGGAGTGCGGCCAGAAGGGCGACGCAGGCCAGTCCGGCGGCGGTGGCGGGGTGCAGGGTGCGGGGGCTGTTCATACCGCGACGCTCCAGGAGGTACGGGAGTTGAGTGCTGCGGCGTCCATGCCGGTCACCTGGAGGGTGCAGGACCTGATGCCGTCGAGGCTGTCCTCGGGCAGGACGTGGCGGATGTCGGTGAAGCCGTTCGGGGCGAGGGCCTCGACCCGGCGGAGCAGGGGGTCGGGTTCCAGGCGGCGGTGGGCTGCGAGGAGGCGGGTGGTCTGCGGCAGGCGGGCGGCCTCGTACCGGGCAAGGGCCTCGTCCACGTCGTGGTGGGCGAGTTCGTAGGCGAGGACGCGGGCGTCGACGACGGCCTGCGAGGCGCCGTTGGAGCCGGTCGGGTAGACGGGGTGGGCGGCGTCGCCGAGCAGGACGACGCGGCCGTCCCGCCAGGTCGGCAGCGGGTCGCGGTCGATCATCGGGTAGCGGGCGATGCGGGGCGCCGCGGCGATGACGCCGTGGAGGTCGAGGAAGTCGCTGCGCCAGCCGCCGAGATGGGCCAGTACGGTGTCCGGCGGCACGGTGTCGCGTTCCCAGTCGGGGCCGCCGCGCGGGGGGTCGGTGTCCCCGTCGTCGCCGGTGCGGCTCTCCACGACCCAGTTGATGAGACACCGTCCGTGCTCGTCGGGCCGGGAGACGGCGTAGGCGACGGCCTTCACCCTGCTGTTGCAGCCGATGATGACCATGGTGCGGCCGTCGAGGAACGGGGCGCCCTCGGTGATGCCGCGCCACATGCATATCCCGTTGCGCAGCGGCGGCCCTTCGTCCGGGTACATGGCCGCGCGCACCGCTGAGTTGATGCCGTCCGCGCCGATGAGGAGGTCGCACGGGAGCGGGTCGGGCCGGCCCGCCAGGCGGGCCCGCACGGGGCTGCGGGCGCGGCCCCGGTCGCGGCCGGTCTCGTAGCCGGTCAGCCGGCACCCGGTGAGCAGGACGTCGGGGCCGAGGCGGTCGCGTACGGCGGCGAGCAGCAGCTCCTGGAGGCGGGCCCGGTGCACCGAGTACTGCGGCCAGTTGTAGCCGGCGGCGCGTCCGCGCGGCTCGCCCCAGATCAGGCCGCCGTAGCGGTGGTGGTATTCCAGCCGGGCGGTCGCCACGGCGGATTCGTCGAGCGCCTCGCCCAGGCCCAGTTCGGTCAGTTCGCGAACGGCGGCGGGCTGCAGGTTGATCCCGGCTCCGACGGGGCGCAGCCGCGGGCAGGATTCCACGATCAGTACGTTGTCCAGCCCTGCCGCATGAAGACTGAGGGCGGTCGTCAGTCCGCCGATTCCGGCACCGGCTATCAGGATGCGCGGAGGATTCCTTCTGCCGTACCGAGACATTCTCGCCACCTCCAGGGAAGACCTCTTCGGCCCAAAAATGCGGCAGTTCGGCGAGGAGCACAACCCCGAGACCGGCGAAAGGCGAGATGCGCAGGTCAACGAGGACCAGTCACCCGATCAGCGTACGGCCGAGTGCCGCCTGATGGGTGACATGGCTTTAATCAGGTGTCGGCAACAGAAAGGCTGCGACATGCATCACGAGCCGTTCGAACCGTGCGACGTCCAGCGCCTCCAGCATGCTGTTGACTACGCCCTCCACGCCTCCAGGAAATCGCTGGACTATCTCCTGCCGCCCTGGATACCCGGCGATCTCAAACGGGAAATAGGGAGCGACTGCGTTGTTTCCCACTGCGCGACGCTGCTGTTCCCGGAAACCGTGGAATCCGCCCTCGAGTACTTCGAGGAAAACGGCTGGGTCGCCTCCACCACCATACCCAGCGTGCTCGTGAAGCGCCGTCTGGTGGAGCGCCATTGGCTGCCCGAGGACGCGGACATCCGGGTGACGCGGCTGCGCGTCACCGCAGGCCCGGCCCCCGATGTCGAGGTCTTCCTCTTCCCGCGGTCCAGCCCCGCCTACAAGGAGGACGTGGGTGAGAAGGAGCGCGTCCACGGCTTCGAGAACCATGTGGGCCTGTTCATGGAGCGGGCCGGGGAGAGCACCCTGACCCGTCTCGCGGACCGGTTGGAGACGAGCGGCCGAATGGTGTACGAGGGTTCGGCCCACAACCCGCACGAGAACACCACCATGCTGTACTTCGTCCCCAGTGCCCCGGTGGCGCGGGTGCGCCGCCGCTTCCCCCGGTGGGAGCTGCAGTGCGCGGGCGACCTGACGGCGGCCGCCGGCCGGCGGACGGTCCGGACGCAGGCCCTGTGCCGGGCGTACGCGGCGCTCAAGGCGAACCACGTGCCCGTGGACGTCATCATGACGCGGGCCGCCCGCCGGCCCGTCCCCGTGGCGGCGCCCAAGGGCTGACCTGCCGCCCCCTTCTTCGGGCTCCCCGCCTCCGGACTCCGGTCCGGAGGCGGGGAGCCCGTGTTCTCGCCGCCACCGCCGATGGCGCGGGCACGGACGGCCGGAACGGCGGTGGTGGCCTGCGGCCCGCCTAGCATGGGCCGGGACGTGGACGGCTGCCCGCGACGGCCTGCTCCGGTCCTGCTCACGCCGTCCGGGCTCCGCTTGACCCTCCCCTTACGTCAGGCCCCAGGCTCGGTCCGACGGATCGGAAAGGTCGTTCCATGAGTTATTCAGTCGGACAGGTGTCCGGATTCGCCGGGGTCAGCGTGCGCACCCTGCATCACTACGACAAGGAACAGCTGCTGTCGCCCAGTGAGCGCAGCCCCGCCGGCTACCGGCTCTACAGCGACGCGGACCTGGCGCGGCTTCAGCAGATCCTCTTCTACCGCGAGCTCGGCTTCTCGCTCGACGAGATCCGTACGATCATGGCCGACCCCGAGGCGGACGCCCTGAGCCACCTGCGGGAGCGCCACCGGTCGCTGAAGGAGCAGATCAACCGCCTGCAGAGCCTGGTGGAGGTCGCCGAGCGGGCCATCGAGGTGCAGCAGACCGGCGTACGGCTCACCCCGGAGGAGCGGTTCGAGGTGTTCGGGGACGTCGCGTTCGACCTGAGCTACGCGACCGACGCGCACCTGAAGTGGGGCGAGAGCGAGGGCCACCAGCGGTCCATGGCCCGGGCGGCCGCCCACACCAAGGAGGACTGGCGCGCCATCATGGCCGAGGCCGCGGTCTGGCGGCGGTCGCTCGTCGCGGCCTTCGACGAGGGGGCGGCCTCCGACAGCCCCCGGACCATGGACCTCGCCGAGGAGCACCGCGGGCACATCAGCCGCTGGTTCACGCCGTGCCCGCCGGAGATGCACCGCCGGATCGCGGACGAGTACGTCGAGGACGCGCGTGCCTTCGCCCTCGTCGTGCCCGCCCCCGAGCAGCGACCGGGGCTCGACCGGTACCTGCGGGACGCCGTCCACGCCAACGCGGGGCGGGTGCACTCGCGATGAGGGTGCTGATCACGGCTGCGGGATCGTACGGCGATGTCGCCCCGTACACCGGTCTGGGGTGCCGGCTGAGGGATGCCGGATTCCATGTCGCCCTGGCGGCGCCCGAGCAGTTCGCGGACCTGGTGAAGAGGGCCGGGCTGGAGTTCCGCGGGATCCCGGCCGACCCGAGCGGGGGGCCTGCCGGCAGCGGGACGATGCGCCGGGCCGCCGTCTTCATCCGGGAGCTCGGGCAGGGCATGGCGGCGATCGCCGCATCCGCCGGAGCGTCCGGCGGGGCCGGCGGGGCGGATGTCCTGCTGCTGTCGACCACGACGGCGCCGCTGGGCTGGCACGTGGCCGAGGCCCTGGGGATACCGGCCCTGGGGGTGTACCTCCAGCCGGTGGATCCCACGGGCGGCTTCCCTCCGGTGGTTGCCGCCGGCCGCTCCTTCGGCCCGTGGGGGAACCGGGCCGCGGGCCGTCTCGCGCTGCGCGTGGTCGACCGGATGCACGCCGAGGCCGCACGGGAGCTGCGCAGCACGCTGGGCCTGCCGCCGGTCGCCCAGCGGGCGGTGCGCAAGCGGCTGGGCGGGGCCGGCTGGACCGTCCTGCACGGCTTCAGCTCCGCCCTCCTCCCCCGCCCCGACGACTGGCGGCCCGGCCTGGAGGTCGTCGGCAACTGGTGGCCGCACTGCCCGGAGGACACCCGGCGGCTGCCGGAACTGGCCGACTTCCTGGACGCCGGGCCGCCGCCGGTGTTCATCGGCTTCGGCAGCATGGCGGCCGGTGAGGGCGAACGGCTCGGCGACATCGCGGTACGGGCCCTGCGGGAGGCAGGGCTCCGGGGCGTCCTCCAGGCCGGGGCGGCGGGCCTGCGCGCCGCCGGTGACGACGTCCTGGCCGTCGGCGAGGTGCCGCACGAGCTGCTCTTCCCGCATACCGCGGCCGTGGTGCACCACGGGGGCGCCGGTACGACGGCCGCCGCGCTGCGGGCGGGGGTGCCGGCGGTCCCCGTCCCGGTCACGGCCGACCAGCCGTTCTGGGCCGGCCGGGTCGCGGCGCTGGGCGCCGCCACCGGACCGATCCCGTTCAGGGAACTGTCCGCGCCCACCCTCGCACGGGCGCTCCGCGCGGCCGTGCGGGAACCGGAGCACCGCGCACGCGCCGAAGCCGTCGCCCGGCACATGGCCGCCGAGGACGGGGCGGGGCAGGTCGTCCGCGAGGTGGAGCGCCTGCTGTCGGGGTGACGCCCCCGCCGGCCGCCGGCACCGCCCGCGGATGCCGGTGCGGAACGCGGTGGGCCGGTGGGGCGGTGGCCCGGTGGGGCGGCGAGGCGGTCTTCCGGGCAGGGCCGGCGTCGGGCAGGATGCCGACGCACCGGAACCCCGTCCGGACCGCCGGATGCGGCGGCCGGACCCGACCGCGCATCCGGAGGCCCGTGTGGCACGGCAGGACCAGGCGAGGCGGGACGCCTTCTACCGCGACCCCTATCCCCGCTACACCCGCGCCCGCCGGGCCGAGGGTCTGCTGTACGTGCCGGAGGCCGACGCCTGGCTGGTGGCACGCGACCGGGACGTCCGCGAGGTGCTCCGCCGCACGGAGGACTTCTCCTCGGCGCACACCATGCTGCCGGACGTACCGCCCTCGCAGGAGGCGCTCGGCGTGCTCGCGGGCGGCTTCGAGCCGCGCCCCGCCGTCGTCTCCTCGGACGGAGCCGCCCACCGCCGGCTCCGGGCCCCGTTGAGCCGGGGGCTGTCCGCGGCCCGGGTCGCGGCGGTCGTCCCGTACGCCCGCGCCTGCGCGGACGGGCTGGTGGACGCCTTCGCCGCCGACGGGTCCGCGGAGCTGGTGGAGGCGTACGCCCGGCGGCTGCCCGGGCAGGTGATCGGACGGCTGATCGGGCTGGACCCGGCGGACGTTCCCGCGGCCGTGCACGGCGGATACCGGGCCGAGGAGTTGGCGTTCCGCCCGCTGTCGCCGCACGCGCAGGCGGCCGCCGCCGAGGACGTGGTCGCCCTCCAGCACCTGCTGGACCGCCTCGCCCGCGACCGGCGTGCCCGCCCCCGCGACGACCTGTGTTCGGAGCTGGTGGCCGCTCTGGCCCCCGGGGACGCGGAACTGACCGTCGATCAGCGCCACGAGCTGGTGGCGGCCCTCCAGAACCTGCTGATCGCCGGCTTCCTCACGACGAGCGCGCTCATCGCGACCACCCTGCTGCACCTGCTGGCCGACCGGGAACAGTGGCGGATGCTGTGCGCCGACCCGGGTCTGATCCCGGCCGCGGTGGAGGAGGGCGCCCGTTTCGACGCGGCCGTCCAGGCCTTCCGGCGCACCACGACCCGGCCGGTGACGCTCGCCGGGACCGGGCTTCCCGCCGGTGCCACCGTGCTCGTGGCGTACGGCTCGGGCAACCGTGACGAGCAACGGTACGAGCGGCCCCGGGAGTTCGACATCCGGCGCCCCGCGGACCGGAGCCACCTCGCGTTCGGGCACGGCCCCCACGGCTGCCCGGGATCCCGGCTGGCCCGTGAGCAACTGCGCCTGACGCTGGAGCTGTTGTCCCGCAGGCTGCCGGATCTGCGGCTGGACGGGGACCGTCCGCCGCCGCGCATGCGCCCGACCCTGATCCACCGCTCACCGGAGGTGCTGCACGTGAGCTGGTAGGTCCCGGGCGGCGCCGGTCGGAGGACGCCCGCGGCGGCGATCAGGGCGGCCGGTCAGGCCTCGAAGCGCCAGTGCTGCCAGGCGTACGGGCCGCAGTGGCGGACCGCAGAAACGGTCATGTGCCCGCAGCCCCGGCGCAGTCGGCGGTCCCGGGCCGCGGCCCGTGCCGTTGCCTCCCTGGCCCCTTGATCGTTCAGCGGCTGACGGGTGTCGTCGGCGGAGCGGGGCGAGGGGTTGTGGTGCGGGTGCGGCGCAGGGCGGTTCTGAAGGCGGTCTCCGGTGGCGTGCTGACGGTCCTGCCGGCCGCGACCCCGGCAGGGGCTGCGGACGCTGCCGCGTCGGCGGCCGACGGGACCTCGGGGGCTTCGGGCGCCCGGGCCGCCGCCGGCGATGCGGTCGGGCTCCGGTTCACGGCCGCTACCAACGGCGCGGCGACCGCCACCGCCTCGGGCGACCGCGTCATCGCCGAGGTGCAGAACGTCCTCTGGTCGGTGCCCCCGGGCGGCGGCGCCGCGACCCCCCTCACGCCGCCGGACCTGGAGCCGTGCCGCCCGGTGTTCTCCCCCGACGGCCGCAGCGTCGCAATGAGCGCCTACCGGGGCGGGGCCTTCCACATCTGGGTCATGCGGCCCGACGGCTCGGGGCTGCGGCAGCTGACCGACGGCATGTTCGACCACCGCGCTCCCGCCTGGTCACCCGACGGGCAGACCCTCGCCTTCTGCTCCGAGCGCGGCGGCGATCCGGTGGCGGGCAGCCCGTACCGGATCTGGACGGTCGGCGTCCGGGACGGGCGGCTGCGCCGGCTGACCGGACTGCCCGGCCAGGACGCCCCCGCCGAGAACGGCCCCGCCCTGGCGGCGGAGTGGGAGGACTACGACCCCGCCTGGTCGGCGGACGGTACCCGGGTGCTCTTCGTGCGGGGCATCGTGGAAGGGGACACCCTCACCGCACGGACCCTCGCCTCCGTCGCGGCCGGGGGCGAGGGCCCCGTACGCGTCGAACACACCGCCGCCGAGGGGAAGCTGCTCGCCCCGTCGGTGTCCCCGGCCGGCCGGACCGCATGGCTGTGCGCGCTGCCAGGACCGCGCAAGGCCGAGACGATGACGCTGTTCGTGGACGGCCGGCTCGTCCCCCTCGAAGGCGATCTCGCCCCCGCTCCCCCGCGCTGGATCGGCGACGACGACCTGCTCGTCACGCTCGACGGCCGGTTCCGGGTGATCTGCCCCCACCGGGACCACACCGGCCGCGAGATCCCCCTCGACGCCGTGCTGGAGGTGCGCCGGCCCCGGCCCCGGCTCAAGGAGTACGTCCTCGAGGCCGAACGGAGGCGACCGGTCCGGGGGATCCACCTGCCCTGCCTGTCGCCCGACGGCCGCAGCGTGGCCTTCGCCGCCCTCAACGCCCTGTGGACCGTGCCCGTCGGCGGCGGAACCCCCCGCCGGATCCTCCGGTCCCCCGCCACCGCCTACGTGCAGAGCCCCGTGTGGACCGCGGACGGCACGGCCCTCGTCTACACCGACGACCGGTCCGGCCTGAACGCGGTGCGCCGGCTGGACCCGGCGACCGGCCGGGACACGGTGCTCGCCGCCGGCGGCCGCGTCTACGGGGTCCCCTCCCCGGACGGCAAACGGCTCGCTGCACTGGACCTGGCCGGCCGGCTCCTCGTCCGCGACCTGGCCGCCGGCACCGACACCCCGCTGGTCGCGGCGCTCGGCGGGGGCGGCCTGCCCGGCCGGCCCAGCTGGTCGCCCGACGGCCGGTACCTCGCGCTGTGCGACCGCAACCGGCTGAGCCGGCGCTTCCGCGAGGGGTACAACCTCATCCGGATCGTCGACACGCACACCGGACGGGACCGGCTGCACGCCCTCGCCCCGCACGCCTCGCTCTCCGACCGCTACGCCAGCGGGCCCGTCTGGTCGCCCGACGGCCGCCACCTGGCCTGCGTCAGCGAATCGGCCCTGTGGCTGCTGCCGGTGCACACCGACGGCAGCCCCTCCGGCCCGGCCCGCCGGCTGACCGACGAACCCGCCGACCATCCGTCGTGGTCGGCGGATTCCCGCACCCTGCTGTACCTGTCGGGGGCCCGGCTGCGGCTGCTCGCCCTGGACGCGGACGGCCGGCCCGCCGGTGCGCCGCGCACCGTGCCGGTCGTGCTGTCGTACCGGCGGCCCGCCCCCGTCAACACGGTGGTGCACGCCGGACTGCTGTGGGACGGCACGGGGGCGGCGCCCCGCGCCGACGCCGACGTGCTCGTCAGCGGCGGGCGGATCACCGCCGTCGAACCGCACCGGCCGGCGCGCACCCGCCGGGCCGGCCGGTTCGTCGACGCGTCCGCCGCGACGGTGCTGCCCGGCCTGTGGGACGCGCACGTGCACTCGTACCCGTACACCTACGGGGCCCGCCAGGGCCTGCTCCAGCTCGCGTACGGCGTCACCACCACGGTCTCGCTCGGCGGCTCCGCCCACGAACAGGCCAGGCTGCGCGAGGACATCCGGGCCGGACTGCTCACGGCCCCGCGTCTGCTGGCCGGCGGGGAGCTGCTCGACGGGCCGCGCGTGGCCTACAGCATGGGCCGCGCCCACCGCACCCGCGAGGGCTTCGCCCGGACCCTCGAGCGTGCCGCGGAGCTGGACTGGGACCTCGTCAAGACGTACGTGCGCGCCCCGTACGGGCAGATGGAGCAGGCGGCGGCCTTCGCCCACGAGCGGCTGGGCGTCCTGGCCGGATCGCACCTGTGCGCGGCGGGGATCCAGTCCGGGCAGGACCTGACCACGCATCTGGTGGCCACCGAGCGCGCCGAGTACGGGCACGGCGCCACCCCGGGAGGGCTCACCCACCAGGACACGGTGGCGGTCTACGCGCGCGGCGGCTTCGACCTGATCGCCACCCCGTTCACCGCGCTTCCGCTGCTCGGCGCCGATCCGGCAACGGCGACGGACCCGCGGGTGACGGCGCTGATGCCGCCCTGGGACGTCGAGGTCGTGCGGGCGGCCGCGGCGCAGCCGCCGACCGCCGAGCAGCTCACCGTCCTGGAGCGGGAGGTCGACACCTACCGGCGGGTCCTGCGGGACGGCGGGCGGGTGGCGCTCGGCACGGACGCCCCGCTCGTCCCGGTCGGCCTCCACCTGCACCTGGGGCTGCGGGCGCTGGTCCGGTACGGGCTGACCCCGGCCGAGGCGCTGACGACGGCGACGCGCACCCCGGCCCGCATGTTCGGGGTGGCGGAGCACCTCGGCACGGTGGAGCCCGGCAGGCTGGCCGACCTCACCCTCGTGGACGGCGACCCGTTCGCCGACTTCGCCGAGCTGATCCGGATCCGGGCGGCGCTGCGGGGCGGGGTGCTGTACGAACGCCGGGCCATGGAGGCCGCGTTCGCGGGGGCCGCGGCCCCGGCGACACGCGATGCCGGGAGCGCGGCGACGAACCTGGAGTCGGAGGCGGAGTCGGAGTCGGAGGACTGGCTCGCGGTGACCCGGCAGATGCTGCGGGACGGCTGCTGCCACATGTGACGGACTCAGAGGGTCGCGAGGAAGTCCCGGACGGCACGGGCGAAGCCCTCCGGGTCGCCGAGCTGCACGAAGTGGTCGGTCTCCAGCGGCCGGTACGCGGTCCGCGAACGCCGGGCCGCCATCTCCAGGGCCCGCTCCGCAGGCAGCACCTGGCTCCTCAGCCCGTGGACCAGCAGTGCGGGGCACTCGCCGGCCAGCCACTGCTCCCAGTGGTCGCCGTGCACCGCCTTCTCGGAGTCGACGGTGCCCTGTGGGTGGAAGGGCAGCCGCCAGTCGCTGCCGTCGGGCAGGGGGCGCAGGTCCGGCGCGACGATCGGGCCGAGGGGGCCGCAGGCGGCGGTCAGACCGCGACCGCCATGACGCTCAAGGAGTACGAGCACGACGCGTAGGTCTGCGGGAACCGGCCCGATACAAGCGGCCGTTGGGCACCGCGGGCCCGCTGCTACGGGCGTCCGGCGGCGAGTTGCTCGCCGAGTGCGCTGCGCCGGTACAGTACCTGCCGGCCGTGGCGGGCCCGGGTGACCAGCCCGGCCGCGTACAGCACGCGCAGGTGCTGGGAGACGGCGCTCGGCGTGACCCGCAGGCGGCGGGCCAGCTCGACCGTGGCCTGCGGCTCCGCGAGCAGTCCGAGCAGCCGGGCCCTGGGCGCGCCGAGAAGCGGTACGAGGGCCGGCGCGACCCCCGGCCCGGCGGGACCGGCGGGACCGGCGGCCGGGACGGGCCCGGATCCGGGACCGGGTCCGGGAGCGGGTCCGGGAGCGGGAGCGGGAAGGGGCGCGGGGCCGGGTGCCGGCGCCCAGAGGGTCGCCACCCCGCGGCTCGGGTAGAGCAGCCAGGGCGGTTCGTCCCGGCTGACGGGCGGCGCCGGCTTGTGCGCGAACACACAGGGCGCCAGCAGCAGGCCCCGGCCGGACGCCTGCGCCTCGTACCCGCCGATGGTCCGGTGGACCCGCAGGACGCCCCGCGATCCGCCGTCCTCCCAGCGCAGTTGGGGGTGCATGTCGGCGAAGAGCAGCCGGGCGCCGCCCCGGGCCAGCTGCCGCGCCCGGTAGGTCATGTCGGCCTCGGCCACCAGCCGGATCTGCGGCCACACCGGCTGGACGGCGATCTCCCAGTACCGGTGCAGGAGTTCGCAGATGCGGTCACGGAGCTCGGCGACGGGCGCGTCCCCGCGGGCGGGCGGTGCGTCCACGGCCGCCCGCAGCGCGTCGGGGAGCGCATCCGGTGCGTGCGCGGCCAGCAGATCGCGGCGGACCAGCTCCGGCGGGGTCCGGCGGACGACGGCCAGCTCCTCCTCGAAGGCCGGCTCGAAGGCCTCGGGCCGAGGGGTCAGGAAGTCGGGAAGGGTGAGGCGGCCGGCGACCAGGGACATCAGCAGGCCGGTGTCCAGGGCCCCGAGCCGGGCGAGGACGGACCTGCGCCACGGCAGGTGCAGCGCGGACACCCCGGGATCGCGCAGGATGCGCAGGCTCAGAACGGTCTCGCTCAGGGGCGAGACGGCGAACCGCGTGTCCGCGAGGTCCTCGACACCGAGCTCGAAGCTGATCATTAAGCCGTACGCTACATCAGTTGGCAGTGCGCGTCCGGTGCCGTGGACTTCCTTCCATGACCACCCCGAACCCGAACCCCGTGCCGGGCGCGTCCCCCGGGGCGGCCGGATGAGCCGCCGCCTGGTGCTGATCCTGGCCGTGACCTGCGCCGTGGCCGTCGGCAACCTGTACTTCCCGCAGGCCGTCGGCCCACTGATCGCCGCCGGGCTCGGCGTCCCGGCCGACGAGGCCACGCTGGTGGTCACCGCCACCCAGATCGGCTACACCGCCGGGATGGTCCTGCTGGTGCCGCTCGGCGACCGCATCCGGCACCGCCCCCTGCTCGTCGTCCTGCTCTCCCTCACCGGTCTGGCCCTGCTGGGCGCGGGCTGTGCCCCCGCCCTGCCGCCCCTGGTCGCCGCCAGCGCACTGGTCGGGCTGACGACCGTGGCCGCGCAGGTCATCGGCCCGCTGGCGGCCGGACTGGTGGCGCCCGACCGGCGGGGCGCGGTGCTCGGCACGCTGCTGAGCGGGTCGACCGGGGGCATGCTGCTGGCCCGTACGTTCAGCGGGGTGCTGGGCGAGTGGCTGGGCTGGCGGGCCCCGTACCTGGTGGCCGCGGTCGTCACCCTGGTACTGGCGGCCGTCATGCGGTACGCGGTGCCGGACACGGTCCCGGACGCCTCCGCCGCCCGCCGCCCGTACGGCGCGTTCCTGGCGGAGCCGCTGCGGCTGCTGCGTGAAGAGCCGGAGCTGCGCCGCTCCTGCTTCTACCAGGCCGCCGTCTTCGCCGGGTTCTCGGCCGTCTGGACGAGCCTGGCCCTGCTGCTGACCGGGCCGGCGTACGGGATGGGGGCGCAGGCCGTCGGCCTGCTGGCCCTGGTCGGCGGGGTCACCATGCTGTGCACCCCGGTCGCGGGGCGCCTCGTGGACCGGCACGGCTCGGAACGGGTGACCCTGGTCTCCCTGACCGGGATCCTCGCGGCGGCCGCCGTCCTCGTGGCGGGCGGGCTCGGCGGCCCGGCCGGTCTGGCCGCGCTGACCGCGGGCATCCTGCTGCTGGACACCGCCATGCAGTCCGGGATGGTCGCCAACCAGGCGCGGGTGTACGCGCTGCGCCCGGACGCCCGCAGCCGGCTCAACACCGCCTACATGACCTGTGTCTACTCGGGAGGCACCGCGGGTTCCTGGCTCGGTGTCCGCGCCTACACCCGGTTCGGCTGGCCCGCGGTCTGCGCACTGCTCGCCCTGCTGGCCGGCGCCGCCCTGCTACGCCACCTGTCCGCGTGCCGCCGCCGGCCCGGCCCGGCGATCGCGCCGTACTCGCAGGCCGGCGGAGCCCGCCGCGGCAGGTGAGGCGGTCGGGCCGGGCCGGGGCGAAAACCCGTGTCCGGAGACCGAACGGCAACGCCGCCCCCCGGCCCGGCACGTGCACGCCTCGCACTGCGCGTGCCGGGCCGGCGTGCTTCCGTCCTACCCCGCGGTGCCCGCGGTCCCGGGGGCGGCGGAGCAGGCGCCGCTGCGGGCGGCCGCGGCGGCCGCGTGCGCCGCCCGGCCGGGCAGGGCGGGGTCGGGGGCGCTGCGCAGCAGGAGGAGTTCGTGGTACAGGGGGGCGGTCGAGGCCACGAGGAGGGCGCGGGGGGCGGTCTCCGCGGGGACTTCGCCGCGGGCGGCCGCGCGGGCGACGACCACCGCGCAGCGCTCGTAGCGGTCCTCCCAGAAGCGGCTCAGCGCGCCGGCGGCCTCCGCCGAGCGGAAGGACGCGGCGATCAGGGCCGCGGTCAGGGTGGGTCCGGACGCGAGCGCGTCGTACACCTCCCGGTTCAGGGCGGTGAGGTCGCCCTCCAGCGAGCCGGTGTCCGGCGGCTGCCACGTGTCGTCGGCCGCGGCGTCGAGGACGTCGGCCAGCAGGCCTCCCACATCGCGCCAGCGCCGGTAGACCGTCGTGCGGTGGACGCCGGCCCGTTCGGCGACGGCGTCCACCGTCAGGCCGTCGTACCCGGCTTCGAGGAGGAGCGCGCCGACGGCCTCGACGACCTGGGCGCGGACGCGGGCGCTGCGACCGCCGGTGCGGTGGCGGGGAGTTGGCGCGGAACTGCCGCTTGCGTGGGTGCTGGAGTCCATGGCACCATCTTAACGCAACGTCCGTCGCTTTAAGGAGCTTCCGATGCTCATCTTCCGCAGCCCGCGCCGCACTTCCCCGCACCCGCCCGCCCCCGCACCCCTGGAACCGCCCTGTGACCGCACAGCTCACCGCCCTTGACGTCAGCAAGTCCCACGACGGCCGCCCCGTCCTCGACTCCGTCACCTGTTCCGTCCCCTCCGGCACCCGCCTGGGCATCGTCGGCGAGAACGGATCCGGAAAGTCCACACTGCTCCGCCTCCTCGCCGGCGTAGAGCGCCCCGACCGGGGCGAGGTCATCACCCGGGCCGACGGCGGCATCGGCTACCTGGCCCAGGAGGAACACCTCCCGCCCCACCTCACCGTCCAGCAGGTGATCGACCGATCGCTGGGCGAACTGCACGCCATGGAACGGGACATGCGCCGACTGGAGGCGCGCATGGCCGACTCCGGCGACGACCCCGCCGTACTCGCCGCGTACGCCGACCTCCTCACCGCCTTCGAGCTCCGCGGGGGGTACGAGGCCGACGCCCGCCTCGAACGCGCCCTGCACGGCCTCGGCCTGGTCGGGCTGGAGCGCGACCGCACCGTCGCCGGGCTCTCCGGCGGCGAACAGGTCCGCCTGCGCCTCGCCTCCCTGCTGGCCGCCGCACCCGAGGTGCTGCTGCTCGACGAACCGACGAACCATCTCGACGCCTCCGCCCTGGCCTGGCTGGAGGACCATGTGCGCGGCCGGCGCGGCACCACGGTCGCCGTCTCCCACGACCGCGTCTTCCTCGAACGGGTCGCCACCTCGCTGCTGGAGGTCGACGGCGACCTGCACACCACCACCCGCTACGGCGCCGGCTACGCGGGCTACCTCGCCGAGCGGGCCGCCGAGCGGCAGCGCCGGGTCCAGGCCCACCGCGACTGGCAGGCCGAGGTGGCGAGGCTGCGCGACACGGCCGCCACCACCGCCCGCCGCGTCGCACCGGGCCGGGCCATGAAGGACGGCAACAAGATGGCCTACGACCGGGCCGCCGGCCGGGTGCAGCAGTCCCTGGCCAGCCGCGTGCGCAACGCCGAGGAGAGGCTGGCGCGGCTGCTCGCGCGGCCCGTGCCCGCCCCGCCGCAGCCGCTGCGCTTCACGCCCTCCCTGCCCACCGCTCAGGCGGGCGTCCTGCTGCGGGCCGCCGGCGTGCAGGTCGACGGCCGTCTCCGGCCCGTGGACATGACCGTCTCGGCCGGTGACCGGCTGCTGGTCACGGGCCCGAACGGAGCCGGCAAGAGCACCCTGCTCGGGATCCTCGCCGGCACCGCGGCCCCCGACCGCGGGCAGGTGGTCCGGCGCGGACGCGTCGGCCTGCTCGCGCAGCAGCCGCAGTCCGGGCCGCCCGGGCGCACCCTGCTCGCCGCGTACGCCCACGGGCGCTCCGGCACCGCCGAGGAGCATGCCGAACAGCTGCTGGCCCTGGGCCTGTTCGGCCGCGAGCGGCTGCACGTACCGGTCGGCGCGCTGTCCGCCGGGCAGCGGCAGCGGCTGGCCCTGGCCCGGCTCGTCGCCGAACCGGCGGACGTCCTGCTGCTGGACGAGCCCACGAACCACCTCTCCCCCGCCCTCGCGGAGGAACTGGAAGCGGCGCTGGCCCACTTCGCCGGCGCGGTGGTCGTCGTCAGCCACGACCGCCGGCTGTGCGCGCACTGGCAGGGCGCCCGCCTGGAACTCGAGCCCGCCGCCGCGGCCGTCGCCGCCTGACCCCGCGTACCCGCCCCCGAACCGCCTCCCCCGGACGAAAGGAAGCCTCCCCCGCATGCCTTCCCCGCACATCCGCACCTTCCCCGTGTCCGACCCCGCATCCGGCCCGTACGCACTGGCGGCCGGCCCCGACGGGGCGCTGTGGTGCACCCTCGTGCACACCGGCCGCATCGCCCGCCTGACCCCCGAGGGCCGGCTCGACGAGTTCGCGCTGGACTCCGCCGACTGCGGGCCCGCGCTCCTCACCCCGGGACCCGACGGGGCCCTGTGGTTCACCCGGATGCGGGACGACCGGATCGGCCGGATCGACACCTCCGGCCGCTCCCGCTCCTACGCCCTCCCCGGCACCGCCGCCGGGAGCGGGGCCACCCCGTACGGCATCACGGCGGGGCCCGACGGCGCACTGTGGTTCACCCGGGCCGGCGTCGACCGGATCGGCCGGATCGGCACCGACGGGGAGGTGAGCGAGTTCCCGCTGCCCTGCGCGGGCGGTTTCCCGGCCTTCATCACCGCGGCGGCGGACGGCGGCCTCTGGTTCACCCTGAACCGGGCCGGCGCCCTCGGCCGGATCACCCTCGACGGCCGGATCACCCTGTACCCGCTGCCCGATCCGGAGTGCGGGCCGGTGGGCCTGACGGCCGGTGCCGACGGGGCCCTGTGGTTCACCGAGATCACCGCGGGCCGGATCGGCCGGATCACCACCGGCGGTGAGATCACGGAGTTCCCGCTCCCCGATCCGGACTGCCGCCCGCACGCGATCACCGCCGGCCCCGACGGCACCTGCTGGTTCACCCAGTGGGCCACGGGCCGGGTGGCCTCCCTCTCCCCCGACGGCCGGGTCACCGGCATCCCGCTGCCGCACCCCGGCAGCGAGCCCCACGGTCTCGCCTTCGGGCCCGACGGCGCCCTCTACACGGCGCTGGAACACGGTGCGATCGCCCGTATCGCACCGGCCGGGGCTCGTGTCCCCCGACTGCGCGCGCCGTCCACCCGGCCTACGCTGATCGGGTGACACCTTCCTCATCGGAGGTGAGGCGATGTCCGGGTTCCGGAGGGTGGGCGCCGTCCTGGCCGCCGTCCTGGCCGCCGGGGCGGCGAGCACGCTGCCGGCGGGGTTCGCGGCCTCCGCGGGCAGCGGCATCGAGGACGAGAGTGCACGGGTGATCATCGACCGGGCACGGGCCGAGCTGGCCGGCGCCCGGTCGGTGCACATGGTGGCGCAGGTCCAGGACACGGCGGGGACCACCACCCTGGACCTCCACCTCGACGTGAACGGCAACTGCGCCGGCAGCGTGGGCCTGCCCAAGGGCGGCGGCAGCGCGGAGATGGTCAAGCGCGGGCAGGACGTCTGGCTGAAGCCCGACACGGCTTTCCTCAGGTCCCAGGTTCCCGGGCCGGCCGGCGAGGACGCGGCCGCACTGATCAACGACCGCTGGATCCACGGCAGTGCCGAGAACGCCCTGCTGCGCGGCCTCACCCAGGTGTGCGACCTGTCCGACTTCCAGCGCACCCACGCCGCTCGGCCGGCCTCGGAGAACCTGACGAAGGGCGGGACGGCGACCGTCAACGGGGCGGCGGCGATCACGGTCACCGGCCGCGACGGCGCCGATGTGGCCACGTACTACGTGGCCACCGAGGGGGAGCCGTACCTGCTCCGGGTCGAGGGCGTGGAGAAGGGCCGGCGGGGCCGGGCCGACTTCTCCGACTACAACGAGCCGGTGCCGGCCAAGACCCCGCCCCCGGAGGAATCCGTCGACCTCTCCGACCTCCGGTAGCGGCAGGGCTCAGCGGTCGGTGCCCCAGTGCCAGACCAGCTCCGCGCCCTCGGGGACCGCGGCCCAGCGGGCGGCGGCCGCGTGCAGGCGGGGCCCGGTACGGGCCAGGTCGTCCGGGCCGATGGGCGGGCGGCCGACTCCCCGGCCCTCCGTGGACAGCCCGCGCCACACCCGGTACGCCCAGTTCACGGAGAGCTCGGCGGCCATCACCGCATCGCCGCCCCGGCGGAGCACCTTCATCCCGGACCTGCGGTGCCGGCCCGGTTCGACCATCTCGAAGCCCTGGAACGTGGCCCCGCGGGCCATCGCGCCCCAGAAGCCGTCGTCGATGCCGAGGGCGGTCTCGACGACGGCGTGCACCAGGTCGTGCGGCATGGTGGGGCCGGTCGGCTGGGCGGGGAGCCTGACGTCCGGGCCCTTGCGGGCACGGACGACGATCTCGTGCTGGTTGTCCGGCAGCTTCCGGAAGGACATCTCCATCGCGAGGGAGGGTAGGGCGGGGTCCCGGCCCCGGCCAACCGGATTTCCCGCCCGGCCGGGGGCGCCCGGGCGGTCCACTGCCGCAAGGGCGTCTCGCGGGGCGCGGCCGGGGTCCCGGCGTCGGGGTCGGGGGCCGGCGGTCAACCGCGGGCCGGGCGGGTCGCGGTGACGACGTAGTAGTCGATGACGCGGCGCTCGTACGCCTGGAAGAAGTTCCGCGGCCAGGTGCCCGGCGCCCACAGGGGGGCCAGCCAGGTGTCCCAGCCCGCCCACACCCCCGGTCCGATCGAGTGGGCCCGGGCATCCGCGAGTCCGGCTGCGGCGAACGCGTCGGTGAGCGCGGACACCGGACGGGCGATGTCCAGGCCGGTCTCGAACGTGTGCAGCAGCCCGGCGAGTTCGGCCGGGCGGCCGGGGGCGTCGTCCACGGTGAAGAAGCTGGCGACGGCCACCCGGCCGCCCGGCCGCAGCACCCGCGCCGTCTCGGCGGCGAAGGCGGCCAGGTCCGGGAAGTGCTGGGCGGCCTCGACGCTCACCACGGCGTCGAACCCGCCGTCCCCGAAGGGCATCCGCTCGGCGGCGCCCCGTACGAACCGCAGCCGTCCGGGCTCCTCCCGCAGCAGGCCGGCGTGCGTGCTCCGCGCCCGCTCGAGCTGCTGCGGGTGGATGTCCATGCCGGTGACGCCGGCGGGCCCGTACTCCCCCAGGGCGAGCGCGCAGCCCATCCCGAGCCCGCAGCCCACTTCGAGGACCCGCAGCCGTGCGAGCGGCCCGGCGGCGTCGAGGACCTGCCGGTACAGGTCCTGTTGGCTGCGGATGCGCTCGGCCTCGCCGAGGGGGGCGCTCAGGTCGATCGCGTTCCAGTAGCCGAAGTTGATGAACCCTCCGGCGAAGACGGACTCCCGGCTCAGGTCCGCCGGACCGTACGTCTCCTCGACCGCCGGCCGTATGGCCGGGTAGGACTCCTGGGCACCGTGGGCCACGATGTGACACCTCCTGGAACGCACAACGCACGCCGTCGTGTCGACACGCCAGTGTGGCATCCCCGTGCCGCCGTGCGGACGGCCTTCGGTGTCAGTCGGCCACCGCGGAACCGGCCACTGCGGAACCGGCGGTGCGGGTTCCGGCCGAGGCCATGCCGAGCCAGGTGTGCGGGTTGCCCTCCCAGCACCAGCCGAGCTTCGGCGCCCTGCGGCTGATCCAGATGGCCGGAACCCGGTGGTCGCCACAGCGCGAACCGCCCAGCGAGAAGCACTTGTTCTTGACGAGCAGCTGCGGGAAGTGGGTGACGAGCGCGATGCCCTCCTCGATGGTGAGGAGGGTGCGGCCGCGGCCGGCGATGACGTCCATGGCGTCCCGGGGTACGGCTCCGCAGAACTCCTCGCCGCGTTCGACGTCGGTCAGCAGGTAGGCGTCGCCGTCCGGGAGACCGGTCTGCGGGGTGGCGGTGAACCGTTCGATCGAGCCGGGTTCGAAGGAGTGGTCGACGAAGCCGGGCAGGCGTCCGCCGTGCAGGGTGGTGCGCGGCATCGTCTCCTCGATCGGGGCCGCGTTCCGGGTGACGACCAGCAGGAACGGCACCCGGCCGGCCACCGGGTCGCACGCGCCGGAACCGGACGGGGCTGCCGCGGCGCGCTCGCGCAGCGGGGCGACGAGGGCGGTGAACCGCTCGGGGTCCAGGCCGGACATCGCCGGGTAGCCGAGGCCGATCAGCGTGCGGACCTGGCGGTCGAACTCGGCTGCGCCGTCGAAGGGGGTCTGGGTCAAGAGTGTCCTCACATCCGGGAAGGTGTTTACGACGGACGTAAAATTATCTTGGGGCTATCTTGAATGTCAAGCGAAAAGTAGGATGGTCCTACCCGTGTCGCAGGAGGAGCAGGGCGATGTCGTCCGTGCGGGGCGCGGCGTGCCGGGCGTGCCCGATGAGGTTGTCCGCCACCAGGTCCAGGGAGGCGTGCCGCGGGGCCCGGGCGAGGCGTGCCGCCGTCTCGCCGATGGCCTCCCCGATGTCCCGGCCCGGGGTTTCGACCAGGCCGTCGGTGTACAGGGCGAGGAGGGCGCCGGGGGTGAAGGGGATCTCGGTCGCGGTGTACGCGGTGTCGGGGTCGATGCCGAGCAGGAGCCCGGGCGGCAGGTCGAGCACGGCGGTCGAGCCGTCCGCGCGGCGCAGCAGCGGCGGTGGGTGGCCCGCGGTGGCCAGGCTGGCCGTGCGGCGGGTGAAGTCGATGTGGACGTAGAGGCAGCTGGTGAACAGGCCCGGCTCGAGATCGGTCAGCAGCCTGTTGGTCCGGGCGAGGACCTCGGCCGGCGGTGCGCCGGCGGTGGCGTGCACGGCGGTGCGGACCTGGCCCATGAGGGCGGCCGCGCTGACGTTGTGGCCCTGGACGTCGCCGATGGCGGCGGCCGCGGTGGTGCCGTCGATGCGGATCAGGTCGTAGAAGTCCCCGCCGATGTCGAGGCCCTGCGCGGCGGGCAGGTAGCGGGCCGCCACCTCCAGCCCGGGAACGTGCGGCAGGACCCGGGGCAGGAGCCCGGTCTGGAGGCTGCGGGCCAGCTGATGGGTGGAGTCGTACAGCCGGGCCCGCTCCAGGGCCTGGGCGATGAGTCCGGCGATGGCGGAAAGGATGGCGCGCTCACCGGGGGCGAACGTGCGGGGGTGGGAGTAGCCCAGGACGAGGGAGCCGACGGGACGGCTGGAGGCGATCAGGGGCAGGAAGGCCCAGGCGGCCATGCCGTCGAGGATCAGGGTCGAGGGGTAGGCGGCCAGCAGCTCGTCCGGGCTGCCGAAGAACAGCGGGGTGCCGGTGCGCAGGACGTGGGTGCGGGCGGTGTCGGCGGAGACGGGGGCGCCGTCGAAGCGGGCCATGAGCTCGGCCGTGTAGCCGCGGTAGCCGACGATGCGCAGGCGCTGCTCCTCCTCGACCAGCAGGGCCATGGCATGGGCGCCCAGCGCCGGGACGAGCTGGTCGGCGGCCTTGTCGACGACGTCCTGGGCGTGGGCGGCCTCGGTGAGGATGGCCGCCAGGTGGATCAGCTGGTAGAGGGCGTTGGCACGGCTGGGCGAGGGCGCCGTCTCGGCTTCCGGGGGCGCGGCGGCGGAGGGTTCGGGCTCCTCCGCGGCCAGGGTGATCCGGACGCTGAGCCCGCTGGCGTCCGGGTAGAGGTCGAAGCGCAGGCGCCGGCCGTCCGGGTGGTCGGCGAGGAAGCTCCGGGGCATCCGGCTGATCGCGGCCGCCCGGTAGTGGTCCTCGATGGTGGGGTTGTCCATCCAGGGCAGTGCCTCCCACGGGAGGGCGCCGACCAGCCGTGAGACGGGCTCGCCCACCAGGTCCGCCGCCCGCTCGGTGATGAACGTGATCTTCCCGTTCAGGTCCAGGGCGCAGCTGCCTCCCGGCAGGCGCCGGATGAAGGCCAGGCCCGCCGCCGCCTCCGCGGGTCCCGGGGTGGGCGGCGGGCGCGGAGCCAGGATGACCGGGTGGGGCTGCGGCTGGATGGGGCGGCCCTCGCCGGCGGCGCGGCGCAGGATGCCGGCCAGACGCCGCGCACCCGCGTCGAGTGCCTCCCGCTCCCGGTCGCGCAGGTGCGGACCGTGCGAGCCGGGCCACAGCAGCACCAGTCCGGCGCCCGTGCGCATCTCGCCGGCCGTGCCGGATTCGTCCAGCGGGGTGGCGGCGAGCGCGAAGCGGTACGGCACGACCAGGCCGACCCGCGGGTAGCGGCGGGCCGTGTCCTCCAGGCCGCCGAGCCATACGAAGCGCTGCTCGCGGACCGCGTCGGCGACCGGAATCGGGTCATTGATCCCGATGCGGGCCCAGGGGACCGCGAACTCGCGGGCCACGCCGACGGTCACCGCCAGATGCAGCACCCGCCCGGCGGGCTCGGGCAGGTAGAGCATGCCGATGGACGCATCCGCCTCGGCGCAGGTCTCGACCAGCGCCTCCTCCATCAGCCGGTGTCCGGCACCCCGGTCCCGTACCGGTTCGTCTCCCACGTGAACATGGTCGCCCCGGACCCACCGGCGCGCTCGGCCCGGCCCGCCGGGGCGCCGCCGGGCGGTCCCGCCCGCCCCCGGCCGGAAACGGAACGCAAGCGACCGGACGCGGAGCGGCAGGGGGCGCAGGGGTGTCCTAGGAGCGGGCGGCGAAGGCCTTCGTGAAGGCCAGCGGGGTCTGCACGATGGACGAGCAGGTGGCGTCGGCCTGGTTCTTGGCGCCGCCGGGGCACTGCTTGTCGCGGGCCCCCGACCACATGGAGAGCCAGCCCAGGTTCTTGCTGCGGGCGAAGTCGGCCAGCTGGGTGGCGTCCTCGACCGTGAAAATCTCGCTGGTCACGTCGTTGACACCGATCATCGGGGTGACGGCGACCGTCTTCCAGGCCTCGGCGTCGGAGAGCCCGAGGACGCCCTTGATCTGGGCCTGGGTCGCGGTGGCGGCCTGGATCGCGTAGCCGCCCATGTCGCCGCTGTACGCCGGTCCGTAGTCCATCGCCATGACGTTGACGGCGGCGATGCCCACGCCGTTGCGCTTGGCGTTGGCGAGGAGGTCCACGCCCGGCTGGGTCAGGCCCTCGGGCATGACGGGGAGGGTGAAGGAGACGTCGAGGCCGGGGTGCTTCTTCTGGAGCATGGCGATGGCCTGGGCGCGCCGGGTGTTCGCGGCGGTGTCGGGCAGGGCAGCGCCCTCGATGTCGAAGTCGGCCTTGGTCAGCCCGTACGCGTCGATGACCTTGCCGTACGCGGCCGCCAGGTCCGCAGCCGAGGAGCAGGCCAGCGCGAGCTCGGAGCCGGCGGCGCCGCCGAAGGACACCCGGACGTCGCCGCCCTTGGCCCGCAGGGCCTGGATCTGGGAGGCGACGTGGTCGGAGCCGAGGGCGGTGACGCCGCCCCACAGCGGGTTGCAGCCGCCGCCGGAGGTGATGAAGGCCAGGTTGTATTCCTTGACTCCGGTCTGGTCGGCCGTGCCGACGAGGTCGAAGGCGGGGTAGAGCGAGGTGTCCACGTACGGGGCGAACGGGGCCGCCTTCGCGGTGCCGCCCGGGCGGGTCGCGGTGACGGTGGGCTTGGGGGTGGCGGTGGCGGTGGCGGTTGCCGTGGCGGTGGCGGTGGGCGCGGTCGTGGGGCGGGTGGTGGCCGTGGGGCTCGGGGCGGTGGTGGGGCGGCCCGTGGGGAGGGGGGTGGGGCCGGAACCGGCGGAGCACTTCTCCTTGTTGATCAGGCAGCCGGTGGGGCTGCCGGGGGCGCCGCCCTGTGCGGAGGTGACGAAGCCGATGGTGGCGGAGGCCCCGGGCGCGAGTCCGGCGGTGTCCCAGCGGGGCGGCTTGACGGTGACGTGGCCGCCGCTGACGGTCTTTTCGCCGTTCCACAGCGAGGACAGGGTGGTCCCGGCGGGCAGGTCGAACTCCAGGGTCCAGTCCTTCTGGGGCCGGCTGCCGGTGTTGGTGATGACGTACTGGCCGGTGTAGCCGGTGTCCCAGCTGCTGGACTTGGTGAAGGCGGCGCCCACGGAGGCCGCCTGGGCGGTGCCGGTGAGTGCGATCGCGGTGCCGGCGACGGCCGCCGTCAGGGCGAGCGCTCCGGCCGCCTTCGCCTTGGTGCCGGCGGTGCGGCGGTGTGCGTTCCTGGTCATGACTGCCTGCCTCATCGGTGCGGGGATGGGGGACGGGGCAGCACGCTAGCGATCCAGAATCGGACAAAACGCCAGTTCGGGCGCTCGGGCACGCATCTTGAGGCCCCCTTAAGGAAGGGATCGGCCCGCGTTAACGCCCGCACCCTCCAGCGGGCCTGTCGATGTGTCAGACAGGCGGTCGTGGTCGGCCGTTCGGGCGTGCCGGTGCGGGAAGGGAGAGCACAGTGCACGGCGACGCGGGCGGGGGGGGGGGGGGGGGCCCCCCCCCCCCCCCCCCCCCCCTCTCCCCCTTTTCTTTCCCCGCCGAGAAAGAGAAAGAAGGGGAAG
>NZ_JBWKDK010000039.1:0-49185 GCF_056436005.1 Streptomyces sp. NPDC043854
GCACAACCTCGCCCTCGCCGGATAGCCGAGCCACCCACACGGCGACCAACCATGCCCGAGGCAACAGGAAGATCATTTACGGGACAGCCCTTAGGGAACGGACACCGGGCGAGCTTAGAAAGCAGATGTCGGCGGTTCGAAACCGTCCGCGCCCACCAGTAGGACCTGGCAGGTCAGAGCAGTGAGGAAGCCCCCCGGCGCAAGATCGCCGGGGGGCTTCCTCGTGATCGGAGTCCGCCGAGAGTCCACATCGCCCGCGGAGAGTGGCGGTGACGGGGTCTACGGCACGGCGTCAGGATAGGCGCGGGCCAGGCGGCGTGGGGCCGGGTCCGGCCGTGGCGTCGGATCAGGGTCGGCGCGGAGGCCGTGAGCCTTCCGCAGCTGTGCTTCCGTGGCCGGGACGTCGCCCCAGTTGCGTTCGCCGCCGATCTGCACGGGGAGCGCCGTCGTGAGGGAGGCGATCCGCGCGCCGCCCGGTCGTCGGCCGGCTCCGGGGTGTGCGGGGCCCGCCCGTAGTCGAAGCGGGGGCGGCAGCTGACCGTGAACGGAAGGCTGCCCCGCACCAGATGGTGCCGGTCGGTCGGCGTCCTGCCGTCGACCGGGGCATGAAGTGAGCGGGGGGCCGGCGCGGTCGTGTCGGACAGGTGCAGCTGGCGGATCGTCGTGCCGTCCCCGTCCGGGAAATCCACGGCCAGGCGGCAGGGGTCGCCGCGGTCGCGTCGAGGGGCGCGGCGAAGTTGTTGGGGAGTCGGAACGCGGTGTGCACCACCGGTCGATCGTTCCTCCCGAGGCCGACAGGGCCGCGGTCCGGAGGTCGCCGACCATGTCGGGCTCGGCGAGCCTCCCTCCCTCGGTGGGGTGCCGGGGGCCGCAGCGCCCAGGTCCCTCACCGGGCGCGCCGCACGTCAGATGGGCGCATCCCGGCGGAGGGGTGTCGGTGGCGGGCAGGGGCGTGGGATGGTCGGGGGATGGGCGAGTGGGGTGTCGTGGGGGCGGCTCTGCTGGGGGTCGCCGGCGTGCTGGCGGTGTGGGAGAGGAAGGCCGGGGCCGGGTTCGAGCAGCGGCGGGAGGCCGAGCGGGCGCGGCTGATCGCTCAGATCGCCGAGGCGGGGCCGGCGGAGTCGGGGGACGGCGCGGGTAGAGGTGCGGGGAGGACGGAGGCGGCCGGGGATCCGAAGTACGCCGACGTCGGCGGCATCCCGCGCGGGCAGGAGCGGGACAGGCCCGAGGCCCGGGGGGACGCCGGGTTCACGGCCGTTCTGGTCGAGTACTACGCGTACGGGCTCGCGCAGGCGCGCAGCAGCTTCGCCACCAGCCAGCGGTTCGCCGGGGTCGGGGCCGCGATCCTGCTGGTCGGCGTGGCGCTCGGCGTCTGGAAGGCGGAGAGCACCGGCGACCTCTACCTCGGAGTCGTGATCAGCTCGGTCGGGGTGGTCGTCACCCTCATCGGGCAGTTGTTCCACCGGCGCGCCGACATCGCGCTGCGGCACATGGCCGATCAGACCGCGGCCCTGCGGGAGGACCGCCGGGCGGCCGCGGCCATGCAGCAGGCCGTCGTGCTGCTGGACGAGGTCGCGGACCCCGAGCTGCGGGCACGGCTCCAGGCCGGCCTGATCATGAAACTGTCCGGGGCCGAGCTGCCCGGGTAGCGGGATAGTGGGGGTATGTGCCGTTCCATTAAGACCCTCCGCCCGCCCGCCCTCCCCGAGAAGGCCACCGAGGAGGAGATCCACGCAGCCGCGCTGCAGTACGTCCGCAAGGTGTCCGGCTTCCGGGCTCCCGCCGCGCACAACCAGGAGGTTTTCGACGCGGCCGTGGACGCCGTCGCCGACGCGACACGCGATCTGCTGGACGGGCTCCGGGTGCGGGGCTCCACCGCAACGGCCGCCGCCCCTGCCCCTGCCTGATGAGGCCCGATCGGGGGTGACCGGGGTCAGGACGTACGGGCCCGGCGGCGCAGGATCCAGATGCCGGTGCCGAGCGCGCTCGCGGCGAGAGTGCCGCCGATCGCGATCTGGCCCGGGCTCACCGCACCGATGCTGCCGCCCTCGCCGCCGCGGGCCGCGCCGGGGGCTACCTGGAGGGAGACGGTGACGCGCGTCCCGCCGAAGTCCCCGCACTCGAAGGTGACGGGGTGTACGCCGGTGGGGGCGCTGCGCAGGAGGGTGGCGCTCCCGGACAGGATGCCGAAGCTGCTGCCCGGCGACAGCCGGGCCTCGCCGAACGCACTCGACGAGGCCCGGCCGAGGCTGCTCCCGCAGCCCCGGAGGCTGAGGACGACGCGCCCGCCGGGGGCGACGGTGGTGGGTGAGACCGTGGCCGAGAGGGGGGAGCCGCCGGCGGCGGCATGGGCGGCGGGGAGCGGAGCGGCGGTGGCGGCGACGGCGAGCGTCGCGGCCGCGAGGCTCAGCAGCTGGCGGTTCGACGGCTTGGCGGGCATGGAGAGAACTCCTCGGGCTCCTCGAAACGGCGCGGCCAGGCCACGGATGTGACGCGGATTCGGTTGCGCACCGTGCTGTGGACGCTAGGAGCCCGAGCCGCCGACGGCGATCGGGGCCGGGTGAACGGGTGAGCCGCTGCTCCGCCCGGGGGAAGGCACGGAGACGGGCCCGGGCGGGGCGGCGAGGGAGCGCGGCCCGGCAATGCGGGGGCGTAGGACGGCGCCGCGTCGCAACGCGGGCTGTGCGGCGCAGGCTGGCCGTGCGGCGTGGGTGCGCTGTGCCGTCGGCGCCGAGGTCAGGGGGCCGGGGTGATACGCCGTCGGCGCCGAGGACGGGAGGACCGGGCGGGGGCGGGTCTGGCTGTTACGCCGTCGGCGCCGCTGCGGGGACGGGGCGGCGGATGACGAACGCGGCCAGGGCGCCCGCGGCGAACAGGGCGATCACGGAGACCGCGGTACCGAGCCAGGCCGCGCCGAGCCACTGGGTGCCGAAGTAGCCGAAGGCCACGCTGTAACCGGCCCAGGCAATGCCCGCAAGAGCCGACCAGGGCAGGAACTCCCGCACCTTGCGGTGGGTCTTCCCGGCGCCCAGCGACACCACCGAACGGCCGGCCGGTGCGAACCGGGCGATCACCACCAGGGCTCCGCCGCCCCGGGCCAGGGCCGTGCCCAGGCGCTCCTGGGCCAGCGTCAGGCGCCGGGAACGGGCGATGGCCCGCTCCAGCCGGTCGCCGCCGCGCCGGGCCAGCCGGAACGCAGCCATGTCGCCCAGCACCGAGGCGGTCGTGGCGATCAGCAGGAGTGCAGCGATGTCCGGTACCTGCTCCGGCACCGGGACCGGTCCCGCCGCCCCGGCGGCGGCCGCTGCCGCCGCCGCAGTGATCACCAGTACTCCGCTCGGCAGCACCGGAAGGAACACGTCGAGCACGACGGACAGCGCCACGACGGCATAGATCCATGGGCTCGCGGTCAGCGACCCCAGACTCTCCCACAAGACGAGACCCCCCGGTCCGGTTGACGTGCCTCGGCATGAAGCGCCGCGACGTCGCGCGGAAGCGGCAGGGGCGGCTTGACAGCCATACAGCGTACGCCGGGCACTCCCGCTTCGGACGCCCGGGGGCGCCCCACGTGCACGGCGCGTCAGCCGCAGGGTTCCGTTTTACTGCGTTCGGCTCCGCCGGGTCCTGAAGCGTGGTCCGTCGTCGGTCGGCGGTCAGGGTGCCAGGCTGTCAGGTGGTGCGGTTCCGCAAGCCGGATCCGTCCCGGCGGCGCTGGCGGGGTCTGCCCGGTTGCGGGCCGGCCGCCCAGGCCGCTCACGGTTCCGGCGTGAGCCGGCGGTCCAGCACCGTCACCAGCCGGGCGCCTGCGCCCACCCGGCCGCCGCCACGCGGCCTCCACCGCTTTCCGCCCATCCGGCGCGCCTGGTCCAGTTGCAGCCGTGCCGACCGGCCCGACAACGACAGCGTCATCAGCTGGTTCCCGAACCAGGGGCCGCCCGTACGCCGCCAGCTCAGCGGAGGACGGCCCGTCCGTCCGTGCCGCGACAGGCCGCGCCCCAGCCAGCGGCCGACCCTGGACCAGCCCAGCCGGAATCCCCACCGCACCACCGCCGGAATCGAGTTGTGCACGGGCGAGCACGTCAGCTGGAACACCCGCGCCGTGCTGGGTATTCGGGGCTCGGCCACATACGCGTGATGCACGTCCCCCGACAGCACGGCCACCGTCGCCGGCGCCCGCGGCCCCGTCCCCACCTCCTCGATCAGATCGCTCAGTGCCTTGAACGAGGCGGGAAACGCCGCCCAGTGCTCCAGATCGCTGCGCCGCCGCAGGTCCTCGCCGATCCGCGCCCAGCGGGGCCCCCGCCCACCGCTGCACAGCGCGGCGTTCCACACCTCCGCGTCATGGATCAGCGGGGGCATGAGCCAGGGCAGGGAGGACCCGATCAGCAGGTGGTCGAACGTTCCTTGGTCGGCCAGCGCGTTCTTCCGGAGCCACTCCTGCTCGGCCGGGCCGAGCATGGCCCGCCCGTCCTCGGCCAGCACCCGCGCCGCCCGCGTGTCCACCATCAGCAGTCGCGACCGGCCGAGATCGCGCCGGTAGCTCCACCGCACCGAGCTGGGGTCGGCGTCCGCCGCGGCGGCGAAGGCACGCAGCGCGTCCGTGCCGTCCGCGTCCTTGCACACGGCCTGGTACAGCGCGTCGGCCGCGCGCTCGGCGGGCGAGAGATTGCCCAGGTGCTGGTACACCCAGTACGACATCAGCCCGCTGATCACCCGCTCCTGCCACCACGGCGTCGCCCGCATCTCCGCCAGCCAGGCAGCGCTGGTGTTCCAGTCGTCCACGATGTCGTGGTCGTCGAATATCTGGAGGCTGGGGACGGTCGACAGGAGCCAGCGGACCTCCGGGTCGAGCCACGACTCGTAGTAGAGGCGGGTGTACTCCTCGTAGTCGGCGACCTGCGCTCCGGGCGCCTCCCGCAGGCCGCGCCGGGCCGCGAGCCACTGCCGGGTCTCCCGGGACAACCGGTCGGCGTACACCTGGTCGCCCAGGAGCAGCAGGACGTCGGGCCGCGGCTCGTGCGGGGCGGCGGCCAGCCGTGCGGCGAGGGTGTTGAGCGCGTCCGGCCCGTGCGGCCCGTGCCGGTCGGCGGGCGGGGCGGCCTGCCGGCAGGAGCCGAACGTGATCCGCAGGCCGGGGCCCGGCCGGCCGGGATCGTCGAGGGCAGGCGTGCTGATCGTGCTCGGAGGGAAGTCGCTGTCGGGCAGCGGCCAGACACGCACCCCGTCCAGCAGCACCTCGTACGGGGTCGCGGTCCCCGGGGTCAGGCCGGTCACCGGTACCAGCGCGTAGTGGTGCCCGGCGATCTGGAAGGTGCGCACGCTGCCGGCGGCCCCGTCGGCGCAGCGCACCTCGGCCGTGCACGGGCGATCGGTCTCGACCCATATCGTGGCCGAACCGCCCGTGTCCCAGTCGACGTGGCGCAGCAGCGGCCCCAGGCGCAGCGTTGCCATGGAACTCCCCCTCCTCCGTAGCTTTCGATCACGGTACGACGAGGAGGGGGAGCCTGGCCTCCCTCTCGTGGGGGAAATCGGTCGGGTGTCGGGCTGTCAGCAGCCGTTCAGGACATTGACCAGGGCCGTCTTCTCGGCGGAGTCCATGCTCAGGCCCCAGTACTGCTTCACGTGGACCCACATGCGGGCGTAGGTGCAGCGGTAGGAGGTGCGGGACGGCAGCCACTCGGCCGGGTCCTGGTCGCCCTTGGCCTGGTTGACGTAGTCGGTGACCGCGATGAGCTGCGGGCGGGTGAGGTCGTTGGCGAACTGCTGGCGCTTGGAGGTGGTCCAGGAGCTGGCCCCGGAGCGCCAGGCCTCGGAGAGCGCGACGACGTGGTCGATGTCGAGGTCGGCGGCGGCGGTCCACGTGGCGCCGTCGTACTCGGAGAACCAGCTGCCGCTGACCGAGGCGCAGTTGGAGTCGGTGACGACGTTGATGCCGTCCCGCTTGAGGACGGTCTCGCGGGTGTTGCAGGTGCCGGAGACGGTGCTCCAGTGCGGGAACAGGCTGCGGCTGTACCCGCTGGAGGAGCCCTCGGCGCGCGGCGTGACGGTGGCGAGGTAGGCGCGGGCGGCGGAGGCGCTGATGGGGGTGGGCGGGGCGGCCTGGGCGACCGGGGCGTTCACGAGGGAGGTGAGGGCGGCCAGCGCAACGGTTGACGCGAGCACGCCGAGACGACGCGCGTAGACGGAGGGTATGCGGGACGAAAGGGCCATGGGGATGCTCCCTGGGTGCGGGGGGTGTACGGCCAAGTGGCCCCCAGAGGGGGCGCGGCCAGGGTGGCGGTGCCGGATTGCGTGACGGCGGGCGCAAGGTTACAGGTATGCGACATGGGCACGTCACATTCGGGGGTCCAACTTTCCTGAAACAAATGGAAGTTGAAATTCCGAGCACGCCTCTGCTGCGTAACCGGGTGGATGTGGGTGGGAATGGGCGCGGTCGCAGTCGCAGTCGCAGTCGCAGTCGCGGCCGGGTCTGGGCGGGGGCCGGGGGGTGCGTGGGCGTGGCGTGCGCGCGGGTGATGTGTGGGGTGCGTGAGGCGCGTGAGCAGGCCAGGGCGCAGCGCGAGCGTGTGGCGCAAGCGGCCAGAGTCCCGGTCCGGGCGGTCCCGCGCTCCCGTATCCTGGTCTCAGCAGAAGGGGAGTAGCTCTTCGCCGGACCGTCGACATACTGCTGGACACCCAGCCGGCGCCCGGAGGCAGACCGCACGCATGCGGTCGGCCAGCGAGACCTTCGGCCGCAGTGTCCTGTCCAGGTTCACCTGCATCCGTCCGCAACCGGGCGTGTGCGCGTGAACGCCGTCAGGGCGCCGCCGAGCCGAAGCGACCCCTGACACATCCCAGGTCTCTCGGAACCGGTGGCGCCCCACCCACCGATCGAGGTCCCATCCCCGTGCTCAGCGCGAACTTCAGCATCACCGTCACGGCCATCGCCTTCGGCGTCGTCTTCCTCGCCGAACTCCCCGACAAGACGGCCCTCGCCGGCCTGATGCTCGGCACCCGCTACCGCGCCGGCTACGTCTTCGCCGGCGTCGCAGCCGCCTTCGCCGTGCACGTCGCGCTCGCCATCGCCGCGGGCAGCGTCCTCACCCTGCTCCCGCACCGGCTCGTCCAGGCCGTCGTCGGCATCCTCTTCCTCGCGGGCGCGATCACGCTGCTGCTGAAGAAGAGCGACGGCGACGAGGAGATCAAGGCGCCCGCCGACCAGTCCTTCTGGAAGGTCTCCGGAGCCGGATTCATGCTGATCCTCGTCGCGGAGTTCGGCGACCTCACGCAGATCATGACCGCCAACCTCGCCGCCCGCTACGACAACCCCGTCTCGGTCGGCATCGGTGCCGTGCTCGCCCTGTGGGCGGTGGCGGGCATCGGCATCCTGGGTGGCCGCACGCTGATGAAGTACGTGCCGCTGCGTCTGATCACCAAGGTCGCCGCTGCCGTGATGGCCGCCCTGGCCGTGTTCTCCCTGTACGAAGCGATCGCGGGCTGACGCGGGCGGGCGGGTGTGGGCGCCGGGCCGGCGCCGGGCGGAGGGCGGGGCCGTGGAGTAGCCGGCCGGGCGGCCCGCAGCGGTCATGTGTGGCCGGTGGTGGTGGCGACTCGGCGGGCTGCGGACGCCCGTGGTCGACAGGGCCGAGGGCTACGCCCGAGCCGGGCTGGACCTGCCGACTTCCCTTGGCGGGCCTGGACCTGCGGCGGAGGGACGGGGCCGCGGGCAGCCCCGGCCGTGCGTGCGGCGTCAGGCGGTCGGAGTCAGGGCGAGGTGGATCGCGCCGGTCGGGGTTGTGGTGACGCGTACCGCGGTCAGGTCGGGGACGTGGGCCGTCGGGGCGTGCTCGGCGGCGCGGGGGCCGATGCCGACCACGCGCATCCCGGCGGCGCGCCCCGCGGCTATGCCCGCGCCCGAGTCCTCGAAGACGATGCAGTCGGCGGGGTCGACGCCCAGTTCGGCGGCGCCCTTGAGGAAGCCCTCGGGGTCCGGCTTGCTGGCCCCGACGCACTCGGCCGTGATCCGCACCTCCGGCATCGGCAGGCCGGCTGCAGTCATCCGGGTCGCGGCCAGGGCCGCGTCGGCGGACGTGACCAGGGCGTGCGGCAGCCGGGCGATCGCCTTCATGAACTCCGCGGCCCCGCCGACCGGGACCACGCCCTCGGTGTCGGCGGTCTCCCGGGCGAGCATGACGGCGTTCTCGGCGTGGTTGACCTCCATCGGGCGGTCCGGCAGGAGGACCGCCATCGTGGCGTACCCCTGGCGGCCGTGCACCACCTTGAGGGCTTCCTCCGGGTCCAGGCCGTGGGAGACCGCCCACTCGCGCCAGCACCGCTCGACCACCGCGTCCGAGTTGACCAGGGTGCCGTCCATGTCGAGGAGCAGGGCCTTGGCGGTGAGGACTACAGGGGTGGCGGTGGTGCTGGCCGACATCGGCGGGGCTCCAGACAGGGCGGGAGAAGAGAACAAGCGGTTCCGTCCACCGGTCAGGGAATGCGGACGGAACCACTTTGTTCCTACACGATACAAAACAAAGGGCGGTGTGCGCCACTGCCGGGTCGGGATGTCAGCCGAGGCCTTCCAGCACCTTGCGCGTCTGCGGGCCGTAGACGCCCTCCGGGTCGCCCTCGATGTCGTGCTCCCACTGGAACCACGCGACGGCGTTCTCCGTGCGGTCGTCGTACTTGCCGCTGTGCCGCCCCCGGTACAGGCCCTGGGCTGCGAGGAGCCGCTGGAGCTTCTCCACCTCGGGGCCGGAGTCGCCGTACTGCAACGTCGGCCCCTTGGGGGCCGCCGGAGAGCTGCTCGCCGCACGCGGGGCCGACGGGGTCGGCGATGCGGGTGCCGATGAGCGGGAGGTGCTGGGCGACGGTGACACCGATTTGGAGGGCCTGGCGGATTTGGAGGCCGAGGCCTTGGGAGACGGATCTGCCGAGGTGGACGTCCCCGTCGGATCGGTCGGCACCACGCTGACCGCCGGCCCCGTCGGCTTGGCATCCAAAAGAACCGTGTCGCTCTCGGCGGAACGCGGCAGCACCGCCAGCGCCAGGGTCGCCGTACCGACCGCGACCACCGTGCCGGCGCCGGCGAGGACGGTCGGCAGGCGGCGTCGGCGGGAGCCCGAGGAAGGCCGCTTCCCGGGGGCCCCACCCCCACCCCCTCCCCATTTCCTTCCTTCGAGTGTGCCGAGTTCGCCCAAGTCCTGCGGGAACGGCGGCAGCGGGGCCGTTTCCGCAGGCCAGGTCGCCTGCGCTGGTGCATCCGGCCAGATCGCGGGTGTTCCGTACGCAGGGGTGGAGTCCCCGTGTGCCGGCGCATGGGGGTGGGCGTAGCCGTGCCCCGGGCCGGCCTCCGCGCCGTATACCGGCCGGGCTGGCGGTATCGGCGGCACCGGCGGTATCACCTGCGTGGCCTGTGAGTCGGCCTCGCCGGGATGGGACAGCGATATGTACGGGCGGATGCGAAGTGGCTTGAAAGCGCCCCCCGGACCCCCGGGCGCGCACTCGCAGACGACGCCCACCGCGTCGCAATCCGGACAGCGCTCAGCGATCACTGGACTCCCTCCCTGGCCATTGCCTGCGATTATGCAGACCCGTCAAGGGCCGCCCAACCCGCCCGAGAGGCCATAACCGGACACACCGCTCAGGATGGAAATGTTGATCCGGCCTGAGGAGGAGCGGATGGCTCGCGAAGTCACCAAGGGCGCCGTGGATCCCGTCTCCGGCCCGGGGAAATCCGGTCCCGCCGCCGAACACGCCTCCCGTGAGGTACTCGTCTCCATCGGCGCACTGATGCTGGGACTGCTGCTGGCCGCGCTCGACCAGACCATCGTCTCCACCGCCCTGCCGACGATCGTCAGCGAGCTGGGCGGGATGGAGCACCTGTCCTGGGTCGTCACCGCGTACATGCTCGCCTCCACCGCCGCGACGCCCCTGTGGGGCAAGCTCGGCGACCAGTACGGGCGCAAGAAGCTGTTCCAGGCCGCCATCGTCATCTTCCTGGTCGGATCGGCGCTGTGCGGGATCGCCCAGGACATGTCCCAGCTGATCGGGTTCCGGGCCCTCCAGGGCCTGGGCGGCGGCGGACTGATCGTGCTGTCCATGGCGATCGTCGGCGACATCGTCCCGCCCCGCGAACGCGGCCGGTACCAGGGTCTCTTCGGCGCCGTCTTCGGCGCGACCAGCATCCTCGGACCGCTGCTCGGCGGCCTGTTCGTCGACCACCTGTCCTGGCGCTGGGTCTTCTACGTCAACCTCCCCATCGGTCTCGTCGCACTCGCCGTCATCGCGGCGGTCCTGCACATCCCGGCGCGCCGCACGAAGCACACCATCGACTACCTCGGCACCTTCCTCATCGCATCCGTCGCTACCTGCCTCGTCCTCATCGCCTCCCTCGGCGGCACCTGGGGCTGGGGCTCGGCCCGGATCATCGGCCTGGCCGTCCTCGGCGCCCTGCTCGTCGTCGCCTTCGTCCTCGTGGAGCGCAAGGCCGCCGAACCCGTCCTCCCGCTCGGTCTCTTCCGTATCCGCACCTTCACCCTCTGCTCGGTGATCAGTTTCATCGTCGGGTTCGCGATGTTCGGCGCGATGGTCTACCTCCCGACGTTCCTGCAGGTCGTGCAGGGCATCTCGCCGACCATGTCCGGCGTCCACATGCTGCCGATGGTCCTCGGCATGCTCATCGCCTCCACCGGATCCGGTCAGATCGTCAGCCGCACCGGCCGCTGGAAGGTCTTCCCCATCCTCGGCACCGGGGTCACCGCGATCGGACTCCTGCTGCTGCACCAGCTGCACCGCACCAGCGGCAGCTGGGAGATGAGCGCCTACTTCTTCGTGTTCGGCCTCGGGCTCGGCCTCGTCATGCAGGTGCTCGTGCTGGCCGTGCAGAACGCGGTCAGCTACGCGGACCTCGGCGTGGCCACCTCCGGTGCGACGTTCTTCCGCTCCATCGGAGCCTCCTTCGGCGTCGCGATCTTCGGCACGATCTTCACCAACCAGCTCGACGGCAAACTCACCACCGCCTTCGCCGGGCTTTCGCTCCCACCCGGCACGGCCGCCCAGGTGGAGGCCGACCCCCGGGCCATCGCGACACTGCCCGCCGACGTGCAGCCCACCGTGCTCGACGCCTACGCCGAATCGATCACGGACGTCTTCCTCTACGCCGTCCCCGTCGTTCTTCTTGCCTTCGCCGTCGCCTGGTTCCTCAAGGAGGACAAGCTCCGCGGCTCCGTGACCGCCCCCGACGTGACCGAGACGCTCGCCTCCAACCCCGTCCAGCGCTCCTCCCGCGAGGAGGTGGCCCGCGCCCTGTCGGTCCTGGGCACCCGCGAGGGCCGCCGCCACGTCTACGAGAAGATCACCGAACGGGCCGGGCTGGACCTGCTGCCCGCCTCCAGCTGGCTGCTGCTGCGGATCAACAGGTACGGCTCGGCAGAGCCCGCGGTGCTCGCGGAACGCACCACCGTGCCGCTGAAGGTGATCACCGACGCCGCCCGCCAGCTCGAGGAGCGCGGGCTCGCCGTACGGGACGGGCTGCCGCTGATCCCGACCGACCGCGGACGCGCATGCGCGGCGAAGCTGGCGCAGGCCCGGGAGGAGTCCCTCGCCGCGCTGCTCGGCGACTGGTGGGGCCCGGACCGCCCGACCGACCTGACCGAACTGGTCAAGGAGATCAACGCCGAGCTCTGCGGATCGGACGCCGAGGAACCGTACGACGCGCCCGCGCGCCGCGACCACGCCGCCCACTGACCGGCGCGGTCTGCTCACCAGCGCGGCACGCTCACCGGCAGCGCAGCACGCTCACCGGCAGCGCAGCACGGCGCACCGGCAGCGCGGCACCGCTCACCGGCGCGGGCAGCCTCAGACCGGTCCCCGGGCCCTCGGGCCGGGGTTCACGCCAGGCGCTTCTCGAACCAGTGCTCTGCGTACGGGCCCGAGTTGTACGCCGGTATCTCCGCGTACCCGTTCCGCGCGTACAGGGCCCGCGCCTCCACCAGGTCCGACCGGGTGTCCAGGCGGACCCGCTCGGCGCCCAGCGCCCGGGCCTCGTCCTCCAGTACGGCCAACAGCGCCGCGCCGCCGCCGGTGCCGCGGGCGCGGGGGTCCACGTACACCCGGGTCAGTTCGGCGGTGACGGGGTCGAGCATCCGTATGCCGCCGCAGGACAGGGGCGCGCCGTCCAGCCGGCCGACGACGAACTGGCCCGTCGGCGGGACCAGCCCGTCGGCCGGGTCGTCCCGCAGCCCCTCGTCGACCTCGGCCTCGGTCGCGGGCCGCTGCCAGTAGCGTCCGGCGACTTCCGCGTAGTACGCGCGCCGCAGTGCGGTGGAGTCGGGCGTGTCGAAGTGTTCGGCGGCGACGGTCCAGGTGCCGTCGGTGCCCGTGTCGGTGTCGAAGGTGATGTTCATGGCGTCATTGTGGAAGCGCGCCGCGGCCTGCCGCATGGAATATCCACAGGAACGGGCCGATGATGGGAAAAGGGTTAAATCGTACTGATGGAGGGCGTGACCGCCATGTCCCAACACCCTGACGCTGCCCTGATCCGCCGCGGCTACGAGGCCTTCGGCAAGGGCGACATGGACACCCTGGGCTCGCTGATGACGGCCGACGTCATCCACCACGTGCCCGGCAACAACCCGCTGTCAGGCCACCACAAGGGCCGGGAAGCCGTCCTCGGCCTCTACCGCCGGCTCGCCGAGGAGACCAACGGCACCATGGCGGTCGACCTGCACTCGGTGTTGGTGGACGGCCGCGGGCACGGCATCTCCCTGCACACGTTCCGCGCCGACCGCGGTGACCGCGGACTCGAGATCCAGCACGGCCTCTTCTTCACGATCGTCGGCGGGAAGATCAGTGACATCGACGAATGCACCCAGGACATCGACGAGGAGGACGCCTTCTGGAGCTGACGGCCTCCCCGTCTCCCTGCCTTCGTCGCAGCTTCGGGTCCTCCCGGTCCTGCCGGTCCTCCCCGTCAGGCCCCGGTCTTCGGCCCCGCCTGCTGGACGACCTCGAACGACCACACCGTCGACGCCGAGGCCGCCGGCTTCGGCCGCTCTCCCGCCCCCGCCGCGCCGCCGCCGGCCCCGCCCTGGTGCGCCGCCTTCATCGGGCCCTCCATCCACGCCTGGAAGTCCTCCTCGGACCGCCACCGCGTGTAGACCAGGTACTGGTCCGTGCCCTCCACCGGACGCAGCAGCTCGAACCACTCGAACCCGTCCGAACCCTCCACAGCCCCCGCCCGTGAGGCGAACCGCTGCTCCAGCACCTCCCGCTGCTCGGCGGGCACGGTCAGAACGTTGATCTTCACGATGCTCATGACCGACATCCTAGGGATCCGGCGGGGGACATCGTCGTTCCGGGCGATTCAGCGCGGCAGCCGGGCTGATTCACGGCTGTCGTCCGTGTCCGCGCGCCCGTAGGGGCCGGCGCGGCCTCGGGTCGGCCGGGTTCGGGAACGACCGCCCCGGGGTGGTGAATTGGGTGCTCTGTATGCCTTCGGGGAGTGGTGGCCGAGCCCGTGTGGCCGTGTGGGTGGCCGTAGGGGCGCCGGGCACGACTGCTCCGGCGCCCCTTCGGTGGATCGCCGCGTTCTGTCAGGATCCGCCCGCGCCGGCGCTGCCGCCACTCGGGCGCGGTCCGGCGCCCGGGCTCGCTGATGCGGCGCCCGGGTTCACTGCTCCGGCGTCGCCGACAGCTGTGCGAGGAGCAGGGCGACCGCCGCCTCCGCCGTGTCGGCCTCGCCGATGACGCGTGTGAGGCTGGGGCTCAGGACGCGGAACCGGCCGTCGCGCAGCGACTCAACGGCCGGCGCGTCCGCTTCGGTCGGCAGGCCGCTGCCGGAGCCGAACCGCAGTACGCAGCGGCTGGTGAACGGATACAAGCGCCGGAGCTCCGGTTGCGCGGAGGCGGCCTCGATCAGGGCGAGGACTCCCCGCCCCGTGGCCGCGGCCTGGGAATCACCCCGGTCGAGCATCAGCCGCCACGTCGTCGGCAGACGCTGCCAGCGCGCCTCCACGCTCTCGTCGGTACCGCTGTCCTGGAGGTTCATCCGCGCAGTCTGACGGCGCTGCCGCCGCCGGGACAATCCTCCGGACGGCATCGATGGCGGGCCGTTACCGCGGCTTGTCGCGATCGTCGCCTCACTCTGTGCAACCCCCGGCCCAACAGTGGAGAACACGGAGATCGCGGAGAACGCCGGTCAAGAGCGGCCAACGCGGCCGAACTCCCCGAACCGGCCACCCCGGTGAACAACCGCCAAAACCCCCGCCCCCAGGGAACGGCAGGGACCGGGGCGTGGGAGGAGCGGCCCCTGCCGTCCTGGAACCGGTCCTGCCGCATCCGCTCAGGCGCGGCTGACCCGGAGCTCCTTGATGCCGTTCAGCCAGGCCGCGCGCAGCCGCCGCGGCTCGCCGACCAGTCGCAGGCCGGGGAGGGTGTCGGCGAGTGCGTTGAAGATCAGTTCGATCTCGAGGACGGCCAGGGACTTGCCCAGGCAGAAGTGCGGCCCGCCGCCTCCGAAGCCCAGGTGCGGGTTCGGGTCGCGGGTGATGTCGAAGACGTCGGGGTTCTCGAAGACCTCGGGGTCGTGGTTGGCGGAGGAGTAGAACAGTCCGATCCGGTCGCCCGCCTTGATCTTCTGCCCGCCCAGCTCGGTGTCCTGCGTGGCGGTTCGCTGGAAGGACACCACGGGGGTGGCCCAGCGCACGATCTCCTCGGCGGCGGTCGCCGGCCGGGTCGCCTTGTACAGCTCCCACTGCTCGGGGTGGGTGAGGAAGGCGTGCATGCCGTGGCTGATGGCGTTGCGTGTGGTCTCGTTGCCGGCGACCGCCAGCAGCAGGACGAAGAACCCGAACTCGTCGGAGCTGAGATTGCCCTCGCCCTCGGCGGCCACGAGCCGGGTGACGATGTCCTCGGCCGGGCATTCCTTGCGTGCCGCGGACATGTTCATCGCGTAGCCGATGAGCTCCATGGCGGCCTCGGCTCCGACCGCCTCGGTGATGGCGTACTCGGGGTCGTCGTACGCGATCATCTTGTTGGACCAGTCGAAGATGCGCAGCCGGTCCTCCTGCGGTACGCCGATCAGCTCGGCTATGGCCTGAAGCGGGAGCTCGCACGCCACCCGCGTGACGAAGTCGAAGCCGCCGTCGCCGTCGCCGGCACCGCCCCCGTCGCCGGCACCGCTCCCGCCGCCCGTCGCCTCGGTGTGTGCCTGCGCCACGATGTTCCGGGCCCGTTCGCGCAGGGCGCCCTCCAGGCTCCGGATCGCCCGCGGGGTGAAGCCGCGCTGCACGATCTGGCGTACGCGGGTGTGCTCGGGCGGGTCCATGTTCAGCATGATCAGGCGCTGGGCCTCGATCTGCTCACGCGGGATGTGCGGGTTGAAGCGGATGATGGCCGTGTTGGCGGTGGAGGAGAACAACTCCGGGTGCGTGGAGACGTACTTGACGTCCGCATGCCGGGTCACGGCCCAGTAGCCCTCGTCGTCGAACCCGGTGACGCCGCGCGGCTGCGCGCACCACCACACGGGGGCGGTCTGCCGGAGCCGTGCGAACTCGGGGAGCGGGACCCGGTCCTGGAGGAGGTCGGGGTCGGTGGGGTCGAAACCCTCGGGCAGCGCGGGACAGGTCATCGGGCGACTCCAAGTCTGACGTCCCATCAGGAAGTTGAAGTGGCTGAAACGTAGTAACGAGTTCTAGAACTGACAAGGGACGGAGCGTCAACTGTTGCGTGGGGAATCCGTGGAGGCCGGGTGCAAGACCCTTGCGTGCGGGCCCCGGGGGTCATAAGACTGCGGGGAGAACTAGAACGCGTACTAGTTCAGGCGGGGCGCCGGGACGGCCCGCCGCGCCGGCACTGCGCAGGAGAGGACGAGCTCATGGCCGCGGAACCCGTCATCGTCGAAGCAGTACGCACGCCCATCGGCAAGCGCGGGGGCACGCTTGCCAACCTCCATCCCGCCTACCTGCTCGGCGAGACCTACCGCGAGCTCCTCGCCCGTACGGGCATCCAGCCGGACTGCGTCGAGCAGATCGTCGGCGGCACCGTCACCCACGCCGGCGAGCAGTCGATGAACCCCGCCCGGACCGCCTGGCTCGCCATGGGCCTGCCGTACGAGACCGGCGCGACCACCGTGGACTGCCAGTGCGGCAGCTCCCAGCAGGCCAACCACATGGTCGCCAACATGATCTCCGGCGGTGTCATGGACATCGGCATCGCCTGCGGCGTCGAGTCGATGAGCCGGGTGCCGCTGGGCTCCGGGTCCAAGCACGGCCCCGGCAAGCCGTTCCCGGACGAGTGGAACGTCGACCTGCCCAACCAGTTCGAGGCCGCCGAGCGGATCGCCCGCCGCCGGGGCCTGACCCGCGAGGACGTCGACCGGCTCGGACTGCTCTCCCAGCAGCGGGCGGCCACCGCCTGGGCCGAGGAGCGGTTCAAGCGCGAGACCTTCGCCGTCCAGGTCCCCACCACCGAGGAGGAGCAGGCGGCGGGCCAGGGCATGTGGCGCCTGGTCCACCGCGACGAGGGGCTGCGCGACACCAGCATGGCGGCCCTGGCCGGGCTCAAGCCGGTCATGCCGACCGCCGTGCACACCGCCGGGAACTCCTCGCAGATATCGGACGGCGCCGCCGCCGTGATGTGGGCCTCCCGCCGGATGGCCCGCGCCCTGCGGCTCAAGCCGCGGGCCCGGATCGTCGCCCAGGCCCTGGTCGGCGCCGACCCGCACTACCACCTGGACGGCCCGATCGACGCGACGCGGGCCGTGCTCGGCAAGGCCGGGATGTCCCTCAAGGGCATCGACCTCGTCGAGATCAACGAGGCCTTCGCCTCCGTCGTGCTCAGCTGGGCCCAGGTCTTCGAGCAGGACCTGGACAAGGTCAACGTCAACGGCGGCGGCATCGCCCTCGGCCACCCCGTCGGCGCGACCGGCGCCCGCCTGATCACCACCGCCCTGCACGAGCTGGAACGCCGCGACGGGGAATTCGCCCTGATCACCATGTGTGCGGGCGGGGCACAGGCCACCGGGACGATCATCCAGAGGCTCTGACGCCGCGAGCCGGGGCCCACGGGCAGTAAGCCGCAGGCAGTAGGCCGCAGGCAGTGAGCCGTAGGCCGCACACGGCGCCTCCGGCGCCGCACGAACCCTGTGTGGGATGGGAAGGCGAAGGCCCCGGGGCCGGACCTGGGGAGGCCGGCCACCGGGGCCTTCGTGTGTGCACGTTCGTGCGTGGTGCGGTGCGCCTGTCGGCGTGGTGCCACCGGCTTAGTACCAGTGGTTGGCCTGCCAGAAGTTCCAGGCCTCGACCGGGGAGCCGTAGCGCTCGTTCATGTAGTCCAGACCCCACTTGATCTGGGTGGCCGGGTTGGTCTTCCAGTCGGCGCCGGCGGAGGACATCTTCGACGCCGGCAGGGCCTGGACCAGGCCGTACGCGCCGGAGGACGCGTTGGTGGCCGTGTGGTCCCAGCCGCTCTCGTGGGTGACGATCTTGTCGAAGGCGGCGAACTGGGCCGGGTCCTTGATCATCTGCTGGGCGATCGCCTTGGCGCTCGTGGGGGCGGCCTGGGCCGGAACGGCGGCCAGCATGGAACCGGCGGCGGCAAGGCCGATCACGGTGCCCGCGAGGGTCTTCTTGGAAGCGGCGATGCGGCGGATGACGGTGTTGGACACGGAGAGCCTTCCGTAGGGGACAAGGTCGGTCGCGGGCATGTCGGAGACATGCGTGAGCCACTCACGTGAGGGAGAGGGGTTCGTCCCGGCGGGGGGCTGTGCGCCCCGGCCGCCTCGGCGACAACACCAGTTAGCCAGGCCGTCGCCGCCCTGGCAAAGCCCCCCCTCTACTAGGGGGCCTCGCAGGTCGGGGTGGGGGAGGAGGCGGTGCGGGGCGCGGTGGCCGTGCAGGTGGGAGGGGTTCGGGGAGGGGGAGGGCGGGTGCCGTGAGGGCTACTAGGGCGGGCCGTATGTGACCTGGGTCCTGTGGGGCGCCTCACGACCTAAGGCCCCGAATGTCACCTTCCGTGGCTGCTTGTACCTATTTCTGGGCGTGTCCTGGGCCACTTTCGGCCCCTGAATCGAAGGAGACCGGCGCGTCGAAGGCAGCTTTCCGAGTCGCCCGCCGCAGTGCCTTCAGCAGCGTGCCGCCGAGGGCGAGGGTCAGTACGACCGTCAGCGCGGCCCGGCCCAGGTCCCAGCCCAGCGAGGTCGCCAGGCAGTACGCGAGGAACCGCGCCAGGTTCGCCGCGACCGGATCCCCGGGATGGAAGGACACGCCCTGGCCCATGCCCTGAAGCAGGACCCAGCCCTGCAGGTTCATGATCGTTCCGTACGCGAACGAGCCCGCGAACCCGTACGCCGCCAGCATCAGCAGCTCCGCCCGGCCCCGGAGCCGCTCCGGCCCGGGCAGCAGCCCCGCACCCAGCGCGAACCAGCCCAGGGCCAGCATCTGGAACGGCATCCACGGCCCGACCCCGCCGGTGAGCAGGGCCGACGCGAACATCGTCACCGAGCCGAGGACGAAGCCGAAGCCGGGGCCGAGGACCCGGCCGCTGAGCACCATCAGGAAGAACATCGGCTCCAGGCCGGCCGTCCCCGCACCCAGCGGCCGCAGGGCCGCGCCCACCGCGGCGAGCACGCCGAGCATCGCCACCGCCTTGGCGTCCATGCCCTGGTCGGCGACGGTCGCGACGACGACGCCGACGAGGAGGGGGAGCAGCGCCGCGAAGAGCCAGGGGGCGTCCTGGGAGTGGGCCAGCCCGGACTGGCGGTCGGCGAGCAGCGGCCAGCCGAACGCGGCGATGCCGATCAGGGTGACGAGGACGAGGGCGGCCGCGGCCCGCGGGCCGATCCGCAGGGGGCGGCTCACGGCGCACCCGGGGCGGCGGCCGGGGCGGGGGCCAGGGCCGCGGCGACCTCCGGCACGGTGAGCCAGCGGCCCGGCGCCAGGATCTTGGCCACCTGCGGTGCGAAGGCCGGCGAGGACACCACGACCTCGGCGGTCGGCCCGTCCGCGACGATCTCACCGCCGGCCAGGACGACCACCCGGTGGGCCAGCTCCGCGGCCAGCTCCACGTCGTGCGTGGCCAGGACGATCGCGTGCCCCTCGGCGGCGAGCCCGCGCAGGATCCCGATCAGCCGGGCCTTGGCCGCGTAGTCCAGGCCGCGGGTCGGCTCGTCGAGCAGCAGCAGCGCCGGCCGGCCGGTGAGCACCAGGGAGAGGGCGAGGGCCAGCCGCTGCCCCTCGGACAGGTCGCGCGGGTGGGTGTCGTCGGCCACCTCGGGCAGCAGCGCCGACACCAGGCCCCGGCAGGTGCCGGGGGCCGCCCCGGCGTCGGCGTCGGCGGCCGCGCACTCGGCGGCGACCGTGTCGGCGTACAGCAGGTCGCGGGGCTCCTGCGGGACAAGTCCGACGCGGCGCACCATCTCCGCCGGCGGGGTGCGGTGCGGCACCCGGCCGCCGACCGACACCTCGCCGCCGGCGGGGGCGAGGGTGCCGACCAGGGCGCCGAGGAGGGTGGACTTGCCGGCGCCGTTGCGGCCCATCAGGGCCACGGTCTCGCCGGCGGCCACCGCGAGGTCGACGCCGTGCAGGACCTCCGCGCGGCCGCGGCGCACCGACAGCGCGCGGGCCTGCGCCACCGGGACGGCGGCGTCCGGAAGGCGGCCCGGGCTCGTGGCCGGGGCCGGGTTCAGGGCCGGGTTCGGGGTCGGATCCGCGCTCGGGCCGCCGGTGCGGCGGAGCAGCCGCGCCAGGAGTCCGGGGCGGGCGGGGGCGGTCGCTGCCGCCCCGGCGCCGGTCGGGGGCTTCGCCTCGGCGGGGCGCGGGCCCGGGCGCGGCCGACCTGCTGGGCGAGCCGACCGGGGCGGGAGCGTCGGTTCGGACAGGCGGGCCCGCAGCGGGGGTGCCAGGCGGCGGGCGTCGCGGACCGACAGGGGCAGCGGGGACCAGCCGGCCAGCCGGCCCAGCGAGACCACCGGCGGGTGGACCGGCGAGACGGCCATCATGTCCGCAGGGGCTCCGATGACCGGAGCCGCGCCCGGCCCGGGCAGGAGCAGCACCCGGTCGGCGTACTGGACCACCCGCTCCAGGCGGTGCTCTGCCATGAGCACCGTGGTGCCCAGGTCGTGGACCAGCCGCTGGAGCACCGCGAGGACCTCCTCCGCAGCCGCCGGGTCCAGGGCCGAGGTGGGCTCGTCCAGGACCAGCACCTTGGGGTGCGTGGTCAGGACCGAGCCGATGGCGACCCGCTGCTGCTGCCCGCCCGACAGGGAGGCGAGGGGGCGGTCGCGCAGGTCGTTCAGGCCCAGCAGGTCCAGGGTCTCCTCGACGCGGCGGCGCATCACGGCGGGCGCCAGGCCCAGGGATTCCATGCCGTACGCCAGCTCGTCCTCGACCACGTCCGTCACGAAGTGGGACAGCGGGTCCTGGCCGACCGTGCCGACGACGTCCGCCAGCTCACGCGGCCGGTGGGTACGGGTGTCCCGGCCGTCGACCGTGACACGGCCGCGCAGGGTGCCGCCCGTGAAATGGGGGACGAGGCCGGACACCGCCCCGAGGAGGGTGGACTTGCCGGAGCCCGACGGGCCGACCAGCAGCGTCAGCTCCCCCTCCGGGATGACCAGGTCGGCCTCGCGGAGGGCGGGCTGCGGGGCGCCGTCGTAGGTGACCGACACCTGCTCGAAGCGGATCACTGCGACTCCTCCTTCCTCTGTTCGCCGTGCGGAGCGGCCTTGGGCGGATGGGGCTCGGAATCGCGGCTCGGGTCGGGGCCCGGGCTCGGGCCGGGCACGGCTGGTTCGCGCTCGCGTGCGGGTCCGGGTACCGGTCCGGGTGCGCCTGCCGGTCCGGGTACCGGTGCCACGACCGCCGGGAGCAGGCCGATCAGCACCGCGGCCGCCGGCCACAGCGGCAGCACGGGGGCCGCCAGCGGGACCACCCCGGGCCGCAGGGTCTGCGGGTCGGCCCCGGCGGCGTACACGAGGGCGGCGGCGACGGCCGCTCCCGAACCGGCGACCAGCCACGCGCGCGCCCCCCAGCGGTCGGGCCGGTAGCGGGTCCGGACGCTGCGCCGCCCGCCGAGCCGCAGGCCGGCGAGGGCGAGCACGACGCCGACGAGCAGGACGGGCAGGCCGTACGCGGCCCCTTCGGCGGCGAGCAGTCCGTACGTGCCCGCGCACATGCCGAGCAGGCCGCCCAGGGTGAGCACGGTGGTGGTGTGCCGTACGAGGGGCGGGACCTCGGCGGTCCGGCCGTACCCGCGCGCGTCCATCGAGGCGGCGATCGCGACGGAACGCTCGAGGGCGCCCTCCAGGACCGGCAGGCCGATCTGGAGGACGGCCTTGACGCCGCCGGTGGGGCGGCCGCGCAGCCGGCGGGCGGTGCGCAGGCGGGCCACGTCGGCGACCATGTTCGGCGCGAACGTCATGGCGACGACGGCGGCGACGCCCGCCTCGTAGAGGGCGGCCGGAAGGGACTTCAGCAGGCGGGCGGGGTTGGCGAGGGCGTTCGCGGCGCCGACGCAGACGAGGAGCGCGGCCAGCTTGGCCCCGTCGTAGAAGGCGAAGACGAGCTGCTCGGCCGTGACGCGGCCGCCGAGGCGGATGCCCTGCGCCCACGCGGGGAGGGGGACCTCAGGGAGGGTGAACAGCACGTGCGTGCCGGGGATCGGTGAGCCGAGGAGTACGGAGAACAGCAGCCGCAGGCCGATCACGAACAGGCCGAGCTTGAGGAAGGCGGCGTACGAGCGCGCCCACGGCGCGGCGGTGCGGCGTGCGGCGACGACGTAGCCGGCCACGGCGATGATCAGCCCGAGGAGGAGCGGGTTGGTGGTCCGCGACGCGGCGGTGGCCAGCCCGAGCGCCCACAGCCACCACGCCCCCGCGTGCAGGGCGTTGCCGCGCCGGGCTTCCGGGGCGGCGTACCTGCGGGTGCGAGTGCGGGGGAGGGTGGTGGCGGAGGTCATCGGCGGCGTCGTACGGATCGCCAGACGGCGGCCATCGCGAGGCCGGACAGCACCGCCACGCCGGCGACGGGGCCCACCCACGGACCTTCTTCGTCCTTCTTCTTCTCCCCGTCCTCCTGGCCGTTCCCCGGCGCGTCGTCGCCGCTCTGCGGCGCCGCGGCTCCAGGAGTCGAGGGGGCGGGGGCGGCGTCCGCGATCTGCTCGCCGCAGCCCTGCTCCGGGTAGCCCGAGATCGCGCACAGCAGCGCCGCGCCGTTGTAGCGCAGCGGCTTGGCCACCTCGGCCAGCGCCTCCGCGGCAGTGGCCTCCGGGGCCAGCTGCGCGCAGGCCGTGCGCGGGGTGTCCTGCGGCGGGGTCGCGCCGGCCGGGGCGTCCGCCGGGACGCCGAAGTCCACGACCACGGCGACCCGCTTGCGGCCCGGCGCCGCCGGGGTGGCGGAGCAGACCGCGTCGAAGTCCGCCGCCGCCCGCGGCCGGGCGGCCTCGGCGGCCGCGTCCTTGCTCACGGCGAAGCGGAAGCCCTGGACCGAGCCATCGGCCGGGCGGGCCGTCGAGGGGCCCTGGGTGGCGTACGACCACTGGCCGCCCGCGCCGTCCCAGTACGACCAGTAGCGGTACCCCGCCGCCGGCGCGGGCGAGGCCGCGAGGAGGGGGAGGAGGAGCGCCAGGACGGCCAGGGCCAGGGCTCGGGTCCAGGTCCGGGGCAGGATCGTCCCGGACCGGGGCGTGCTTCTGCGGGTGCGGGTGCGGGTGCGGGTGTGGGTGAGGGCGTTGCGGGTGCGGAGGCTCGGCATCAGAGCTGGTTCTTCTTGCGGCGGCCGCTCAGCAGGATGCCGATGCCCATGCCGGCCGCGGCGCCCACGCCGATCATCCACCAGACGTTCTGGTCGTCCGAGCCGCCGTCCTTCTCCTCCTTCTCTTCCTTCCCGCTCTTGGTGGCGCTCGGCTCCGCCGCGGCCTGCGGGGCCGGGCCCGTCGCGTTCAGGGCCGAGACCAGGTCCGTGCCGCCGAACGCCTTCGGGTCGGTGCCCGTCGCGTGCGCGGCCAGGACCAGGGTGCCGAGGGCCGCCGGGCTGCCCTTCGACCACTCCGCGGCGTTGCCCTTCAGCCACTCCAGCGCACCCGCCGCCGACTGCTTGTGCCCGGCCGCGGCCAGGGCGATCACCGCGTCGACGGTGTTGCCGGTGTCCGGGGTCGGCTGGTCCGAGCCCGGGGTGACGGCCATGAGGTGGTCGCCGCCCTTCTTCAGCGCCTCGGCCAGGTGGCCGGCCGCCGCCTGGGCGGCGGCCTCCGGCTCGGCGGCCGCGGCGCAGCCCGACGGGCCCGCGGGGGTGTCCTTCGCCGCCGGGGCGACGACCGCACCCCTGCCCAGGGCGGCCAGGACCGCGGCGGCCGTCGCATCCGCATTGGGGAGCAGCTTCCCGTCGGCCGGCTGGTACGCGAACGCGCCCCCGTCGGAGGGCGGCTGCGCGGCGCAGCCCAGCTGGAACGCGAGCAGGCCCTCGTACGCGGACTTGCCGGCCTTCGACTTCACCTCGGCCGGCTTCTCGCCCGCCGCGGCCAGGGCGCTGATGACCACGGCGGTGGAGTTGGCGTCGCTCGGGGAGCCGGGGACGAAGGCCCAGCCGCCGTCCTCGTTCTGGACGGACTTCAGCCAGTCCACGCTCTTCTTCACGGCGGCGTCCTGCCCGCCCAGCGTCTTCAGCGCCTGCACGGCCATCGCGGTGGCGTTCGTGTCGTACATCGTCGTCGCGTCGCAGGCCGCGGAGGCGTCCGCGCGGAAGGAGGCGAAGCCGCCGTTCGCGCAACTCTGCCCGGCCAGCCAGCCCACGGCCTCCTTGGCGGGCTTGACGCCGACCGTGTGCTGGGCGAGCAGCGCGATGGACTGCCGCCACACGCCGTCGTACGTGGGGTCCTTCCTGCCGAACAGGCCGGAGGGGATCGCCGGCGGCGTCGAGGCCGACGGGGACGGCGCCGAGGGCGCGGCGAAGGCCGCGGGGGCGGCACCCGCGCAGAGCACGGCGGAGGCGGCGAGCGCTGCGGCGCTGCGGCGGATGTTCATGCGGGTGGGTGCCTCTCCTGCTGGGGGAGCGGGAGGCAGGCGCGCGCAGGCACCGGGCTCCGACTCCGTTGACCTCGACGGTGCCGGCCGCCGGAGACTCCGGCGGCACGAGCCGCGCACCTTCGTGTACGGGGCAGTCCGGCTGCCGCCCGGCGGGGGCCGGGGCGGGTCACGGTTGCGGGTCAGCGCCGGAATTGCACCGGCTTCCCCCCGTACGGAAGGGTGGACGACGGCCTTACTGTACCGGCCGGTATCGAGGGGGCGGGTGGCGCAGGGGGCGGGCGGCCCTTACCGGTGGGGCCGGGGTCGGGGCCGGGGTGGTGGGTGGGCGTTGTGTGGTGCTTGCCGGGTGCGTGCCGTCGTCCCTACAGCGCGCGGTACGCGGTCGGGTCGCTGCCCGGCACCGGTTCGGCCCGGCCCTGTTTCACCAGGCGCCGCAGGTGCGCCTCCGCCTCCGAGACCGCGATGCTGCGGGAGCCGTACGGGATCTGCTCCCAGGGCCGGTTCCACGCCATGCGCTCGGCCAGCCCCCACGGCGTCAGCGGCTCGGCCAGCAGCTCCCACAGCCCGGCCAGCCGTTCCTCGTGGTGGCGCAGCAGCTCGCGGACCCGGGCCGGGGCGTCGGTGAAGGCGTGCTGGTGGGCGGGGAGCACCTCGGCGGGGTTCAGGCGGGCGATGCGTTCGAGGGAGTCGAGGTAGTCCCCGAGGGGGTCGGGGGCGCGGGTGTCCTCCGGGTTCTCCGGATCCGGCTCCGGGGCCTCGTAGAGGCCGATGTGCGGGGAGATCCCGGGCAGCAGGTGGTCTCCGGAGAAGAGGCGGCCGTTGCCGGGCAGGTTCGCCGGGTGCGCTTCCTCCAGGTGCAGGCAGACGTGGCCGGGGGTGTGGCCGGGGGTCCAGACGGCGCGGAGCCTGCGCCCGGCGAGGGGCAGCAGCTCGCCGTGGACGATCTCCCGGTCGGGGACGGCGGCGCGCAGGCCGGGCAGGGGCCGCATCCGGCCGCTCGCGCGGGCCGCTCGCAGCGGGGCGATGTGCTCGGCGGGGGCTCCGGCGGCGGCGAGCTTGGCGGTCAGGTGGTCGAGCCAGACGGCGGGGGCGGCGGAGCGGGTCCGCAGGACGACCTCGGTGTCGGCGGGATGCAGGGCGATCCAGGCGCCGGAGGCGTCCCGGACCTTGCCGGAGAGGCCGTGGTGGTCGGGGTGGTGGTGGGTGATGACGACGCCGTGTACGTCGGAGACCGCGGTGCCGAGGATTTTCAGGCCGGCGGTGAGGGTGTTCCAGGAGTGCGGGTCGTCCCAGCCGGTGTCGATGAGGACGGGGCCGTGGTCGGTGTCGAGGACGTGGACGAGGGTGTGGCCCAGCGGGTTGTCCGGGATGGGCACCTTGACGGCTGCGACGCCACCGCCGTGGTGGGTGACTTCGGGGGGAGCGGGTTCCGCCGTCGCGGGTTCCGCCGCCGTCTTTGTCGCTGCTGCTTCTTCCTTCGGCATGCCGTCTCCTGACGCCCCCGATGAGAACGTGTTGCATTGGTAGCCCAAGTCGACCATTCGAGAGGTCTTCTGGCTAGTCGTCGGATCTCCTTCGGGGTTCCGTCCCGGCCGTGGACTCCTGGAACTGGAACTGGTATCAGTTCGTGAAATGCCAAGCCGGAGGAGGCGTCGGCCATGACCGAGCGCGTGGAACACGGACAGCTGTTCATCGGCGGGGAGTGGGCGGATCCGCTGGGCACCGGGACGATCGAGGTCGTCTCCCCCCACACCGAGCAGGTCATCGGCAGCGTTCCGCACGCGTCCCGGGGCGACGTGGACCGGGCCGTGGCCGCCGCCCGCCGGGCCTTCGACGAGGGCCCCTGGCCCCGGATGCCGCTGGACGAGCGGATCGCGGTCGTCACCCGGATCAAGGACGCGATCGCCGTCCGGCACGAGGAGATCGCCCGGTCGATCAGCTCCCAGAACGGGTCCCCGTACTCCTGGAGCATCCTCGCCCAGGCGCTCGGCCCGATGATGGTGTACGACGCCGCGATCCAGGTCGCGCGCGAGTACGCGTACGAGGAGCGGCGTCAGGGCGTGCTCGGGCCGATCCTCGTGCGCCGGGAGCCGGTGGGCGTGGTCGCGGCCGTCATCCCGTGGAACGTGCCGCAGTTCGTGGCCGCGGCGAAGCTCGCGCCCGCGCTGCTGGCCGGGTGCACGGTGATCCTCAAGCCGTCTCCCGAGGCGCCGCTGGACTCGTACATCCTCGCCGACATCGCCCGGGAGGCCGGGCTGCCCGAGGGGGTGCTGTCGGTGCTCCCGGCCGACCGGGAGGTGAGCGAGTACCTGGTGGGCCATGCCGGCGTCGACAAGGTCTCGTTCACCGGGTCGGTGGCGGCCGGCAGGCGGGTGATGGAGGTCGCGGCCCGCAACCTGACCCGGGTCACCCTGGAACTCGGCGGCAAGTCCGCCGCTGTCGTGCTGCCGGACGCCGACCTGGAGGCCGCCGTCGCCGGGATCGTCCCCGCGGCCTGGATGAACAACGGGCAGGCGTGCGTCGCCCAGACCCGGATCCTCGCCCCCCGCAGCCGCTACGGGGAGGTGGCCGAGGCCCTCGCCGCGGCGGCCGGCGCGCTGGTGGTCGGCGATCCCCTCGACCCGGCGACCCAGCTCGGCCCGCTCGTGGCGCGGAGGCAGCAGCAGAGGTCGCTGGAGTACATCCGGATCGGGCAGGAGGAGGGCGCCAAGGTTCTGGTGGGCGGCGGGCGCCCGGCCGGGCTGGAGCGGGGCTGGTACGTCGATCCCACGCTGTTCGGGGACGTGGACAACCGGATGCGGATCGCCCGGGAGGAGATATTCGGGCCCGTGGTGTGCCTGATCCCGTACGGGGACGAGCGGGAGGCGCTCGGGATCGCGAACGACTCCGAGTTCGGCCTGAGCGGAAGCGTCTGGACGGCGGACGTCGAGCACGGCATCGACTTCGCCCGGCAGGTGCGGACGGGCACGTTCAACGTCAACACGTTCAGCCTGGACATGCTGGGGCCGTTCGGCGGCTACAAGAACAGCGGGATCGGGCGGGAGTTCGGGCCCGAGGGGCTGAGCGAGTACCTGGAGCACAAGATGATCCACCTGCCGGGTGGGTACGGGGCCGGGGCCGGGGCCGGGGCCGGGACCGGGGCTTGAGGGCGGTGTCGGCGTCGGTGCCGGGTGACAGGTGGCAGGTTGAGGTGGACCGGGGGGTGTGCATCGGGTCGGGGATGTGCGTGAACCATGCCCCTGAGGGCTTCGCCCTGGACGCGGCGCGCCAGTCGCACCCCCGTGCGGCGGAGATCGATGCGAACGAGCCGGTTCTGGCCGCGGCGGAGGGGTGCCCGGTGGAAGCGATCGCGATCACGCTGGCCGGGAGCGGGGAGGCGGTGTTTCCGCCCGAGGAGTAGGGAGGGGACGCCGATCGGCCGGGGGGCTGGATCAGGACTTTTCCGGGGGTGCCGTCAGGTCGATCAGGCGGCAGGCCGTTTCGATGTCGATTTTGACCTGGGCGATCGAGGCGCGGCCCGACAGCCAGGTGATCAGGGCCGAGTGCCAGGTGTGCTCGATGACGCGGACCGCTGACAGCTGCTCCGCGGTGGGCGGGGCGTCCAGGCCCATGGCGTCCAGGATGATGGCGGTCGTCAGGCGGGACACCGTGTCCACCTCGGGGCTGACGCTGCGGTCCGCGAAGGTCAGGGCGCGGACCATGGCGTCTGCGAGGTGGGGTTCGCGCTGGAGGGCGCGGAAGGCGCGCATCAGGGTTTCCGCGACGCGGGCGGCGGGGTCCTCGGCGGCCGGGGGGCGCTTGCGGAGGGCCGTGTGCATGTGCTGGAGCTGGTCCTGCATGGTGGCGACCAGCAGGTGCACCTTCGAGGGGAAGTAGCGGTACAGGGTGCCCAGCGCGACGCCGGCCGCCTCGGCGACCTCGCGCATCTGGACGGCGTCGAAGCCGCCGCGGCCGGCCAGCTGGGCGCTGGCGTGCAGGATGCGGCGCCGGCGCGCCTCCTGACGCTCCGTGAGCGGAAGGGATGCCGACGTGTTCGGTTGCGCTGTCATGTGCCCCGTTCCATGCGCTCCTGGCAGGCGACGCTGTCGTGGCGCGAATCACCTGCTCCGCCTCTTACGGTGTGGTTTCCGGCCGGTAGATTCAATGGTCTTCGACGGATCAAGTCTGAAACTTGTTCTACATTATCCGAGCGGTTACGCTCCGGCGAAAGTTGCAGGGAGAAGGGGGCCGAGAGTGACCGCAGAGGCCATGGTGACGAGCCCTTTCGCAGGGTCCGTGACGGACGGTGACCGGCCGTTGCGCATCGCGCTCCTGACCTATAAGGGGAACCCGTTCTGCGGGGGCCAGGGCGTCTACGTCCGGCACCTCTCCCGTGAGCTCGTCCGGCTCGGGCACTCCGTCGAAGTGATCGGCGCGCAGCCCTATCCCGTGCTCGAGGGCGGGGCCGTGCTCACCGAGCTGCCCAGCCTCGACCTGTACCGCCAGCCCGACCCGTTCCGCACGCCCGGGCGTGAGGAGTTCCGGGACTGGGTCGACCTGCTGGAAGTCGCCACCATGTGGACCGGTGGGTTTCCCGAGCCGTTGACCTTCTCGTTGCGGGCCCGGCGGCATTTGGCCGCCAGGGCCGGCGAGTTCGATGTCATCCATGACAACCAGACCCTGGGGTACGGGTTGTTGGGCGGGCTCGGTGCGCCGCTGGTGACCACCATCCACCATCCGATCACCGTGGACCGGAAGCTCGAGCTGGATGCCGCTCAGAACCGGTTGAGGCGGTTGTCCGTGCGGCGCTGGTACGCCTTCACGCGGATGCAGGGCCGCGTTGCGCGGCGCCTGCCGTCCGTGCTGACCGTTTCCGGCTCGTCGAAGCAGGAGATCGAGGAGCACCTGGGGGTGCGCGGCGAGCGCATCCACGTCGTGCACATCGGGGCGGACACCGATCTGTGGTCGCCTGATGCGGCTGTGGCCGAGGTGCCCGGGCGGATCGTGACGACTTCCAGCGCCGATGTGCCGTTGAAGGGGCTCGTCCATCTGGTCGAGGCACTGGCGAAGCTGCGTACCGAGCAGCCCGGTGCCCATCTCGTGGTCGTCGGCAAGCGGGCCGAGGAAGGGCCCGTTGCCCGGGCCATCGAGTCCTACGGGCTGCAGGACGCCGTGCGCTTCGTGAAGGGCGTGACGGACTCCGAGCTCGTTGATCTGGTGCGGAGTGCGCAGGTCGCGTGCGTGCCTTCGCTGTACGAGGGTTTTTCGCTGCCGGCTGCGGAGGCCATGGCCACTGGTACGCCGCTCGTTGCCACCACGGGCGGCGCCATTCCCGAGGTTGCCGGCCCCGATGGCGAGACCTGCCTCGCGGTGCCGCCCGGTGACGCGGGAGCGCTGGCCGCGGCGCTCGGCCGGCTGCTGGGCGACGCGCAGCTGCGGGCCCGCCTCGGTGCCGCCGGACGGGAGCGGGTGCTGACCCGGTTCACCTGGGCCAAGGCCGCCGAGGGCACCGTTGCGCACTACCGGGCCGCCATCGAGCAGGCGCGCCGGGTCCGCTGACTCCGTGTTTTTCATCGTTCCCACCGTTCACCCCCGCGACTGCGAAGGCAGGACCCCGTGCTGACCGTCGATTTCTCCCGGTTCCCGCTCGCCGCAGGCGACCGCGTACTCGATCTGGGCTGCGGTGCAGGCCGCCACGCCTTCGAGTGCTACCGGCGCGGCGCCCAGGTCGTCGCGGTCGACCGCAACGGCGAGGAGATCCGCGAGGTCGCCAAGTGGTTCGCCGCCATGAAGGAGGCCGGCGAGGCCCCGGCCGGTGCGACCGCCACCGCCATGGAGGGCGACGCGCTGGCCCTTCCGTTTCCGGACGAGTCCTTCGACGTGGTGATCATTTCGGAGGTGATGGAGCACATTCCCGACGACAAGGGCGTGCTCGCGGAGATGGTGCGCGTCCTCAAGCCGGGCGGGCGGATCGCCGTCACCGTGCCGCGGTACGGGCCGGAGAAGGTGTGCTGGGCGCTGAGCGACGCCTACCACGAGGTCGAGGGCGGCCACATCCGCATCTACAAGGCCGACGAGCTGCTGGGGAAGATACGGGCCGCGGGCCTGAAGCCGTACGGCTCGCACCACGCCCACGCGCTGCACTCCCCGTACTGGTGGCTCAAGTGCGCGTTCGGTGTGGACAACGACAAGGCGCTGCCCGTGCGCGCCTACCACAAGCTCCTGGTGTGGGACATCATGAAGAAGCCCCTGGCGACGCGGCTGGCGGAGCAGGCGCTCAACCCGATCATGGGCAAGAGCTTCGTGGTGTACGCGACCAAGCCCCACCTCCCCGTCGGCGCGGCCCAGTGAGCTCCACCGGGCGCACCGAACGCCTGGCCCTGGACGGTGTGCTGACGGCCGAGGAGGCGGCGGCGACCGTCGCCGGGATCCTCGCCGCGCAGCGCTCCGACGGCGCCATCCCGTGGTTCCGCGGGCACCACCTGGACCCGTGGGACCACACCGAGGCTGCGATGGCGCTGGACGCTGCCGGCGAGCACGAGGCCGCGGAGCGGGCGTACCAGTGGCTGGCCCGGCACCAGAAGGCGGACGGCTCCTGGCACGCGGCCTACGCCGACCGGCCGGACGGGGTGGACACCGCCGATCCGCAGGACGCCGGGCGGGAGAGCAACTTCGTCGCGTACGTGGCCGTCGGGGTGTGGCACCACTACCTGGCCACCGGCGACGACCGGTTCCTGGAGCGGATGTGGCCCGTCGTGTACGCGGCGGTGCAGTTCGTCCTCGGACTCCAGCAGCCGGGCGGCGAGATCGGCTGGAAGCGGGAGGCGGACGGCACGCCCGTCACGGACGCGCTGCTGACCGGCTCGTCCTCCGTCCACCAGGCGCTGCGCTGCGCCCTGGCGATCGCCGAGCACCGGGAGGACCCGCAGCCGGACTGGGAGCTGGCGGCGGGTGCGCTCGGGCATGCGATACGCCGGCACCCGGAGCGGTTCCTGGACAAGGACCGGTACTCGATGGACTGGTACTACCCGGTTCTGGGCGGGGCGGTCACGGGTGTGCAGGCGCGCGAGCGGATCGAGGAGCGCTGGGACGAGTTCGTCGTCCCCGGCCTCGGGGTGCGGTGCGTGCTGCCGAACCCGTGGGTGACCGGCGGGGAGTCCTGCGAACTGGCGCTCACGCTGTGGGCGATGGGGGAGTCGGACCGGGCGCTGGAGATCCTGCGGTCCATCACGCACCTGCGCGCGGACAACGGCATGTACTGGACGGGCTACGTCTTCGAGGACAAGGCGGTGTGGCCCGTCGAGCAGACCACCTGGACCGCCGGGTCGCTGCTGCTGGCGGTGGCGGCGCTCGGTGGTGACGAGGCCACGACGGCGGTGTTCGGCGGGCAGGAGCTGCCGGCCGGGCTGGAGCCGGACTGCTGCAACGGCGGATGATGCGGGCGGGGCGGCGGCCGCGCCAGTCGGGTGGCCCGGACGGGTGGCCCGGGTGGCGGTGCCGGTGCCCCGGGGTGACGCTGCGGGGGACACCTCACTCCCCCGGAGGAAACCGTGTCCATACGCAGAACAGTCCGATTCCGCCGCGCCGTCACGGCGCTGACGCTGTCCACCGCGCTGCTCGCCGGGGCCACCGGATGCAGCGGCGGCAGCGGCGGCAGCGGCAGCAGCGGGGCGAGGGCCCAGCGCGCGGACGTGTCCCTGTCCGCGGCGGCACACCCGGAGCAGATCGAGGCCGTGGAGCTTCAGGCCGCGCTGGCGCAGATGCGGGCGGAGATCGCCTCCCTGGAGGCCGCTTCCGTGGACGCCGTTCCCGTGGCCGTGGCCGAGCCGACGCCGACCACGTCGGCGGAGCGGCAGAGGTTCGCCAAGACGCGGTTCGTCGTCAACGCCGGGCTCGCGGCCGGGGCGACGTACCAGTGGATCGTCAAGCCGTACCGTGCGGGCAAGTTCAAGAAGGGTGCGAGCGGTCGGACGTTCGCGCTGGTCAAGGCGGGCCTCGCGGGTGCCTTCGCGTACAACCGGCTGAAGGCGGCGGTGAACAACGCCAAGGGCGACCCGCTGCTGTCCAAGGCGCTGGTCCCGCTGACGGCGGGCATCGAGTCGCTGAAGGGCCTGGGCGCCAAGCTGCGTTCGGGTCAGGCCGGCGACGCCGACATCAGCTCGTTCGAGGACGTCATCAGCGGTGTGAAGGACGCCGGCAGGAGTGCGGGCGCCACGGTGACCGACCAGGTGCCGAGCCTGTCCCAGCTGGGCGGGTAGTGCGTACGGGGGCCGGCCGGCCGGGGGTGTCGCGTGTCCCGCGGTGCCCGGCCGCCGGCCCCGTGCGGCCGGCCGTCAGGTGTTGAGGTCGGCCAGGACGCGGAGGGTGTGCGGGTCCGGGGCGGTGACGAGGAGGTCGGTGACCGGGCCCTTGCGCCACAGGTCCAGGCGTTCGGCGATCCGCTCGCGGGGGCCGACCAGGCTGATCTCGTCGGCGAACGCGTCGGGGACGGCGAGGACGGCCTCCTCGCGGCGTCCGGCGAGGAACAGGTCCTGGATGCGGCGGGCCTCGTCGGCGTAGCCCATGCGCGCCATGAGGTCGGCGTGGAAGTTGCGGGCGGCGTGGCCCATGCCGCCGATGTAGAAGCCGAGCATCGCCTTGACCGGCAGGAGTCCCTCGGCGACGTTGTCGCAGACCCTCGCCCGGGCCATCGGGGCGATCAGGAAGTCCTCGGGGAGGTCGGCGAGGGAGGCCTGGTGGACGTCGGTGCGGGTCGGAGACCAGTAGAGGGGGAGCCAGCCGTCCGCGATCCGGGTGGTCTGGGCGATGTTCCGCGGGCCCTCCGCGCCGAGCAGGACCGGCAGGTCGGAGCGGAGCGGGTGGGTGATGGGCCGGAGGGCACGGCCGAGGCTGGTGCCGTCCGGGCCGCGGTACGGGTGGGTGTGGAAGCGGCCGTCCAGGGTGACGGGGGCTTCGCGGCGCAGCACTTGGCGGACGACGTCGACGTACTCGCGGGTGGCGGTGAGCGGGCTCGCGGGGAAGGGGCGCCCGTACCAGCCCTCGACGACCTGGGGGCCGGACAGGCCCAGGCCCAGCATCATGCGGCCGCCGGAGAGGTGGTCGAGGGTGAGGGCGTGCATGGCGGTGGCGGTGGGGCTGCGGGCCGCCATCTGGGCGATGGCGGTGCCGAGGCGGATCCGGGAGGTGTGCGCGGCGATCCAGGTGAGGGGGGTGAAGGCGTCCGATCCCCAGGCCTCGGCGGTCCACACCGAGGTGTAGCCGAGCCGCTCGGCCTCGGTGGCGAGGGCGAGGTGGGCGGGGTCGGGGCCGCGGCCCCAGTAGCCGAGTGCGAGTCCGAGGCGCATGGCGCCTTCCTTCCGCCGGGGTAGTCCTGACGGAGCGTCAGGCGGGCGGGGTGACTGTAGGGCAACGACCCCCCGCCCGGAAGGGGCGGGGGGCCGTCGTGTGCCCGGCGGGGGCGGCGGTCAGCCGCGCTGGATGCCGGAGGTGTCGTTCAGGACGCCGCGGCGGCCGTCCTGGGTCTGTGCGATCAGCGTGGCCGGGCCGCGCTGATCCACCGCCAGGTACCAGGTGCCCGGGGCGAGTTCGGCGATCGGGGTGGGGGAGCCGTCCTCGGCGAAGAGGGGGCGGGCCACCGGCACGGCGAACCAGAACGGGGCGAAGTCGGCCGCCGGGGCGGGCGCCGCCGCCTCCTGCGGGCCCGGGGCCGGGGCCGGGGTGCCGCCGTACGGCGGGACCGGCTGCGGGGTGGTGCCGTAGCCGGGCTGCTGCTGGGCGCCCGGGTAGCCGTACCCGTCGGGCTGCGGCTGGCCGCCGAACGGCGCCGGCGCGGCGGGCCGGGACTCCGGCACCAGCGGTCCGGCGAGCGCCGGGATCTTCGTACCGGCGACGGCGACGCCGGCCAGCACCAGGGTGGCGAGGAACGCGATGATGCAGCCCGCGCCCAGGTCGGCGCCGCTCGGGCTGGTGATCAGCGACCACAGGGAGGACCAGGCGGCCGCGACTGCGAGCACCGTCCCCCACGCGGACAGCGGCAGGCCCGCCAGCTTGCGGAACTCCGGCAGGAACCGGCCGCCGACGATGAGGCCGGCGGCGATGAAGCCCAGCAGGAAGATGGTCGGAAGCGCCAGGCGGTAGACGTCGGTGTCCCACACGCTCGGCAGGTCCAGGCCGGTCGCGGAGTAGAAATCGAGGAACGAGGCGATGAACAGCAGCACCGCTGCTCCGATCACCACGCCGTCGCCTCGAGTGAGGGAGCGGATGTTCACGTCTTAGGTGTCCTTCTCGGTCTCGGTCGTCTCGTGGTGCCGCGGTCGCGCATCCAGGAGCGGGGGGCGGGCTGGACCATGGTACGGAGGTTTCCCGCAACCGAGAGGATCGGGTCGGGCGGGGCGTCCTGTGGGGACTACCCGCCCAGGAAGCCGACGATGCCGTCCGCGATGCCCTGGGCGGCCTTCTGCCGCCACTCCGGACTGGTCAGCAGCGCCGCGTCCTTGCTGTCACGCATGTTGCCGCACTCGATGAACACCTTGGGCCGCGTGGACAGGTTGAGGCCGCCGAGGTCGTCGCGGACGACCAACCCGGTACCGCCGCCGAGGTAGTTGGCGGGCGCCGAGCCGGTGGTCCGGGCGAAGTTCCCGGCGATCCGCTCGCCGAGGGCGCGGGAGGGGCCGACGATGTCCGCGGTGTCCGCGGCGCCGCGCCTGACCTTGGCCGGGAGGATGACGTGGTAGCCGCGGCTGCCCTCGGAGACGCCGTCCGCGTGGAGGGAGACCACGGCGTCGGCCTTCGCCTCGTTGCCGATGCGGGCGCGTTCGTCGATGCAGGGGCCCCACGGGCGGTCGCCGTCGTGCGTGAACACCACCTTCAGGCCCTCGGCTTGGAGGGCGGTGCGCAGCCGGTGGGCCACGTCGAGGGTGAACTCGGCTTCCATGTAGCCGGAGTTGGTGGTGGTGCCGGTGGTGTCGCACTCCTTGGTGTTGGTGCCGATGTCCACCTTCTCGTTGATCTCGCTGGTGTGCTTGAAGTTGCCGGTGTTGTGTCCGGGGTCGATGACGACGGTCTTGCCGGCGAGGGCGTTCTCGGCGGCGGTGCCGGGCGTCGTGGCGGGTGAGGTGGAGAGGGCGGGCGATGCCGGCGGGGTGAGCGAGGCGTTCGTGGCGTCGGCCGCCGGCATCACGATCCGGGGCGGCCGCGCGTCGTCGGCCCCGGCCCCGGTGGTCACCTGGACCAGGACCCAGCCGGCCAGGGTGGTCGGGGCGAGGACGGCCGCAGCGACGGCCAGGGCGGAGCGGCGCGCGAACCGGCGCCGGTCCGGGCTGTCCGAGGAGGCGGACTCGGGGGGCGGGGGGCTGTCGTCGTCGTAGCGCACGGCGCGAGCCTAGACCCGGGGGCCGCCGGGAGGCGGGCACTGGGCCATCCGAGGGCGCGGTGCGATAGTCGTCACATATGCCCGGATGGGCGGTCCGTCCGGGCCCCGCCCTCGGCCCCGCCGTCCGGACCGCCGCTGTGCCCGGGGCGTCACAGGCCCGGGCCGGTCCGGCGCAGGACGCGCAGGGAGTCGGTCACCGAGACCTCCTCGAAGGCACCGGAGGCCATGGCGCGCAGGTAGATCCGGTACGGGGCCTGGCCGCCGTCGGCCGGGTCCGGAAACACGTCGTGGATGACGAGGGTGCCGCCCTCGGCGAGGTGCGGGACCCAGCCCTCGTAGTCGCCCGTGGCGTGCTCGTCGGTGTGGCCGCCGTCGATGAAGACGAAGCCGAGCTTGCCGCCCCAGACCGCGGCGACCTGCGGGGAGCGGCCCACGATCGCGATGACGTGCTCCTCCAGCCCGGCCCGGTGCAGGGTGCGGCGGAAGGCGGGCAGGGTGTCCATCAGGCCGACCTCGGGGTCCACGACGGACGGGTCGTGGTACTCCCAGCCGGGCTGCTGCTCCTCGCTGCCCCGGTGGTGGTCGACGGTGATCGCGCTCACCCCAGCCTCGCGGGCCGCGCCGGCCAGCAGGATCGTCGAGCGCCCGCAGTACGTTCCGACCTCCAGCAGCGGCAGCCCCAGGGTCGCCGCGGCGGCCGCCGCCTCGTACAGGGCGAGTCCCTCGCGTACGGGCATGAACCCCTTGGCGGCCTCGAAGGCGGCGAGGGTCTCCGGCTTGGGGGTGGCGGGGGCCATGGGTTCCTCCTGAGCTGCGCGTGAGCGGCCCATGCTGCCCTACCGCCCGGTAGGGCGCCACGCCCGGGTCGGCCGGCGGGTACGGCTAGACCGGCTGCACCGAGGCGGTACGGGCCGCCACGGGCTCCGGATCCGGCTCCCGGACCGGGGCGGGCCGCAGCAGCATGGCGGCGGCGTGGTCCACGAGATGCCGTAGGGCCGCCAGGTACCGCTCGTCCCCGCCCAGTACGCCGAGGATGCGATGGGCGTCGGCCCGGAAGGCCTCCAGGTCCGCGCGGTAGCGGTGGAGCAGGGCCGGGGAGAGCAGAATCCGGGCGAGTTCCGCACGCGCGGGAAGGGAATTCCGGGCGGCGGCGGTGCACAGGGCGAGGATGTGTTCCCGGCCGCCGGTGCCGCGGGAATCCTCCAGGGCGCAGGACAGCAAGTACGTGGCCGTCCCGTTGAGGAGGTCCTCATTGCGGCCGGAGAGTATGTCCTCCTGGTCGTTGAATATTTGCCAGAGTATGCCGAAGGCGTATCCGAACTCGCGCCAGAGTCCCACTCTCTCGCCGTCGGACCCGGCCAATATCGCCGCCATGGCCGTGATCATCGAGAAGGGTCCGCCGGATTTACCGCGGTAGCCCGCGATGACGGACTGCGGGGTCGCGCGGGCGGGGTCGGAGCCGATGTCGGTCAGCTGGCCCTCGGTGCCCACGGCCCAGCCGGTTGCGATCTCGGCCGTGAGCAGGCCGTGCACGGCCGCCGGCACCGGCAGCGACTGGACGATCCGCAGCGGCAGGACGGTGCCGCTGAGGACGGAGGCCAGCAGGCCTTCGTTGCGGTCGATGCCCGGGGGTGGGGCGGGGGCGGGATGTTGCGCGGGTTGTGGCGCGGCGTGCGGGGGGCGGGTGTCGGCCAGGTCGTCGAGATAGCAGGCCGAGGTCCACCACAGCACGTGCAGGGCGGCCAGCGGGACGGCGGGGGCCGGATTTCCCGTCTCGATTCCGTGCACGAGCATCGGGAGAACGGAGAGCGGATGCCTCAGCTTTTGATGGCGCAGGAGTTTGGTGACGGCGCTCTTGGCCGCGCTCCTGGCCGTTCCCGCTCCGGACGCGGGGACGAGTCCTGCGATGGCGGCCTGTATTTCCGCTTCGATGTCCAGTGATACCTGGCGGTGCAGATCCGCGTACGTCATGGAATTCACGGGTGATTTCCGTCCTGGAGTTGACTGATAGGGGTGGCGTGAACGCCCAGATTCGATCATTCGGGGCGGAGGTCAGCTAGAGCGTTTTTCGGCCATGGCCGATTCGTGGCGCATCCCGCGCGGGCCCGCATTCCGGCCTTCCGTCGGAATGGAACGTGTTCTACTCTGCCCGCGATCAGGGACCGCCGGGCGCCCGCGCCCGGGCCGGCGCCGACCGGCGGACGTGGAGAGGCGGCAGGGATCCGCATGGGCATCGCCATCACGCAGGAGCAGCGGGACCTCGCCGAAGCCGTACGCGGCTGGGCGGCCCGCACCGTGCCGCCCGAGGAGGTCCGCACACTCCTCGACCGCCCGCCCCGCACCGGGGTCCGGCCCGCCTGGTGGGACGCGCTCGCCGCCTCCGGGCTGCTCGCTCCCCACCTGGACGGCGGCACCCTCCTCGACCTCGCCGTCGCGGTCGAGGAAGCCGCCCGGGCCGCGCTGCCCGGGCCGTACCTGCCCGGCGCCCTGGCCTCCGTCCTGCTCCAGCGGGCCGGAGCGGCCGAACTCGCCGGCGCGCTGGCCGACGGCACCCGGATCGGGGCCGTCGCCCTCGGACCCGGCAGCGTGACCGCCGCCCCCGCCCCCGGCGGCGGGCACCTGCTCGACGGGCTCGCGCCGCCCGTGCTCGGCGCCGGGGAGGCCGACCTGGTGCTGCTCGCCGCCGCACCCGCCGCACCCGCCGACGGCACGGCCGGCGCCACCGCCGGGAGCACCGCCGCCGGCGCCTCCGGCGGCATCTCCTGGTACGCCGTGGACGCCGCCGCGCTGGAGATCCGTACGCACGCCGCCGCCGACCCGACCCGGCCCACCGCCGAGGTGCGGGCGCGCGCCGTCCCCGTCCCGCCCGGCCGCCGGCTGGCCCTGGACGGGGAACTGGTCCGGGACCTCTCCTGCGCCCTGTTCGCCGCCGACGCCTGCGGCACCGCCGCCTGGGCCCTGCACACGGCCACCGCGTACGCGAAGGTCCGGGTGCAGTTCGGCCGGCCCATCGGGCAGTTCCAAGCGGTCAAGCACCTGTGCGCCGACATGCTGGTCCGCCTGGAGCAGGCCCGGGCCCTGGCCTGGGACGCCGCCCGGTCCGCGGACGGGCCCGCCGGGCCGCGCTCCCTGGCGGCCGCGCTCGCCGCCGGGACCGCGCTGGACGCCGCCTACTCGTGCGCCAAGGACTGCATCCAGGTGCTCGGCGGGATCGGCTTCACCTGGGAGCACGACGCGCACATCCACCTGCGGCGGGCCCTCGTCGCCCGGCAGCTCCTCGGCCCCGGCGACGAGCACCGCCTGCGGGCCGTCCGGCTGGCGTCCGCCGGGGTCCGGCGCGAGCTCAGGCTGGAGCTCCCGGAGCAAGCCGAGGCGTACCGGCCCGCCGCCCGCCGCGCCGCCGAGGCGGCGCGGGGCCAGGACCCGGCCGCGGCCCGCCGCACCCTGGCGCCCACCGGCTACGCGGCCCCGCACCTGCCGCCCCCGTACGGGCGCGGCGCCGGGCCCGTCGAACAGCTCGTCGTCCAGCAGGAGCTGGCCCGGGCCGGGGTGCGGCTCGCCGACCTCGGGATCGCCACCTGGGTCGTGCCCTCGCTGCTCGCCTACGGGACCCCCGCGCAGCAGGAGCGGTACCTGCTGCCCGCGCTGCGCGGGGACACCGCCTGGTGCCAGCTCTTCTCCGAACCGGGCGCGGGCTCGGACCTGGCCGGGCTGCGGACCAGGGCCGAGCGGTCGGAAGAGGACGGCTCCTGGAGGATCAACGGACAGAAGGTGTGGACGAGTTCCGCGCACAGCGCCGACTTCGGGATCCTGCTGGCCCGCACCGACCCGGACGCCCCCAAGCACCGGGGGCTCGGCTACTTCGTCGTCGACATGCGCCACACCCCCGGCATCGACGTGCGCCCGCTGCGGGAGATCACCGGCGAGGCCCTGTTCAACGAGGTCTGGTTCGACGACGCCGTCCTGCCCGCGGACGCCCTGGTCGGGGCACCCGGCGACGGCTGGAAGGTCGCCCGCAACACCCTCGGCAACGAGCGCGTCCACATGGCCGACCAACTGGCCTTCGCCTCCGGCGTCGAAGCCCTCCTCGACCGGGCCGCCGGACTCGGCGAGGCCCACCGCGCCCGCATCGGCGCCCTCGCGGCCGAGGCGCACGCCCTCGCCTGCATGGGGCTGCGCACCACGCTCCGGCAGGTGTCCGGGCTGGAGCCGGGCGCGGGCGCCTCCGTACGCAAGCTCGTGCAGACCCCGCACCAGCAGCGGACCGCGGAGCTCGCCCTCGAACTGCTGGGCCCGGCGGGAGCCGTACGGGAGGGGGCGGGGGAGCGGGCGGTGCACGGGCTGCTGATGTCCCGCTGCCTGACCATCGCCGGCGGCACCACGCAGGTCCAGCTCAACGTCGTCGCCGAGCGGATCCTCGGCCTGCCCAGGGATTGAAGGGACTCGAAGGAGTTGAGGGGCGTGAAGTCGTACATCGTGGGTGTCGGCATGACGCGGTTCGCGAAGCCGGAATCGCGGGACTGGCAGTACTGGGACATGGCGAAGGAGGCGGGCGGGGCGGCGCTCGCGGACGCGGGCATCGGCTACGAACTGGTCGAGCAGGTGCCGGTGGGCCACTGCTTCCAGGCCTCCACGGCCGGCCAGCGGGCCGCGTACGGGCTGGGGCTGACCGGGGTCCCCGTCTACAACGTGAACAACAACTGCGCGACGGGCGCCACCGCGCTGATGATGGCCCGGCAGTTCGTGGCGGGCGGCCTCGCCGACTGCGTGCTCGCGCTCGGCTTCGAGAAGATGAAGAAGGGCGCCCTGGGCGGCGGGTCCGACGGCGGCGACTTCGCCGCCTCCCCGGTGGCCCGCCACTACGGGATCATGGCCGCCCGGCACGGCTTCGCGATGTCACCGCCCACCGCCCAGATGTTCGGCAACGCCGCACGCGAGCACATGGAGCGGTACGGGACCACGCCGGCGCAGCTCGCGGCGGTCGCGGCGAAGAACCACCGGCACTCGGCGAACAATCCGAACGCCCAGTTCCAGGACGTGTACACGGTCGAGCAGGTCCTCGCCGCGAAGCCGATCCACCCGCCGCTGACCCGGCTCCAGTGCTCGCCGACCTCCGACGGGGCCGCGGCGGCGGTGGTCGTCTCGGAGCGGTTCCTCGTACGGCACGGGCTGCACGCCAGGGCGGTGGAGATCGCCGGCCAGGCGATGGCGACGGACACCCCGGACTCCTTCGCCTCCGGCTCCTGCATCGACGTCGTCGGCAGGCCGATGAGCACGGCCGCGGCCCGGCAGGCGTACGCGGCCTCCGGCCTCGGCATCGAGGACGTCGACGTGATCGAGCTGCACGACTGCTTCTCCGTCAACGAGCTCCTGACGTACGAGGCGCTCGGCATGTGCGCGGCCGGCGCGTCCGGCAGGCTCGTCGAGTCCGGGGCGACCACGTACGGCGGCCGGTGGGTGGTCAACCCGTCCGGCGGCCTGATCTCCAAGGGCCACCCGCTGGGCGCGACGGGCCTCGCGCAGGCCGCGGAACTGGTCTGGCAGCTGCGCGGCGAGGCCGGCCCCCGCCAGGTCGGCGGGGCGCGGGTGGGCCTGGCCCACAACATCGGCCTGGGCGGGGCGGCGGTGGTGACGCTCCTGCGCCGTGACGCCTGAGCGCTCCGCGGGAAGTGCGGGACACAACCTGCGGGCCGTCTGTGGCTGGTCGCGCAGTTCCCCGCGCCCCTGACGGGGCACGGCACCCCCACCGGACTTCCCCGTGTCCGCTCAGGAGCCGGTGCGCAGGGCCGGGTCCACCACCGTCTCGCCCTGCGCCGCCCGGCGGATCGCGTCCGCCAGGTCCTCCGGCGGTCCGTCCCGCAGGACCAGGCCGGAGGCGCCGGAGGCGAGGACCGCGTCCAGCAGGCCGGGGTGGGCGGAGCCGGTGGTGACGAGGACGCGGCACTCCGGGTCGTCCGCCATCACCTCGGCGACCGCCGGCACGTCGTCCACCACGGCCACCGCCGGGCGCTCCATCGGGGAGGACACCATCTCGATGTCCGGCTGGAGCCCCAGCAGGACCGCGAGGGCCGGGTCCGGCGGCCAGAGGAGGACCCGCAGGGAGCGGGAGGGGCGGTGCGAGCGGGGCATTTCGTCCACCCGGTCAGGGTAGGGGCGGGGCGGCCGGAAATCGGGCAGGACGCTTCACCCGAAGGGATCTGACGTGATGTCAGGAGCCTTCACAAGTGCTGGGGCGTGCGTTATACATTCCCTCACCGGTTTCTGGAACGCGTTCTAGAACGCCCGGGCCGGGCGGTCGCCCCGAAGCCCTCCGGAGTGTTCGAGCGTCCGCGCGTCCCGGACCGGTCCGCACGCGACCTCGGCGCGGCCGACGGTGCGGACGACCGCGCCGAGGTCTTCCACGGACAAGGGAGCAGCACCCTCATGCCGATCGATGCCGCCAGGGCCCTGGCCGCCGAACCCCGCCTCGGGGACATCGCCTGGGACCACAAGGACATCCAGCTCTACCACCTCGGCCTCGGGGCCGGAACCCCGGCCACCGACCCGGACGAGCTGCGCTACACCCTGGAGTCCAGGCTGCACGTCCTGCCCAGTTTCGCGACCGTCGCCGGCGCCGGCATGGCCATGCTGGGCGGCCTCGCCGCGCCGGGGATCGACGTGAACCTCGCCGCCGTCCTGCACGGCGGCCACTCCATCGAGCTGCACCGGCCCATCCCGGTCACGGGGCGGGCCAGGTCCAGCAGCAAGGTCGCCGCCGTGTACGACAAGGGCAAGGCCGCGGTCGTCGTCCTGCGCTCCGAGGTCGCCGACGCCGACGGCCCGCTGTGGACCAGCGACGCGCAGATTTTCGTCCGCGGCGAGGGCGGCTTCGGCGGTGACCGCGGGCCCTCCGCCCGCGCCGAGACCCCCGAGCGGGAGCCCGACCGGATCGAGGAGCGCCTCATCCGCGAGGAGCAGGCGCTGCTGTACCGGCTCTCGGGCGACTGGAACCCGCTGCACGCCGACCCCGAGTTCGCCAAGACGGCCGGCTTCGACCGGCCCATCCTGCACGGCCTGTGCTCGTACGGGATGACCCTCAAGGCGGTCGTCGACACCCTCCTCGGCGGGGACGTGTCCCGGGTCCGCGCCTACCGCACCCGCTTCGCCGGGATCGTCTTCCCCGGGGAGACCCTGCGGATCCGGATGTGGCAGGAGCCGGGCCGGGTCCGGGCCGAGGTGGGCGCCGTGGAGCGGGGCGGCGCGCCGGTCCTCGCCGACACGGTCGTCGAGCACGCCTGACCGCCGGGGCAACGCCCGGCCCCGAGCCTGCGAAGCCCGGAGCCGCAAGCCGTGAAGCCCGAAGCCCATGCCCGCGAAGCCCCATGCCCGCGAAGCCCGAAGCCCGAAGCCAAGGAGCCGCACCGTGCGCGCAGCGCTGCAGAGCGAGACAGGCCAGGACAAGCTGGAAGTCGTCGACGACATGGAGGCCGCGGGCTTCGGCCCCGGGAAGGTCCGCATCCGGATCAGGGCCACGGGCCTGTGCCACTCCGACCTCTCCGCGATGAGCGGCGTCCTGCCGCAGCCCGCCCCCTTCATCCCCGGCCACGAGGGCTCCGGCGAGATCGTCGACGTCGGCGACGGCGTCACCACCCACGCCGTCGGCGACCGGGTCCTGGTGTGCTGGCTGCCGCCGTGCGGGCACTGCCCGGCCTGCAACCGCGGCCAGGGGCACCTGTGCCTGGAGGCCTTCGGGAACGCCGCCACCCCCAACTTCCGCCGCCTGGGCGGCGGGGACGTCTTCGGCTTCGCCGGCACCGGCACCTTCGCCGAGGAGATGGTCGTCCCGGCCGCCTGCGCCGTGAAGATCCCCGACGACCTGCCGTACGACATCGCCGCCCTGATCGGCTGCGGCGTCACGACCGGGCTCGGCGCGGCCATCAACACCGCCAAGGTGGAGGCCGGCTCCTCGGTCGCGGTCATCGGCTGCGGCGGCGTCGGCATCTCCGTCGTCCAGGGTGCCAGGGTGCAGGGCGCGGCGCAGATCGTCGCCGTCGACCCGGTGGAGTCGCGGCGCGAGGCGGCACTGCGCTTCGGGGCGACCGAGGCCGTCGCGCCGGAGGCCTTCGCCGACGCCCGGCACCGGATCACGTCCGGCGAGGGCTTCGACTACGTCTTCGAGGTCGTCGGCAGGTCCGCCACCGTGCAGACGGCGTACGAGATGACCCGGCGCGGCGGCTCGGTCGTCGTGGTCGGCGCCGGCGCCCTCGACGACACCTACTCGATCAACATGTTCTCGCTGTTCTTCGACGAGAAGAAGATCCTGCCGTCGATGTACGGGGGCGGGGACGTGCTGCGGTCGTACGAGCGGACCATCGCCCTGTGGCGGGCCGGGCGGGTGGACCTGGCGGGCCTGATCACGCACCGGGTGCCGCTCGCCGAGATCAACGGCGCCCTGGACCAGATGCGCACCGGGGTCGCCCTGCGCACCTGCATCGACATCCGAGAGGAGCCCCGCGCATGACGCTCCCACTGGAGGGACTGTCCGCCGTCGTCACCGGCGCCGGCCGCGGGCTCGGCCGGGCCGAGGCGGTCGAGCTGGCCCGGCTCGGCGCGAGCGTGGTCGTCAACGACTTCGGCCGGCCCGGCCGCGACGGCTCCGGCGAGGACTCCGCCGGGCCGGCGCAGGAGGTGGCCGAGGAGATCCGGGCCGCGGGCGGGCAGGCGGTCGCGCACCTCGGCGACGTCGCCGACTTCGGGCAGGCCCGCGGGCTCGTCGAGCTGGCGGTGAGCAGCTTCGGCAAGCTCGACATCCTGGTCAACAACGCGGGCATCCTGCGCGACCGGATGGTGTTCTCGATGTCGGAGGACGAATGGGACTCGGTGATCCGGGTCCACCTCAAGGGCCACTTCAACACCACCCGCTTCGCCGCCGTGCACTGGCGCGAGCGGTCGAAGGCGGCGGGCGGCCCGGTCCACGGCCGGATCGTCAACACCTCCTCCGAGGCCTTCCTCGGCGGCTCGGCCGGGCAGCCGAACTACGCGGCGGCCAAGGGCGGCATCGTGGGCCTGACCACCTCGACCGCGCTGGCCCTGGCGAAGTACGGGGTGACGGCCAACGCCATCTGCCCGCGCGCCCGTACCCGGATGACGCAGGACGTCTTCGCCGGCTTCCGGGAGCCGGAGGACGGCGGGCTCGACCCGCTGGCCCCCGAGCACGTCTCCCCGCTGGTCGGCTACCTGGCCTCGCCGGCCGCGGCCGGGGTCAACGGGCAGCTGTTCGTCGTGCACGGCGGGATGGTGGCCGTGATGGAACGCCCCAAGGTGGCGGCGAAGTTCGACACCGCCAAGGAGGCCTTCTCGTACGAGGAGCTGGACGCCCTCCTCACCCCGCACTACGCGGCGCGCCCGGCGAACGAGACCTTCGCCGCGGCCGAGGTGCTGGGCCTGGCGCGCGGCTGAGCGGCCGAGGGCCGCCCGCCCCGGCCCGCGGGCGGCCCCCTCCGGGGTCAGACCCGTGCGGGCTGCGGGAGGGGCGCCTGCTGGTGCGGTACCTGCTGGAGGGGGGCCTGCTGGAGCGGCACGGGGCGGGGAGCGGGGACGGGCGGCGGGTCGAGCCGGACCGGCGGCAGCGGCGCCACCGGCATGGTCAGCCCGGCGATCCCGCACGGCACCTCCGGGGTGGAGTACGGCAGGTGCAGCCGGCCCTCGGGGCTCCACAGCCCGGTGCCCAGCCAGCCGACGGGCGCGGGCAGGCGGAAGACGCGCCGGTCGGCGGGCCGCCACAGGCTCAGCGCGCCGTCCTCCGTGCGGAGCGCGACCGCGCAGGTCTCCGGCATCAGGGCCTGGCCCGGCTGGACCGCGAACGGGACCGCCGCCTCGCCGCGCAGGCAGTCCGGAAACCGGACCGGCAGCGAACTGCCCAGGACGCCCCAGCCCAGGCGGGGCGTGCCGGGGGCGTCCGAGCGGATCAGCAGCAGCCCGCTGTCGGGGTCGGCCAGCAGCAGCCGGTCGTTGCTGCCGTCCGCGATCTGCAGCAGCGGGGAGGCCGCCCCGCCGCCGGCCAGGTCCACCGCGACGGCCTTGACGATGCCGTCCAGCTCCCGGTCCAGGGCCAGCATCCGGCCGCCGCGGTCCAGCCAGACGCCGCCCGTGCACCGGCCCGGGATCCTGGCGGCCTGCCCGAAGGGGCCGCCGGCCACCCGCCAGACGGCGGTCTCGGTGCCCGAGGCGGCCAGGGCGAAGGCACTCCGCCCGTCCGGGGACGGGGGCAGCAGGGACACCCGTACGCCCTCCCCGACGGGCTCCACCGAGCCCAGCGGGAGCTCCCCGGTCCGCGGCCCGGCCCCGGCGCTGCCGGTCGGGTAGAGCAGGGCGAAGGCGTGCCGCCGGGCGACCCGCCGGTGGATCAGCACCCGCCCGTCGGCCAGCGGCAGGACCTCGCTGTCCGCCTCCTCGGGCTGGGCCAGCGGCAGGGGCACCGCGTACGGCTCCGGGCCCGCGAGGGTCCAGCGCTCCGGGTAGCGCGCCTCGCCGGTGCCGGCCAGCCGGGCAGCGTACGACCCGTCTGCGGCGATGGTGAACGGGGCCGCCGTCGTGATCTCGATGGCACAGACAGTCATCCGTGCGTCACCTCCGGTGAGGAAGCTAGTTTTCGCATTTCCACGCGAACAACGCGACCCCCGGTGCTTCACACGTACGGGTGGCCGCCCGGCGGTTCTGCCGTGGGGGAGGCGGAGCGTGTGCCTGCGCATGGGCCCGCGGTTGTACCCGTGCTGGCGGGGCGGGCCGGTGCGCGGGCGGGAGCGGGGCCGGCCAGGGCCGTGGCAGGGCCGGGGCGACTCCCGCCCTCCCGCACGGACGGTAGCCTTGGCCTGTGCCACGTCTCTCTGAAGTCATCGCCGCGCTGGACGCTCTCTGGCCCCCCTCGCGGGCCGAGGAGTGGGACGCGGTCGGAACCGTCTGCGGTGACCCTGATGCCGAGGTCACCCGGGTCCTGTTCGCCGTCGACCCCGTGCAGGAGGTCGTCGACGAGGCGGTGAAGCTGGGCGCCGACCTGCTCGTCACCCACCACCCCCTCTACCTGCGCGGCACCACCACGGTGTCGGCCGGCACCTTCAAGGGCCGCGCCGTGCACACGCTCATCAAGAACGACATCGCGCTGCACGTCGCCCACACCAACGCCGACACCGCCGACCCGGGCGTCTCCGACGCCCTCGCCGGCGCCCTCGACCTGCGCGTCACCGGCCCGCTCGTGCCCGACCCGACCGACCCCGAGGGCCGCCGCGGCCTCGGCCGCATCTGCGAACTGGACCGCCCCGAGACGCTGCGCGAGTTCGCTGCCCGCGCCGCCGCCCGGCTGCCGCGGACGGCACAGGGCATCCGCGTGGCCGGCGACCCGGACATGACGATCCGTCGGGTCGCCGTCTCCGGCGGTTCCGGCGACAGCCTGTTCGCGCAGGTCCGGGACGCCGGCGTGGACGCCTTCGTCACCGCCGACCTGCGCCACCACCCGGCCTCCGAGGCCCGCGAGCAGAGCCCGCTCGCCCTCGTCGACGCCGCCCACTGGGCCACCGAGTGGCCCTGGTGCGAGCAGGCCGCGGCCGAGCTCGACGCCGTCTCGGAGCGCCACGGCTGGGGCCTGCGCACCCACGTCTCGCGCACCGTCACCGATCCCTGGACGGCGCACGCGCCGTCCGCCGACTCCCCGACTACCCCTGGAGCCCCCAACTGAACGCCGAGCCCGCCGACCAGATCCGACTCCTCGACGTCCAGGCGCTGGACGTGCGGCTGTCCCAGATCGCCCACAAGCGCTCGTCGCTGCCCGAGCACGCCGAGGTCGACTCCCTGACCAAGGACCTGAGCCAGCAGCGCGACCTGCTCGTGGCGGCGCAGACGCAGGCGAGCGACGCCGCCCGCGAACAGACCAAGGCGGAGCAGGACGTCGACCAGGTCCGCCAGCGCGCGGCCCGCGACCAGCAGCGCCTGGACTCCGGCGTCGGCATGTCGGCCCGCGACCTGTCGAACCTCCAGAGCGAGGTCGTCTCCCTCGCCAAGCGCCAGGCCGACCTCGAGGACATCGTCCTCGAGGTGATGGAGCGTCTGGAGGCCGCCCAGGAGCGGGTCACCGAGAACACCGAGCGCGTCTCCGCCCTCGAGGCCAAGCTGGCCGACGCCACCGCCCGCCGCGACGCGGCCACCGGCGAGCTCGACGCCGAGACCGCGAAGGCCACCAAGGACCGCGAGGTCGTCGTCGCGTCCATGCCCGCCGACCTGATGGCCCTGTACGAGAAGATCCGCCTGAAGCAGGGCGGCGTCGGTGCGGCCCGCCTCTACCAGCGCCGCTGCGAGGGCTGCCGCCTGGAGCTCGACATGTCCGAGGTCAACGAGATCAAGGCCGCGGCCCCCAACCAGGTGGTCCGGCACGACTCCTGCGGCCGCATCCTGGTCCGTACGGCCGACTCGGGCATCTGATGCCGCGGCTGGTCGTGGAGGCGGACGGCGGCTCCCGGGGCAACCCGGGGCCCGCCGGCTACGGCGCGGTCGTCCTCGACCCGGCCACGGGCGAGACGCTGGCGGAACGCGCCGAGTACATCGGCATCGCCACGAACAACGTGGCGGAGTACAAGGGACTCATCGCCGGCCTCACGGCCGCCCGCGCACTGGACCCCGACGCGCAGGTCGAGGTCCGGATGGACTCCAAGCTCGTCATCGAGCAGATGTCGGGCCGCTGGAAGATCAAGCACCCGGACATGAAGCCGCTCGCGGCGGAGGCGGCCCGGATCCTGCCCCGCGCGCAGGTCGCGTACGAGTGGATCCCGCGCGAGCAGAACAAGCACGCGGACCGGCTCGCCAACGAGGCGATGGACGCCGGCCGGCAGGGCCGGCAGTGGGAGCCGTCGGCCTCCACCGCCGCCCTGGACACCTCCGCCGCCCGCGCCCTCGCCACCCCGCCGCCGTCCGGCCCGCCCGGGGACGCGACGGCCGGCGCCGCGGCGGTCCGCGCGGCACTCGCCGCCACGACCACGGTCCCCGTCCCGGCCCCGGGCAGCGTCCCGTCCCCGGCCGCGCAACCGTCCGCGGGACCGTCCAAGGGCGGAGCCCAGGGCTGGGGCCCGGACATGGGCCCGCCGGCCACGTTCGTCCTGCTCCGCCACGGCGAGACCGCCCTCACCCCGCAGAAGCGCTTCTCGGGCAGCGGCGGCGGCGACCCCGAGCTCTCCCCGGCCGGCCGCCGCCAGGCCCACGCCGTGGCCGAGGCGCTGGCCGCGCGCGGCACCGTCCAGACCGTCATCAGCTCCCCGCTGCGCCGCTGCCGCGAGACCGCGCAGACCGTGGCCGACCGGCTCGGCCTCGACGTGACCGTCGAACCGGGCCTGCGCGAGGTGGACTTCGGCGCGTGGGAGGGCCTGACCTTCGCCGAGGTGCAGGAGCGCTTCCCCGAGGACCTCCAGGCCTGGCTGGACTCCCCGAAGGCCGCCCCGACCGGCGGCGGCGAGAGCTTCGCGGCCGCCACCCGCCGGATCTCGGCCGCCCGCGACCGGCTGCTGGCCGCACACGCGGGCCGCACGGTGCTGCTGGTCACCCACGTGACCCCGGTGAAGATCCTCGTCCGGCTGGCCCTCGGCGCCCCGCCGGAGTCCCTGTTCCGGATGGAGCTCTCCGCGGCCTCCCTCACGGCGATCGCGTACTACGCCGACGGCAACGCCTCGGTGCGCCTCCTGAACGACACGTCCCACCTGCGGTGACCTGACACGACACCGCGGAATCGGGGGGGGGGGGGGGGGGGAGGGGGGGGGGGGGGGGGGAAGGAGGGGGGGGAAAAAAAAGGAGCGCCGGCGGAGGGGGGGGGCGTTGT
>NZ_JBWKDK010000039.1:50127-67947 GCF_056436005.1 Streptomyces sp. NPDC043854
GGAGGCGGGGAGGAGTTCTGGGAGAGTCCAAACCCCACTCTGTCCCGGAGGGGGCCCTCCCTCGGGGCCCGCCGCCTCCGCCCCCCCGTGTTACGCCCCCCCCCCCCCGCCCCCCCCGAGCCCGTCTCCCCGGCCCTCGCAGCGCTGCTCGCCAAGGCCCCCGAGACCGGGTCGCCGTCGGCAGCGCTCGACCGCGAGCACCTGACCCTGCTCGACACGGCGGGCGGCGGCGGCGCCGAGCTGTACGCGGCGCTCGGCTCGCTGGCCGCCGACCCGGCCGTCCTCGACCTGTACCGGCGGCTCGACGACCTCGCCGACGCGCCCGTCGACGACCCGCGGATCGCCCCGCTCGCCGCCGAGCTCGTCGCGGCCGTCCCCGACGAGGTGTTCGAGGCGATCCCGAAGAGCGGCCGGGCGGCCGTCGCGCCGGGCTTCGCCCAAGCCCTGCTCGCCGAGTACGCGCCGGCGCAGGCAGAGGTCGTACGGCTGGTGATGGAGGCGTTCACGGAGAGGGGACGGGCATGAGGCGGGTACGGGCGGCGCGGATCGCGGCCGGAGCGGTGGTATCGGCCGAGCTGCTGCTGGTGCTGTTCCCCGCAAGCGGCGTGCGGTTGCCCGGCCGGGTGGCCGCCACGGCCGAGGTGCTCGTCGCCGCGGTGCTGCTGTTCGAGGTGTGGGTGCTGCGCTCGCTGTACGCCGCCGAGCGCGCCCGGGGCGCCGACCGCGGCGAGGCCGGGCGGGCCGCGGTCCGCGCCGTGGTGCCCGCCGCCGCGCGCCGGCTGCTGCTGCACGAACTGCGGGCCATGGCCTCGCTCGTACGGTGGGCGCTGCGCCGCCCGCCGCAGGCGGTGGGGGCCGGGGACCTCGCCGCCCGCTACACCGGGCCCCAGACCGCCATGATGTACGGCTTCCTGTTCGTGTCCGTCGTCGAGACCGTCGTGCTGGCCCTCGTCATCCCGTGGCCGGCCGTGCACCGGGTGCTGCTCTTCCTCGACGTGTACGGGGTGCTGCTGATCCTCGCCATGCACGCCGCCTGCGTGACCCGGCCGCACGTCGTCCGCGGCGACGGATCCCTGCGGCTGCGCTACGGCGCCCTGTTCGACCTGGAGGTCCCCGCGGACGCGATCGCCTCGATCCGGGTGGACCGGCGCTTCCCCGAGGGCCGGCTGGTGCAGCTCGGCGGGGACGGCGTACTGGACCTGATCGTCGGCAGCCAGACCACGGTCACCGTGGAGCTCGGCCGGCCGCTGCCCTTCGTCCGGCCCCTGGGCGCCCGCGGCGAGGCCTTCGGCCTGCGCTTCCACGCCGACGACCCGGTGGCGCTCGTCGCGGCGGTGCGCGCCCGCCGGGAGGCCGCTACGGCACGGTGAAGAGGAGCTTGTCCTCCCCGGGGTGTCCGGGGTCCGCCCGCTTGAGCGTGGCCCGGACGCTCGCGCCGAGCACGAGGGCCGAGGCCGAGGTGACCTTGCCCAGTACGGCGGGGTCCGCCAGGTGCACCTTGCCCTGGCGCGGCCTGTCGAACTCCTTGTCGGTGTCGACGACCGTGGCGTCGAAGACCTCACCCACCCGGTTCATGAGCACCGCCGCCTCCACCAGGTCCACGGACCGCCGGTCCACCTTGCCCCCCTTCCCCCGGGCCATGACGTTCGGCAGGTCGTCCAGGGCCGCCTGCACCCACCCCGGCGGGGCCTGGTCCGCGCAGGCGGCCACGCACAGCTCACCGGCGAACCGGTCGACGAGGCGCCGCAGCGGAGCCGTGCAGTGCGTGTACGGCGCCGCGATCGCCGCGTGGAGCGTGAGCGCAGGGAGGTGGTGGTCGCGGAAGGGCGTGTAGACGGACTTCTCCAGCAGACCGGTGGCCTCGTGGAGGAAGGCCGCGTGCTTCTGGTCCCGCGGATCGAGGCGGCGGATCAGCTCGGCGTACGAGACGTGGTGCGGCCAGTCGACGTGCAGGTCCTGGGCGATCAGGCGCAGTCGCGTGACCTCGTGGTTCGGGGCCGGCGGCTGGGTCCGCAGGATGCCCGTACCGCTGTCCAGCATGATCCGGGCCGCGGCCATACCGGTCATGAGGGAAATCTGCTCGTTCCAGCCGTCCACGGGCAGCGCTGCCCGGTAGCTCAGCCGGAACGCGCCGTCCTCGAAGGCGACCTCCTGATCCGGCAGGGGGAGCGAGATACCGCCGCGGGCTGCCTCGACGGCCTCCCGCAGCGTGCCGATCTCGCGCAGCAGGGCGACGGACTCCTCGGCCGTGCCGGCGTCGATGGCCTGCTGGACGCCCGCGTAGTCGAGTTTGGCCCGGCTGCGGACCAGGGCCCGGCTCACGTGGGAGTGCGTGACCTCGCCGTGGGCGTCGAGGTCGTGCCGCCACAGCAGGGCGGGCACCTTCCGGTCCGGCAGCAGACTGGCCGCGCCCTCGGAGATCACGGGAGGGTGCAGGGGCACCTTGCCGTCGGGGAAGTACAGCGTCTCGACCCGCTCGCGGGCCTCGGCGTCCAGCGCGTCGCCGGGCGCGACGAAGGCGGCCACGTCGGCGATGGCGTAGTGCACGCGGAAGCCGCCGGGCCGCCGCTCCAGGTACATGGCCTGGTCGAGGTCCTTCGACGCCGGCGGGTCGATCGTGAAGAACGGCAGGTGGGTGGCGTCCGCGTCGGGCAGCCGGGGCGCGGCTGCGGCGGCAGCCGCCGCCTCCAGCACGGGCGCGGGAAACTCCGCGGGGACCTGCAGCGCCGTCCGCAGCTTCTGCAGGGCGGCGCGCAACGCGGCCTCGGCCGCATCGGACATGTGCATCGGGCGGCGTCGCATGCCCCGAGCGTAGGGCGGCGGATCCGCCCCGGCACGGTGAAGCGGTCCGTTCGGGAGGGCCTACGCTGGCATGTCGGGGCCGCACCCCCGCGCTCGTACGCGAAGAAGGAGAAACACACCGTGCTCGTGTTGCTGCCGCCGTCCGAAGGAAAGGCCGCCGGCGGCTCCGGCGCACCCCTGCAACCGGAGACGCTGTCGCTGCCGGGCCTGGCGGAGGCGCGGGCGGCCGTGCTCGACGAGCTCGTCGAGCTGTGCTCGGCGGACGGGCCGAAGGCCCGCGAGGTGCTCGGGCTGAGCGAGGGGCTCCGGGGCGAGGTCGCGAAGAACGCCGGCCTGCGGTCCGCTGCGGCCCGGCCGGCGGGCGAGGTGTACACCGGCGTGCTGTACGACGCCCTGGGGCTCGGGGATCTTCCGGCCGAGGCGCGGGCCCGGGCCGAGCGGTCGCTGCTGGTGTTCTCCGGACTGTGGGGCGCCGTCCGGGTGACCGACGCCATCCCCTCCTACCGCTGCTCGATGGGCGTCAAGCTGCCCGGGCTGGGCGCGCTGGGCGCGTACTGGCGGGCCCCGATGGCGGAGGTGATGCCCGAAGCCGCCGGCGACGGGCTCGTCCTCGACCTGCGGTCGGCGGCGTACGCGGCGGCGTGGAAGCCGAAGGGGGAGATCGCGGGGCGCACGGCGACGGTGCGGGTGCTGCACGCGCAGATGGTCGACGGCGTCGAGAAGCGGTCCGTGGTGAGCCACTTCAACAAGGCGACCAAGGGGCGGCTGGTCCGGGACCTGCTGGTCGCCGGGGCCGTGCCGGCCGGGCCGGCGGAGCTCGTGGCCGCGCTGCGGGACCTGGGGTATGCCGTGGAGGCCGAGGCCCCCGCGAAGCCCGGCAAGCCGTGGTCCCTCGACGTGGTCGTCACCCGGATCCACTGACCGCGGGTCCGGCCGGCGGGGCGGGGTGCCGCTGCGCGGAGCTGCTCCCCGCCCCGCCCTTTCACCGTGTCCCGGGGCTCCGCCCCCGGACCCCGGTTCGGGCGCTGCGCGCCCGGTGCGCCCGAACGCCGCGCCGGCGGATCAGTGGTGCAGGGGCCAGGGTGCGGTTGCGGGGGTCCGGTCGGCGGAGCCGGCGTATTCGGCGCAGGCGTCCGTGAGGGTCTCCAGCAGCGTGAGCGGATCCGGCAGCGAATGCTCCATCCCCCGGACCCAGGTCACCGCGTGGTCCCCCGGCAGCACCGCCGGCGGCACCAGCACGTAGCTGCCCCGGCAGTGCCACCGCAGCCCGGGGTGCTCGTCCATGGTCTCGGGGTGGCAGTCCAGCTCGCAGGGCCACCACTCGTCTTCGTCTTCGGGGGTACCGCGCGTCGCGGTGAAGAAGAGCATGCGGGCCTGGTCGCCGGTGCCGCCGGATTCGGCGACGGGGCCGACGTCGATGCCGGCGTCGAGGAGCCGGCCGAGTGCGCGGGTTCCGGCTTCGAGCGGGACGTCCAGGACGTCGTGGAGCATGCCGGTCGCGGTGATGAAGTTGGCCTGGGGCTGGTTGCGGGCCCAGCGTTCGATCTGTGCGCGGTCGGTGGTCGACTGGGTCTGCCAGGCGAAGGAGAGGGGGTGCCGCGCGGGGGTGGGACAGCCGATGCGGTCACAGGAGCAGCGGTAGCCGGCGGGGTGGGCGGCGGGGGCGAGCGGCAGGCCGGCGGCGGCTACGGACAGCAGGAGCACCTCGCGTACCCGGGCGGGGTCTTCGGGCGAGGGTTTCGGGCGCCGGCGCAGCCACTGCGAAATCCTGCTCTGCTCACCGCGTTTGACGCGGCCGGACTCGGACCCCATCGAACCCCTCACCTCACCGTTGGCCACCGGCAGACCCTCACATCGTCCCACCATCCTGAGGTCCGGGTGACCGCTCTCCCCCACCGGGGGGTGGGGGTGAAGAGTGTGCGAACGGCGGCCGAACGGCCGGAAAATCCCCTTATACCGTCGGAAATCAGGCGATTGTTTTCCGCCGCCCGCGGTCCGGTGGGCTTGCGGTGACCTTCGCCACCCCGGCCCGCGGGCGCGGGGACCCGGCCCCGGAGCCCGGACGGCGCTCCGGTTCCTGCTGCCCTTTCGGACACATTGCCAACCGAAACATCTCGTCTTTGAGTCATTCCGCGAACCACCCGGACAGTTCACTGCGCGGTCTCCTCGGTGGAGAGACGATTCTCTCCACAAGTCCGTGAGTCGTGAGGAGCCTTCTTTGCGCAGAGACGCCACACCCCGGCGCTACCTGATGTGCCCACCGGCACACTTCAAGGTCACGTACTCCATCAACCCGTGGATGGATCCCACGAAACCGGTGGACCTGCCCCTCGCACACGCCCAGTGGGAAGACCTCAGGGACCGCTACCTCTCCCTCGGCCACACCGTCGAGACGCTGGAGCCGGACCCCGGGCTGCCCGACATGGTCTTCGCAGCCAACGGCGCCCTCGTCATCGACGGCCGGGTGCTCGGCGCCCGGTTCGCCCACCCGGAGCGGGCCCCCGAGGCGGAGATCCACCTCGACTGGTTCCGCTCCCACGGCTTCCGGGACGTCCGCGAGCCCTCCCACGTCAACGAGGGCGAGGGCGACTTCGCCGTCACCGCCAGCTGGATCCTGGCCGGGCGCGGCTTCCGATCCAGCCCGCTCTCGCACGACGAGGCCCAGGAGTTCTTCGGCCGTCCGGTGATCGGCCTGGACCTGGTGGATCCGCGCTACTACCACCTGGACACCGCGCTGTGTGTGCTGGACGGCGACGAGGTGATGTACCACCCGGAGGCGTTCTCACCGGGCAGCCGGGCGGTGCTGCGGCGGCTGTTCCCGGACGCGCTGCTCGCCGACGACCGGGACGCGGCGGCGCTCGGCCTGAACGCGGTGTCGGACGGCCGCCACGTGCTGCTCCCGCAGGCGGCGGCGGGGCTGCTCGAGCCCCTGCGCGACCGCGGGTTCGAGCCGATCCCGATGGACCTGGGGGAGCTGCTCAAGGGCGGCGGCAGCGTGAAGTGCTGCACCCAGGAGCTGCGGACGTAGCCGCCGCGGCCGCGGCTTCGGCCGCTCCGGCGGGGTGCGGCTACGGGGCGGCGGGGGGCGCGGCTACGGGGCCGTGGGGTCGGCCGGGGGCCACTCCTGGCCCCACTCCGCGTCCCGGGCCGCCTTGTACAGGCCGCCGTGGCGCTTGGTCACGGTGGACCGGGTCAGCCCCTCGTCCTGCGGGCCGCACAGGTCCAGCAGGACGAGCCCCTTCCGGATCTGCGGCTTGCGCGTGATCCGGGAGGGAGCCGGCTCCGCCGGGAACCGGGTCGCGGCCACGTAGCTGAACTTCTCGTCCTCGTACGCCAGGGAGCCGCCCTTGACCTGCCGGTGCAGGGAGGACCGGCTGACCCGCGCCGAGAAATGGCACCAGTCCTGCCCGACCTCGATCGGGCAGGTCCCGTCGTGCGGGCAGGGCGCGGCGACCCGCAATCCGGCCTCGATCAGCTGGTCCCGGGCCTCGCGGATGCGCAGGTACCCCTCGGGCGTGCCGGGCTCGACCAGCACGACGGCCTGTCCGGCCCGGGCCGCCTCGGCGACCACGGCCCGGCGGGCGTCGGGCGTGAGCTCGCCCAGGACGTACGACACGGTCACCAGGTCGGCCTCGGGCAGGGTGATCCCGGAGCCGATGACGGCCCGGCGCCACTCGGCGGAGCGCAGCACCGGTGAGCCGGAGGCCCCGGCCAGTTCCCGGCCGAGGGCGAGGGCGGGTTCCGCCCAGTCGAGGACGGTGGTCGTGCGCGGGCCGTCCCAGGTGGCGTCGACGGCCCAGGTCGCCGCGCCGGTGCCGCCGCCCACGTCCACGTGCGAGGACGGGGCCCACCGGGGTGCGGCCGCGGCGAGTCCGGCGAGGGCGCCCCGTACGGCCTCGAAGGTGGCCGGCATCCGGTACGCCGCGTACGCCGCCACGTCGGAGCGGTCGCGCAGGACGGGCGCGTCGGTGGGCGTGCGCCCCCGGTAGTTGGCGATCAGCCGCTCGACGGCGGCCGCGGCCTGCTTCGGCGGGATCCCGTCGAGCAGCCCGGCCAGTGCGGACCGGAGGTCTTCGGCGGTGGTGGGGGCGGAGGCGTTCACCTGCGAAGTTTACGGCGCGCCGGGCGCCGGCCTCACGCGTCGCCCGGCGCGGAGGCCGTACCCGCGCCCGCCGCGGAGGACGTACCCGCGGCCGGTTCCGCGGCGCCCGCCGGCTGCCGGCTCTGCCAGGGGCGGCTCATGCCCAGCAGACAGGCCAGCGCGAGCAGCGCGCACGCGACCTGGACCACCGCCATCGGCACGGCCGTGTCCTCGCCCGCGATCCCGACCAGCGGCGAGGCGACCGCGCCCACCAGGAACGAGGCGGTGCCGAGCAGGGCCGAGGCCGATCCGGCGGCGTGCGGGGTGCGCATCAGGGCCAGCGCATTGGTGTTCGGCAGCACCAGGCCGAGCGCCGACACCAGCACGAACAGTGCGGAGGCGACCGGGACGAGGCCGACCGGCCCGAACACCCCGGTGGACATCAGCAGCAGCGCCGCGGCGGCGGCGGTGACCACGGTGAGCCCGCCGGCCAGCACCTTGTCCAGGCTGACCCGGCCGACCAGCAACTTGCCGTTGATCTGCCCGGCGGTGATCAGGCCGACCGCGTTCAGGCCGAACAGCAGGCTGAACGTCTGCGCGGAGGCCCCGTATATCTCCTGCACCACGAAGGGCGAGGCGGATATGTACGAGAAGAGGGTGGCGAAGGCGAAGCCGCCCGCCAGGGTGTAGCCGGCGAAGACGCGGTCGGCGAGCAGCCCGCGCATGGTCCGCAGCGCGTGGCCCACGCCGCCGGTGTGCCGCCGGGCGGGCGGCAGGGTCTCGCCGAGGCTGCGCCACGCCACCAGGGTCAGGGCGAGTCCGACGGCGGCGAGGACGACGAAGATCCCGCGCCAGTCGGCGAACAGCAGCACCTGGGCGCCGATCAGCGGGGCGACGATGGGCGCCACGCCGGAGACGAGCATCAGGGTGGAGAAGAAGCGGGCCATTTCGACCCCCTCGTAGAGGTCGCGGACGACGGCGCGGGCGATGACGATCCCGGCCGACCCGGCGAGGCCCTGGAGCAGGCGGAAGGCGATGAGCAGTTCGGCGCTCGGGGCGAGGGCGCAGACGGCGGTGGCGAGGACGTAGAGGGCCATGCCGGCCAGGAGGGGGCGGCGGCGCCCCCACTTGTCGCTCATCGGGCCGATCACGAGCTGGCCCACCGCCATGCCGGCCAGGCAGGCGGTGAGGGTGAGCTGGATGGTGGCGGCCGGGCTGGACAGGACCGAGGCGACCTGCGGCAGGGCCGGCAGGTACATGTCCATGGACAGCGGCGGGAGGGCGCTGAGGCCGCCGAGCACGAGGGTGACGAGCAGTCCGGTGCGGCGTGCGGCGGGGGCTCGAGGGGCGGCGGCGGGCGGGGGAGCGGAGGGCGTCGGGGGCGACGGCTCGTGCGAAGGGGCCGTCGCGGGGCCTGTCTCCGGCATGCGGGACTCCTGTCTCTTCCGTCGTCTTTTCACACCCCTGACCGCCCCATGCTCTCAGCTGGCGGAACGTCCGTGGACGGCCGCGGCATGTGACGTACCCTGCGGGCCCATGGACGCAAGTGGGAAGAAGACCGCCGTCGTCACCGGGGCCGGCTCCGGCATCGGCCGTTCCGTCGCCCTGGCCCTCGCCGGCGCCGGCTGGGCGGTGGCCGCCGCCGGCCGCCGTGTCGAACCGCTCCGGGAGACGGCCGAGGCGGCCGAGGCGGCCGGGCCCGGCGCGGACATGCTGTGCGTACCGGCGGACGTGAGCGATCCGGACGACGTGGCCGCGCTCTTCGCGGCGGTCCGCGAGCGGTACGGCCGACTCGACCTGCTGTTCAACAACGCGGGCACCTTCGGCCCCGGCGGCGTCCCGCTGGAGGACCTCCCCTACGAGGCCTGGCGCTCGGTGGTCGACGTCAACCTCACCGGGGCCTTCCTGTGCGCGCAGGCGGCGTACCGGCAGATGAAGGAGCAGGACCCGCAGGGCGGCCGGATCATCAACAACGGCTCCGTCTCCGCGCACGTCCCGCGGCCGCACTCGATCGCGTACACGGCGACCAAGCACGCCGTGACGGGCCTCACCAAATCGCTGTCGCTGGACGGGCGCCCGTACCGGATCGCCTGCGGCCAGATCGACATCGGCAACGCGGCCACCGAGATGACCGAGCGGATGCAGCAGGGGATCCTCCAGGCCAACGGGCAGCTGGCGGCGGAGCCGGTGATGGACGCCGCCGACGTGGCCCGCACCGTGGTGCACATGGCGCAGCTGCCGCTGGAGGCGAACGTGCAGTTCGCGACGGTGATGGCGACGGCGATGCCGTACATCGGGCGCGGCTGAGCGGCGGACCGCGAACGGCCGGGGAGCGGGCGGGATCCGGTCGGAGAGGGGCCGGGAATGGCCCGGCCCCGGACCGGGTTGAGGCGATCATGACGACTGAGGTACTCAGCTACACCGCCTTCTCCGACGACCCGGCCGGCGGCAACCCGGCCGGGGTCGTGCTCGACGCGAGCGCCCTCGACGACGCCGCGATGCTCCGGACCGCCGCCGGGCTGGGCTACAGCGAGACGGCGTTCCTGACCGCCCCGCCGCCCGGGCTGGACGGTGCGCCCGGCCGGGCGTTCACCCTGCGGTTCTTCAGCCCGAAGGCGGAGGTGTCCTTCTGCGGGCACGCCACGGTGGCCGCCTCCGTGGCCCTCGCGGAGCGGATCGGCCCGGGCGAGCTGGTCTTCGCGACCCCCGCCGGCACCGTTCCCGTCTCGGTGACCGAGACCGGCGGCGGGGGCCTGCGGGCCGTCCTGACCAGCGTCGCGCCGCACACCGAGGAGATCGCGGACGCCGACCTCGCCGAGGCGCTCGCCGCGCTGGACTGGCCGGCGGCCGACCTCGATCCGGCGTTCCCGCCGCGGATCGCCTTCGCCGGAGCCCGCCACCTGGTGCTCGGCGCGGCCACCAGGGCCCGCCTCGCGGACCTCGACTACGACTTCGCCCGGCTGGAGGCGCTGATGCGCCGCCTGGACCTGACCACCGTTCAGCTGGTGCACCGGGCGGGCCCGGACGTCTTCCACGTCCGCGACCCGTTCCCGGTCGGCGGCGTCGTCGAGGACCCCGCCACGGGAGCGGCGGCCGCGGCCTTCGGGGCGTACGCCCGCGAGCTCGGACTCGTCCCCGAGGAGGCCGTGCTCACCCTCCACCAGGGCGAGGACATGGGCCGCCCGGGGGTCCTCACGGTGGAACTGCGGGCGGGCGACCCGCGGGTACGGGTCGGCGGCGCCGGCGTCCGGATCCCCGGATGAGGATCGTCACCCACCCCGAGGCGGACTTGCCGGCGGAGCTCGCGGCCCAGGTCGCCGAGCTGGAGGAGCAGGCCTGGCCCGGCTCCCGCCCCGGCCACGATCCGGCGCTCGCCCCGCGGGTGATGCTGCTGCTCGACGCGGCGGGGACGGTGGCCGCCTCGCTGGCGCTGCTGTACAAGCCGGTCCGGCACGCGGGGCGCACGTACCGCGCGGCAGGGCTGAGCGCGGTGGTGACCCGGGAGGCGGCGCGGGGCCGCGGCCACGGCGGCCGGCTGGTGGCCGCGGCCCGGGCGGCGCTGGCCGCCGACCCGGCCGTGGACGTGGTCCTGTTCAGCTGCGACCGGCCGCTGGCCGGGTTCTACGAGGCGGCCGGCTTCACCCGGCTGCCGGGCGCCGTCCTGGTGGGCGGCACGCCCGAGGAGCCGCTGGCCACCGACGCCCCCGGGTTCGACAAGGAGGTCCTCGGGGACTTCCCGGCCGGGCGCGCCGAGGCGGCCGCCTTCGCGGGGACCCGGATCGGCCTGTACCCGGGGCTCGTCGACCGCCTCTGGTGACGCCGCCGCCGGTACGCCCATGCCGGCGGTGCGTGCGGAAGGGCCCCGGACACGGTCCGAGGCCCTTCCGCGTGGCGGCCGGGCGGTGCGCCCCGCCGGAAGGTCAAGCGGAAGTCAAGCCGAAGTGGCCGTCCGTACGGTGGACCGGTCCGCGTCGCGTACGGGGAGCACGAGCGGAATCCCGGATTGCGGATGTGGCAGCACCTCCACGGGCTGCCGGTAGACCCGGCCGATCAGATCCGCGCGCAGCACCTCGGCAGGCGGGCCGTCCGCCGCGATCCGCCCGCCCTCGAGGACGGCGATGCGGTCGGCGTAGGCCGCGGCGAGGCCCAGGTCGTGCAGGACGGCGACCACCGCGTCCCCGGCCGCGGCCCGCTCCCGGCAGATCCGCAGCACCAGTTCCTGGTGGCGCAGGTCCAGGGCCGCCGTCGGCTCGTCGAGCAGCACGAGCGGGGCCTGTTGGGCCAGGACGCGGGCCAGCGCCACCCGGGCCCGTTCGCCGCCGGACAGCGCGGTGAAGGAGCGGGCGGCGAAACCGGAGACCTCCGTGGCGGCCATCGCCCGGGCCACCGCCTCCTCGTCGGCGTCGGCGTCGGCCACGCCGGTGCCGGCCCAGGGCGCGCGGCCCATCGTCACGACCTCCGCCACGGTGAACGGGAAGGAGAGCTCGGCCGCCTGCGGGAGCACGGCGCGGCGCAGGGCCAGCTCCGAGGCCGCCCATTCGCCCGCCGGGCGACCGCCGATCCGTACGGTGCCGGAGTCGGCGGGCAGGTCGGCGGCGAGCGCGGCCAGCAGTGTGGACTTGCCGGCGCCGTTCGGGCCGACCAGGGCCAGCACCTCCCCGGCCCGGGCCGCCAGGTCGATCCCGGCCAGCACCTCGCGCCCGCCGAGGCGGACGCGCAGGCCGGCGGCCTCGGCGACGGCGGTGCCGGCGGGGAGGCGTTCGGGGACGGTGGGCCGGCGCCGCCGCAGGAAGCGGAAGCCGGCGGATCCCGAGATGCTCATGCCCAGCCTCCTTGCCTGCGGCGGGTACGGCGCAGCAGCCAGAAGAAGAACGGGCTGCCGATCAGCGCGGTGAGCACCCCGAGCGGCAGCTCCGCCGGGGCGGCCGCGGTCCGGGCGGCGAGGTCGCCCGCGAGCAGCACCGCCGCGCCGGCCAGGGCGCTGCCGGGGACCAGGAAGCGGTGGCCGGGGCCGTTCGCCATGCGCAGCAGGTGCGGGACGAGCAGCCCGACGAAGGTGATGACGCCGGCCACGGCGACCGCGGCCGCGGTCAGCAGGGCAATGACGACGATGAGCGCGAGCCGCAGCCGCTCGACGTCCACGCCCAGGTGGCGGGCGGACCGCTCGCCGAGGGAGAGGAGGTCCAGCCGGCGGGCGTAGCACGGGGCGAGGACCAGTCCGGCGGCGGCGCAGGGCAGGACGGCGAGCACCTTGGGCCAGGTGGCCTGCGCGAGGGAGCCGAGCTGCCAGAAGGTGATCTGGTTGACCTGGCCGCTATCCGCGAAGAAGACGAACAGGCCGATGAGGGCGCCCGCGAAGGCGTTGACGGCGATGCCGGTGAGGACGAGGGTGACGACCTCGGTCCGGCCGCCGGTCCGCGACAGCAGGTACACGGCGCCGACCGTGATCAGCCCGGCGGTGAACGCGCAGACGGTGACGGTCCAGTTGCCGAGGAAGCCGAGGCCGAGGCCGATGGCGGCGACCGCGCCGACGGCGGCGCCCGCCGAGATGCCGATGACGCCGGGCTCGGCGAGCGGATTGCCGAACACCCCCTGCATCAGGGCTCCCGCGCACCCCAGGCTGGCTCCGACGAGCAACGCGAGGACGACGCGGGGGAGGCGTACGTTCCACAGCACGCTCTCGCCGACCCGGTCGAGCGCGGCCCCGCCCAGGCCCAGGCGGTGCTGTACGGAGCCGATCACGTCCCCGAGGGGGATCTCGTACGCCCCGACCCCGGCGGAGACGAGCGCGAGCAGGACGAGCAGGGCGGCGAGCCCGGCGGTCAGCCGGCCGCTCCGGCCCCTGCCCCTGCCCCCGCCCGACGGGGTGGCGACCACGGGGGTGTGCGCGGGTACGGCCGGGGCTGTGGGTGCCGCCGTCTCGGCGGCGGGTTCCGTGGTGCGGTCGCCCATATCAGGCCTTGCCGTAGAGCTGGCTGATGAGCGAGGTGAGCACCTGGTCGGTGCGGGGCCCGTAGTTGAGGAGGACGCCGTCGTCGATGCTGATCACGCGGCGGTCCATGCCGGCCGGGGTCTGGGCGACGCCCGGGATCTTCACCAGGCCGTCCGGTCCGCCGACGGACTCCAGGCCCTTGGACATGACGAGGAGGGCGTCGGGCGCGGCGGCCGCGAGGGCCTCGCTGGTGATCGGGGTGAAGTCCTTGCCGAGGCCCGACTCCTTGCCGGTGTCGACGGCGCCCGCGGCCTCCAGCAGCGAGGACGCCCCGGAGTCCGAGCCGCCCATCAGGTACACGGACGCGGAGCCGCGCAGGTACAGGAAGGCCACCCGGGGCGGCTTCCCCGGGGCGGCCTGCGCCGGGACGGCCGCGCGGGCCGCGGCGATCCGCTCGGCGGTGCGCTGGTTCAGCCGGGTCCCGGCGTCCTTGACGCCCAGGGCGGCGGCCACGGCGTCGATCCGCCGGGGTACGTCGTCCAGGGACTTGGCCGGGGCCACCACGAGCAGCGGGATGCCGGCGTCGCGGATCTGCCGGATCGCCTCGGCGGGGCCGGTGGTGGTCTCGGCCAGCACCAGCGTGGGGCGCAGGGACAGCACGCTCTCGGCGGAGACCTCGTGACCGCGGGTCACCACGGGGAGCTGCGCGGCCTGTTCGAAGGTGGCGGTGATGTCGCGGGCGACGACCTGCGGCCCGAGGCCGAGGGTGTGGACGATCTCGTTGAGGCTTCCGGTCAGCGGTACGACGCGGTCGGCGGAGATGACCGTCACCTGGCCGCCGTCGGCCGAGGGCACGGTCACGGGGAGGGCGGGCGCCGGGGCGGGGGAGAGCGGTTCCACCCGGTCCGGGGGCGCGGCTGCGGCGTTGCGGGCAGACGGGCCCGCGCCCGGGGAGTCCGTGCTCGCGCAGCCGGTCAGGGCGGCCGCCGCCAGGGCGCAGAAGGCGAGGGCGAGGCGGCCGGGGAAGCGGCGGGGGAAGGGGGTGGCCGCGGCGGGCGTAGGCACGAAGGCACCGTCCTGGTCGTCCGGCTGATGGTCCGTCGGGTGGGGGTTCCACTCCCGACCGGGATAGCTTAGGTTAGCCTAACCTTACTGACCAGGTCCTGGAGGGGACATCGATGCCCGCACGACCCGTCCGCCCCTTCGCCGTCGCCCTGCTGGCGACCCTGGCGGCTCTCCTGGCGGCCCTGCTCCCCGCCGCCGGAGCCCACGCGGCGAGCCGTACCGTGCAGGGCGGCAGGCTCGACTGGGGCATCAAATCGTCCTTCCAGGGTTACGTCACCGGCCCGGTCGCAAAAGGCGGTTTCCAGCTGAAGAACGGCGCCGCCACGGTCGGCGGCAGCCTGTTCCGCTTCCACTCGGCGACCGGCTCCTACGACCCCGACACCGGCGCCTTCGAGGCGGCCTTCAGCGGCGGCGTCGCCTTCCACGGCCACCAGAAGCCCGACGGCGGCAACGAGCTGGACCTGACCATCAGCCGGCCCGCCGTCCGGATCGAAGGAGGCAGCGGCACCCTCTACGCGGACGTCGTCGGCAAGGCCAAGGACACCGGCCGGGTCACCACCCGCTCCCGGGTCCCCTTCGCCACCCTCGGCCTCGGCGGCATCAACATGAAGGGCGGCGGCAGCCCCCTCGCCCTCACCAACGTCCCCGCCACCCTCACCGAACAGGGCGCCCAGGCCTTCGCCGGCTACTACCCGGCCGGCACCCCGCTCGACCCGATCACGCTTTCCGTCGACGTCCGGTCCGCCCCGGCCGCGGCGTCCCCGCCGTCCCCGAGCGCCGCGGCCGGGGCCTCGCCCGGCGCGCAGACCCCCGCCGGCCAGGGCGCGTTCGCCGACGCGGCCGTCGACTGGGGGGTGCGGCGCACCTTCCGCGAGTACGTCACCGGCGCCGTCGGCCAGGGCAGGTGGACCCTCGCCGAGGGCGCCCGGGACGGCGGGGCACTGTTCCGCTTCCCGCAGGGCAAGGGCGTGTACGACGGCCAGAAGGGCACCCTCGACGCCGCCTTCGCGGGCACGGTCCACTTCACCGGCGCCCACCTCGACCTCAAGCTCGGCAAGGTCGCCGTCAAGGTGGAGGGCGGCAAGGGCGTCCTGACCGCCGACGTCACCACGGGCGGGGCGACGAAGACCGCCGTCCCGCTCGTCGAGTTCGACGCGGCCGGTCTGAAGACCGAGGGCGCGCTCGCCACCCTCACCGAGGCCCGGGCCACCCTGACCGAGGGCGGCTCCCAGGCCTTCAACTCCATGTACAAGGCCGGCACCGAGATGGACCCCGTCTCGCTCGCCGTCGCCCTCGACGCCACCGCCCCTCTGCCCGCCCTGCCCGACCTGGGCTCCGCCCCCACCACGCCCGCCCCGCATTCCACCGCCTCCCCGGCCGCCGGGCCGTCCCCCGCCGCACCGTCCGGCGGGCCGTCGGACGCCGGGCTGTACGCCGCCCTCGCCGCGGCCCTCCTGGTCCTGGCCGGCGGCGCCGCCTGGCTGCTGGTGCGGCGGCTCCGTACGCGGGCGGCCGCCTCCGGCGAACAGCCGGACCACCCTGAGCCGGAACAGCCGGGCCACCCCTGAGCCACCGTCCTGCACGCCGAATGCGGCTGCATGCCACCCCCCTTCCCTTCAGGAGAACCAGCCCATGTCCTCATCCACCCGCCGCCGCTCCACATCCCTCGCGGCGGCCGTCGTCACCGCCGCCGCGCTCGGCGCCACCGCCTTCGCCCTGCCCGCCACGGCCGTGGGCGCCGCGCCCGCCGTCCCGGCCGCCGCCACCGCCTCCGCACCGCTGCCGATCGTCAACGGCACCCTCGACTGGGGCGTCCTGGCGCGCTACCGGGCGTACGTCATCGGCTACGCCAAGGGCACGGTCACCCCGGCCGACGGCGCTGCGCTCAACCCGGACGGCGCTTTCCGCTTCACCTCGGCCACCGGCGCGTACGACAAGGACGGCAGCCATGTCCTGACCGCCGCCTTCAAGGGCAGCGTCACCTTCGAGTCCACCGCCCACGGCTTCAAGGTGACCCTCGCCAACCTCCGCATCGACACGGGCACGAAGAAGCTCACCGCCGACGTCACCAAGAACGGCACGCTCACCCGCGACGTCCCGCTGGCGAGCGTGGCCTTCACCGGCCCCGCCATGGACAAGCTCGCCACCACCCTCACCAAGGAGGCCGCCGACCAGCTCGGAGCCGCCCAGTACGAGGGCATGGCCGGCGACCCGCTGACCGTGGTCCCGGAGTTCGCCAAGCCCGCCCCGTCCTCGCCGCCCCCGTCCTCGCCGTCCGAGCCGACCGTGCCCTCCCCGTCCGCGCCGAGCGGTGCGCCCACACCGACCCTCGCGCCCTCGCCGGGTACGAGCTCCCCGGCGTCCTCCGGCCCGCAGCAGCTGCTCGGAGGCCGGCTGACCTGGGGCGTGAAGGAGTCCTTCCGTACGTACGTGGTGAAGGGCGGCGGCTCCGTCACCCCGGCCGGCGGCGCGATGGCCGCCGGCAACACCTTCTCCTTCGCCTTCGGCAACGGCGAACTCGACGCGGCCAAGCAGAAGCTGAACGCCTCCTTCGCGGGCAGCCTCCGCTTCCAGCGGCCCGACCACCGCATCGACATGACCTTCACCAACCTGCGGGTCAACGCCGAGGGCAAGAAGGGCACCCTGGTCCTGGACGTGAAGACGCCCGAGGCGACCAAGTCGGACATCCCCTTCGCCACCCTCGACCTGTCCAAGGCCGAGTACCGCACCACCGGCGGCGTGCTCACCCTGGCGTCCGTCCCGGCGGCCTTCACCGCCGAGGGCTCCGCCGCGCTCGGCGCCCCGAGCCCCGACTACGCCGCGGGCAAGCCCACTGACCCGGTCACCCTGTCGGTCACCGTCGACAAGGACGCCGTCCTGCCCGGCACCGCGGCCACGACGGGCCAGACCGGCGGCACCACGACGGGCGGCACCACCGGCACCACCGGCAGCACCGGAACCGGCAGCACGGTAGGCGGCGGCACCGGCGGCTCCACCGGCGGGAACCTCGCCGCCACCGGCGCCGACGTCCCGGCCGGGGCGCTGCTCGCCACCTCCGGCGCGGCCGTTGTGGCCGGCGCGGGCGCCCTGTCGCTCGCCCGCAGGCGGCGTACCGCCCGCCCCTGACCCGGGCCGTGTTTGAATGCCCGCGTGAACGATCTCGACGTACTCAGGGTCTTCTGCGCGGGTGACGGCCGGTTCGGCAACCTGCTCGGTGTCGTACGCGACGGCCGGACCTGCCCCGACGACGCGTCGCGGCAGGCCCTGGCCGCCGAACTCGGCTACAGCGAGACGGTGTTCGTCGACGACCCCGAGCGCGGGGTCGTCGACATCCGCACCCCCGGCACGCGGATGTCCTTCGCGGGGCACCCGCTGGTCGGGGTCGCCTGGCTGCTGGACATCGAGGAGCTCCAGCCGCCGGCCGGCGAGGTGTGGGCCCGGTACGACGGGGAGTTCACCTGGATCACCGCCCGGCCCGAGTGGGTCGAGGGCAAGCGCACCGAGCAGTACGCGACCCCCGCCGAGGTCGACGCGCTGCCCGCCCCGCCGCCGGGCGAGGGCTGGCTGTACGCCTGGGCCTGGGAGGACGAGGCCGCGGGCCGGATCCGGGCCCGCGGCTTCCCGCGGCGCCCGGACGGGGTCATCGCCGAGGACGAGGCCACGGGTTCGGCGGCGGTCCTGCTGACGGCACAGCTGAACCGCGCCCTGAACATCACCCAGGGCGCGGGTTCGCAGATCCTCACCGCCCCCGGCCCGGACGGCACCGTCGAGATCGGCGGCCGCGTCCGCTTCGACGCGCCGCCCCGGGCGGGATGGGCGCAGGGCCGCATGGGCGGTCCGGTCCGCTGAGGTCGGACCCGGGGGGGGGGGGGGGGGGGGGGGGGAGGGGGGGGGGGGGGGGGGGGGGGGGGGAGGGGGGGGGGGGGGGGGGGGGGGGGGG
>NZ_JBWKDK010000040.1:0-66180 GCF_056436005.1 Streptomyces sp. NPDC043854
GTTTCTTGTTCTGGGAGCGCAGAGCGCCCCCGCCCCCCCCTCCCTCCCCCTGACACGGACGCAGCCGCCCGCCCCCTTCGCTACAGGGGGCGGGCGGCTTCGTCCGTACAGGGCGGCTTCGTCCGTACGGCAGACGGGCCCGAGGCCGCTCAGCGCTCCCCGTGGTGCGGGGCGCCCTTGCGGTTGGCCTCCCAGCCCGCCCAGGCCGAGGTGATCATCTCGCGGACGTCGTGCTTGGCCTTCCAGCCCAGCTCCGCGTGGATCTTGTCGGCCGAGGCCACGACCTTCGCCGGGTCACCGGGACGGCGCGGCACGACCACCGGCTCGTGGTCGTGTCCGGTGCCCTCGTTCAGCAGCAGGGCCATCTCCCGCACGGAGACGCCCTCACCGCGGCCGATGTTGACCGTGAGGTCGCGGTGGTCCCCGGCGGCCGCCCACTCGGCGAGCTTGCGGGCCGCGGCCACGTGGGCCTCGGCCAGGTCCTCGACGTGGATGTAGTCGCGGATGCAGGTGCCGTCCGGGGTCGGGTAGTCGTCGCCGAAGATGCGGGCGCCCTCGCCGGAGTCGAACCGCTGGAAGACCATCGGGACCAGGTTGAAGACGCCGGTGTCCGCGAGCTCGGGGGCGGCGGCGCCCGCCACGTTGAAGTAGCGCAGGCAGGCCGTCGAGATGCCGTGCGCCTTGCCGGCCGCGCGGACCAGCCACTCGCCGGCGAGCTTGGTCTCGCCGTACGGGCTCAGCGGCGCGCACGGGGTCTCCTCGGTGACGAGGTCCACGTCGGGCATGCCGTACACGGAGGCGGAGGAGGAGAAGAGGAAGTTCCGTACGCCGGCCTCGGCCACGGCACCCAGCAGGACCTGAAGGCCCTCCACGTTCTCGTGGTAGTAGTACAGCGGCTTCTCGACGGACTCGCCGACCTGCTTCTTGCCCGCCAGGTGCACCACGCCCGTGATCTTGTGCTCGCGGATGGTCTCGTCCAGGACCAGCCGGTCCAGGACCGAGCCGATCACCAGCGGGACGCCCTCCGGGACACGGTCCTCGTTGCCCGTGGACAGGTCGTCGAGGACGACGACCCGCTCCCCGGCCTGCTGCATCGCGCGGACGACGTGCGAGCCGATGTAGCCGGCGCCACCGGTGATCAGAAAGGTCATGCGTTTCTCCTGAGTGCGTTTCCGTTGATCTGGGCGGCGGTCCGCCAGGCCGCCTGCCGTCTTCATCCCGCCGCGCGGCCTGCCCGGACCCGGTGAAGACGACTGCGTACGAGGCTCAGCGCGCCCGCAGCGCCCGGCGCGAGCCGCAGTGCCAGGGAACCCCCGGCCGTGCGGAACGGCTGCGCCAGCAGAACACCGTACCTGCTGCTGAGCAGCGCCCTGCGGCGGAGCAGACCGTCGAGGGGGCGCGGGGAGGTGGCCAGGGAGCTCCCGTCGGCACAGTCCACGCCCACCTGCACGCTCCAGGCCTGCATGCCGCGCCGGCCCTGGCGGCGCCCGGCGGCGGCCACGGCCGTCAGGTGGAACGGCAGCTCGCAGGTCCAGCCGCCGCCGTCCGCGGCGGGCCGCAGCTCCACCGGCCGGTCGAGCACCGGCTCGCCGCCCGAGCGGGGCAGGTAGCTCAGCCGGGCGGTGCGCGGCCCGGCCTGCGCGAGGCGCCCGTACAGGTCGTGCACCCGCAGCCGCAGGCCGCCGGAACCGGCGGGCCCGGCATCGATGGTGACGGGCAGGTCGGCGACCGGGAGCCCGTCCAGCCCGTCGAGGGGGACCGGGAGCTCCTCGCTCCACACGGGCCCGCCGCCGGGGCCGGTCGCGTACGGGGGCAGCAGCCGCGGCGGCTCGGCGGCGAACCGGGTGAGCCGGTCGACGTCGGCGGGCGGGACGGGGGTGGCCCGCAGCACGCGCACGATCCAGCGGGCGTGGGCACCGGCGGCCTCGACGGCGGCGGCCTCGAAGGTGTCCAGGTAGTCGCGGGTGAGGGTCCACCAGGCGGCCTGGTACTCGGGGTCGGTGCCGAGTTCACGCAGGTACATGCGCAGGTCGTACTCGAGGAACTTCACCTGGCAGGCGCGGCCCAGCTCCGGGGAGGAGTCGGCGAGGATCCGGTGGGCGGTGCGGTGGGCCTCGATCCGGGAGCGCCAGTTGGAGACGTCCTTGCGGTCGAGGGAGATCGACACCTGGGCGGCGCTGCGGCGCACGTGCCAGACGTAGACGAGGTCGCCGATGACCGCGATGCGGGGGGCGGCGGCCAGGACGCGCGCCGTGAAGACGAAGTCCTCGTAGACGAACCGGCCGTCGGGGAAGCGGATCGCGTGCTTCTCCAGGAAGGACCGGTCGTACAGCTTGTTGACGCAGAGCGTGTCGCGGACCAGCTCGGGCCGACCGGCCGGCCGGTCGACGACGTCACCCGGGGTGTACAGCCCGGGCACCCACGGCGTGTCCTGGTACTGCGGCAGCTCGCGGCGTACGCAGGCGCCGACGGTCACCGGCGCGCGGTGCTCCTCGGCGGCCCGCAGGAGGGCCTCGGCCGCCCCGGGGGGCAGCACGTCGTCGCTGTCGAGGAACATGACGTACGGGGAGGTCGCGACCGCGATGCCGTCGTTGCGGGGGGTGCCGCACCCGCCGCTGTTCTCCGTGCGGTGCACGACCTTGAGGCGGGGGTGGACGGCGGCCAGCTCGTCGAGCACCCGGTCGGTGCCGTCGGACGAGGCGTCGTTGACGGCGATGACCTCGGCGACGACCGGGCCCTGGGCGAGTGCCGAGGTGACGGCCTCGCCCACGAGCTCGGCGTCGTTGTACGCGATCACGACGACGGAGACGCTGGGAGGAAGGGTGCTGCTCACCCGTGGATCCTAGGCGACCGGGGTAAACATCACCTCAATACCGCCGCCTCCGCCGAAGGATCGACGAAAGGGCAGGTCAGAAGGGCCGGAATTCGTCGTACTCCTGCTGCACGTGGTCCTTGCGGCGGGCGTCCTTGTCCTTGCGGCGCTGCGCGGCCGGGCGCGGGGCCTCCATGCGGTGGTCCTCGCCGCGGCGGCCGAGCATCTCGGCGCCGGCCATCATCGACGGCTCCCAGTCGAAGACGACCGCGTCCTCCTCGGAGCCGATGGCGACGCCGTCGCCGGCGCGGGCGCCGACCTTCAGCAGTTCGTCCTCGACGCCCAGGCGGTTGAGGCGGTCGGCCAGGTAGCCCACGGCCTCGTCGTTGTTGAAGTCGGTCTGGCGGACCCAGCGCTCCGGCTTCTCGCCGCGCACCCGGTACACGCCCTCGGCCTCGTCGAAGGTGACGGTGAAGCCGGTCTCGTCGACGGCCTTCGGGCGGATGACGATACGGGTCGCCTCCTGCTTCGGCTTGCGGGCGCGTGCCTTGGCGACGACCTCCGCGAGGAAGTAGGACAGCTCCTTCAGGCCGGTGCGGGCGACCGCGGACACCTCGAAGACCTTGTAGCCGCGCGCCTCCAGGTCAGGGCGGATCATGTCCGCGAGGTCCTGGCCGTCCGGGATGTCGACCTTGTTGAGGACGACGAGCCGCGGCCGGTTCTCCAGGCCGCCGCCGTACTGCTTGAGCTCCTCCTCGATGACGTCGAGGTCGGAGGCGGGGTCGCGGTCGGACTCCAGGGTGGCGGTGTCCAGGACGTGCACGAGGACCGAGCAGCGCTCGACGTGCCGCAGGAACTCCAGGCCCAGGCCCTTGCCCTGGCTGGCGCCCGGGATCAGGCCGGGGACGTCGGCGATCGTGTACACGGTCGAGCCGGCGGTGACGACGCCCAGGTTCGGGACGAGCGTGGTGAACGGGTAGTCCGCGATCTTCGGCTTGGCGGCGGAAAGCACCGAGATCAGCGAGGACTTGCCGGCGCTGGGGAAGCCGACGAGGGCCACGTCGGCGACGGTCTTGAGCTCCAGCACGATGTCGCCGGCGGCTCCGGGGACGCCGAGGAGCGCGAAGCCGGGGGCCTTGCGGCGGGCGGAGGCGAGCGCGGCGTTGCCGAGGCCGCCGCGGCCGCCCTCGGCGGCGACGTAGGTGGTGCCCTGGCCGACGAGGTCGGCGAGGACGTTGCCCTGCTTGTCCAGGACGACGGTGCCGTCCGGGACCGGCAGGACGAGGTCCTGGCCGTCCTTGCCGGAGCGGTTGCCGCCCTCGCCGGGCTTGCCGTTGGTGGCCTTGCGGTGCGGGCTGTGGTGGTAGTCCAGCAGGGTGGTGACCGACTGGTCGACGACCAGGATCACGTCGCCGCCGCGGCCGCCGTTGCCGCCGTCGGGACCGCCGAGCGGCTTGAACTTCTCCCGGTGCACGGAGGCGCAGCCGTGGCCTCCGTTACCCGCGGCGACGTGCAGCTCGACGCGGTCCACGAAGGTGGTCATGGTTGTTCCTCCAGATACAGACGGGATGTCCCGGACAGGCCTTGCTGTCCCATTAAACGTGTGTACGTACAAACGCGCCGAGGGCGGACCTCTCTTCCCGGCGCCTGCCGGGAAGAGCTGGGATCCGCCCTCGGTAAGTTACGAACGCTTGATCAGCAGGAGCTGGATCAGGCGGCCGGAACGATGTTCACGACCTTGCGGCCACGGTGGGTGCCGAACTGCACCGCGCCGGCCTGCAGGGCGAACAGCGTGTCGTCGCCACCGCGGCCGACACCGGCGCCGGGGTGGAAGTGCGTGCCGCGCTGGCGGACGAGGATCTCACCAGCGGAAACGACCTGACCGCCGAAGCGCTTCACGCCGAGCCGCTGGGCATTGGAATCGCGACCGTTCCGGGTGGACGATGCGCCCTTCTTGTGTGCCATTGCTCAGTCCCTCTTTACTTCGCGGCCGACGGGATGGACGTGACCTTGATCGCCGTGTACTGCTGACGGTGACCCTGGCGACGGCGGTAGCCGGTCTTGTTCTTGTAGCGCAGGATGTCGATCTTGGCGCCCTTGGTGTGGTCCACGACCTCGGCCTGGACCTTGATGCCCGCCAGGACCCACGGGTCGCTGGTCACGGCGTCGCCGTCGACCACGAGCAGGGTCGAGAGCTCGACCGTGTCGCCAGCCTTGGCGGTGGAAATCTTGTCAACCTCAACGATGTCGCCGACAGCAACCTTGTGCTGGCGACCACCGCTGCGCACGATGGCGTACACGCGGATCTCTCTCTCGCTCGCGATGGAACCCCTGAAGCCAGCCGCTCCCCGCCGAATGCAGGACGGCCTCCCCCGCGCCGCTCGGCGGCCCGGGAGGTGAGGTGCTCAGTGGCTGGCGTGCACGTAGACACGCCGACGGTCAAGATTACGGGGCGGGGTTTCAGAGGTCAAACCGGGCCCCGAGCCGCTTGGACTACTGCGTCACGGCCGCCAGACCGCGAGGTCCAGGGCCACGGTGAGGAACCCGCCTCCGGTCTCGACCACGACGTCCGGATTCGCGATCGGGGCGGCGAACTCCTCCGCCTCCACCTCGTCGAGCAGGAAGACGAAGTGCTCGATCACCACGGGGCGGTCCCGGGGATCACCGTCGGGGTCTTCCTCCGTGTTGGCGCGGTCCGCCGCCAGGCAGAGCATGGTCACGAAGACCTGGAGATCCTCCGCCCCGAGGAGGACGTCGGCGCCGTGGACGACGACCACGATGCCCACCCCGCCGGTCGCGTGGTCGTGCAGGTCGTCGAGGCAGTCGACCAGCGCGTCCCAGTTGCGGCCGAAGTAGCCGGGAAAGCCGAGTGCGGCCGCGAAGGCGTCGCACGTGCTCGCCATGTCGGTCAGGTCCCGGGCCTGCAGGTGGTACACCCGGCCGCCCCGGGCCTGCAGGGCCTCGGCCTGCTCGGCGAACGCCGGCGCGTCACGCGGCCCGAACACCACCCACGGTGTCACCGGCCGGCTCAGGTCGAACGGGACGCGGGTGAGCACCTCGGTCGGCTCGGTCTTCCGGCCATGCCCGTCCCGCATGGGGAACCGCTCCATGCCTGCTGTGCCTCCTCTTTTCGCTCCCGTGTGCACGTGCGGGTGCGGGTACGGGACTGCCCCGGCCCCCGTGCGGGGGCCGGGGCAGTCCCGGTGACGCGGATCAGGCGTCGGCGTCGGCAGCGGACGGAGCGGGCTCCGCCGCGGCGGCCTTCTTCGTCGCCTTCTTGGCCGTCGTCGTCTTCTTCGCCGTCGTCTTCTTGGCGGCGGTCTTCTTGGCCGTCGTCGTCTTCTTCGCGGCGGCCTTCTTCGCCGGCGCCTTCTTGGCCGCCGTCTTGCGGACCGTCTTCTTGGCCGGGGCGGCCTCCTCGGACGGAGCCTCCGCCTCGGCCTCGGACACCGCTGCCGGCTCGGCCGCTGCCGCGGGCTCGGGCTCGGCCGGGGCCGCCTCGACCACCAGGACCGCTGCCTCCGCGCCCGCCGGGGATCCGGCCGGAGCGGTGGCCTTGCGGGTGGCGCGGCGCCGCGGACGGGCCGGTGCGGCGGCCTCCGCCGGAACCTCGACAACCAGAGCCTCGACGACCGGGGCCTCGGCAGCCGGGGCCTCGGCCTCGACAGCCTCCTCCTCGGGCGCCTCGACCGCCACGGCCTCGGCGGCCGGTGCCTCCGGCTCGGGCTGCGGCTCCGGCTCGGCCACGACGGCCGGCTCCGGCTCCACGGCCGGCGCGGTCGCCTTGCGGGTGGCGCGGCGGCGCGTACGGCCCTTCGGCGCAGCCTCCTCGGCCACCGGGGCGGGGGCGGCCTCGACCGTCTCCGCCGCGGCCACGGCCTCGGCGACAGCCTCGGCAGCCGGCTCCAGGACCGTGTCGGCGGGCTCGGTGACCGGCTCGGCCTCCACCTCGACCACCGGGACCGGGGCCGGGGCCTCGACCGGGACGGCCTCGGCCGCGGGCGCGGCAGCGGCACGCGGGGCGCCCGCCGCTGCGGTCGCCTTGCGGGTGGCACGGCGGCGGTTGCGACGGCCGCTGATGCCGGCCGCCGCGGCCTCCGCCTCGGCCGCGCTGCTGTAGAGCTCCTCGTCCGGGGCGAACGCCGGCTCGGGCAGCGCCACCGGCACGGCGAGCTCGGCGGCCACCTCTGCCTCGGTCTCCACCTCGGCAGCGGCCTCCGGCGCCTCGGTCGCAACGGCCTCGACCTCGTGCTCGTGGCCGCGGCCGCCGCGGCGCTTGGCCCGCTTGCCGCCGTTGCCGGCCGTGGTGGCCGTGTCCATGTGCACGAGCACACCGCGCCCGTTGCAGTGGACGCAGGTCTCGGAGAAGGACTCCAGCAGACCCTGGCCGACCCGCTTGCGGGTCATCTGGACCAGGCCCAGCGAGGTCACCTCGGCGACCTGGTGCTTCGTACGGTCGCGGCCCAGGCACTCCAGCATCCGCCGCAGAACCAGGTCGCGGTTGGACTCCAGGACCATGTCGATGAAGTCGACGACGACGATGCCGCCCAGGTCGCGCAGCCGCAGCTGGCGCACGATCTCCTCGGCCGCCTCCAGGTTGTTCCTGGTGACGGTCTCCTCGAGGTTTCCGCCCTGGCCGGTGAACTTGCCGGTGTTGACGTCGATGACGACCATCGCCTCGGTCTTGTCGATCACGAGGGAGCCGCCGGAGGGCAGCCACACCTTGCGGTCGAGCGCCTTGGCGAGCTGCTCGTCGATCCGGTACGTCGCGAAGACGTCGACCTCGGAGGTCCAGCGCTGGAGCCGGTCGGCCAGGTCCGGGGCCACGTGCGAGACGTAGCCGTGGATGGTCTCCCAGGCGCCGTCACCGCTGACGATGACCTTCGAGAAGTCCTCGTTGAAGATGTCGCGCACGACGCGGACGGTCATGTCCGGCTCGCCGTACAGCAGGCTCGGCGACGAGGTCGTGATCTGCTTCGACTTCTTCTGGATGTCCTCCCACTGGGCCTGGAGACGCTCGACGTCGCGGCGCAGCTCCTCCTCGCTCGCGCCCTCGGCGGCGGTGCGCACGATGACGCCCGCGTCCTCGGGGACGATCTTCTTGAGGATGCTCTTCAGGCGCGCGCGCTCGGTGTCGGGCAGCTTGCGGCTGATGCCGGTCATCGAGCCCTCGGGCACGTAGACCAGGTAGCGGCCGGGCAGCGAGACCTGGCTGGTCAGGCGGGCGCCCTTGTGGCCGATCGGGTCCTTGGTGACCTGGACGAGCACGGACTGGCCGGACTTCAGGGCGGACTCGATGCGGCGCGGCCCGTTGGCCAGGCCGAGGGCCTCGAAGTTGACCTCGCCGGCGTACAGGACCGCGTTGCGGCCCTTGCCGATGTCGATGAAGGCGGCCTCCATGGACGGCAGCACGTTCTGGACCTTGCCCAGGTAGACGTTGCCGACGTACGAGGTGGCCTCTTCCTTGTTGACGTAGTGCTCGACGAGCACGTTGTCCTCGAGGACGCCGATCTGGGTGCGCTCGCCGCTCTGGCGGACGACCATCACGCGCTCGACGGCCTCGCGGCGGGCCAGGAACTCGGCCTCGGTGATGATCGGCACGCGGCGGCGGCCCTGCTCGCGGCCCTCCCGGCGGCGCTGCTTCTTCGCCTCCAGGCGGGTCGAGCCCTTGATGGACTGGACCTCGTCGGAGGACTCGGCCTTCTCGCGGGCGGGGCGGGGCTCGCGGACCTTGACGACGGTGCGCACGCCGTCCTCGTCGGTGGCCTCGGTCTCCACGACCGCGTCACCGGAGCGGCGGCGACGGCGGCGGCGGCGACGGCTGGAGCTGGTGCCGAGGGCACCGGCCTCGTCGGCCTCGGCCTCCTCGTATTCCTCCTCCTCGTCCTCCTCGGCGGGCTCGGCCTCTTCCTCGGCGGTCTCGTCGAAGTCGGCGGCCTCACCGCGGCGGCGGCGACGGCCACCACGGCGGCGGCGGCGCGAGGGGCGCTCGCCGGATTCGTCGGCCTCTTCCTCCAGGAGCTCGGCGGCCTCGGCCGCGGGCTCCTCCTCGGCGAGCTCGGCGGACGGCGCCTGCGGCGCGGCCTCGTCGAAGTCGGCGGCCTCACCGCGGCGGCGGCGACGGCGGCGGCCGGCCGGCCGCTCGGCGGGGGCCTGGACGGCCTCGGCCTCGACCTCGGCGGTGAGCTCGGCCTCTTCCTCGGCCTCTTCCTCGGCCAGGGCCTCGGCGCGGGCGGCCGCGGCGGCGAGGGCGGCGGTCTCCGGGGTCTGGAACATCGGCTCGGTGAAGACCGGGGCCTGGAACACCGGCACGGCAGGGCGCGTGACGCGGCGGGCGCGGGCCGGGGCGGCGGGCTCCTCGGTCGCGGCCTCCGGCTCGGCGGGGGCGGCCGGGGCAGCCGGGGTGGCGGCGCGGGTGACCCGGCGGCGGCCGCGCTTCGGGGCGTCGACGGCGTCGGCGACGGTGAACGCGGGGGTGGCGGCGGCCTTGGGGGCCTTGGGGGCCTCCTCCTCGGCCACGGTCTCGGCAGCCGGGGCCTCCACGACCGGGGCGGCGGCGGCACGGGTGGCACGGCGGCGCGTACGCGGCGCCGGAGCAGCCGGCTCCTCCGCAACCGGAGCCTCCACCGGGGCGGTCTCGACGACCACCGGGGCCTCGGCGGCGGCAGCCACCGGAGCAGAGGCGGCACGGGTGGCGCGACGGCGGGTACGCGGCGCGGGGGCGGCCGGCTCCTCCGCAACCGGAGCCTCCACCGAGGCGGTCTCGACGACCACCGGGGCCTCGGCGACCGGCGCGGCAGCAGCACGGGTGGCACGGCGGCGGGTACGCGGCGCCGGAGCAGCCGGCTCCTCCGCAACCGGAGCCTCCACCGGGGCGGCGGCCTCCGCAACGGGAGCCTCGGCAGCCGGAGCGGATGCGCCGCGCGTGGCGCGACGGCGGGTACGCGGCGCGGAGGCGGCCGGCTCCTCGGCAACCGGAGCGGGCTGCACAGCCGGCGCCTCCACGACGACCGGGGCTGCGGCCTCGGCCGGAACCTCGGCGGCAGGCGCGGAAACGGTGCGCGTCGCGCGGCGGCGCGGCCGGGCGGGGGTGGAGCTCGGGGCGGCTTCCGCGGCGGGAGCGGCGGCGGCCGGAGCGGCCTCGGCCGGAGCGGCCTCGGCCGGAGCCTCGGCGGCGGCCTCGACGGCGGTCGCGCCGGGCGGACCGGCCGGCCGCGACGCGGCACGGCGGCGCCTGCGCGGAGGCAGGTTGTCGCTCGGGCTGCCGTTGTCGATGCCGGCCGCGGTGGTGTTGTTGTTGTTGTTTTCGTTGTCGAGCATGCGGGCGGTTCTCCCGTCACGCTCCCGGGCTCCGCGGCTGACATCCGGTCCGGCGCGGCTCCGCACTGTCGGTGCGGGTCCGGCCTCCGGGGCGCGTTCGCCACACGGGAGCTGTAGTCCATGGCCGCCGGTTCCGTACGCCTTGTCCGTACGGCCTGGCGGAAGTCTTCAGGTCAGTGCGCTGCCCGACCCAGGTGGCTCCCGAGTGCCAGGGCGGCGCGGCAACGGCGTTCCCTACGCGGCGGGACCTTCCGGCGCCTTCGCGTCGGCCGTCACGGCGGCCGTGGGTGGAGCGGCCGTGTCGGCGTCGCGGTCGGGCGCGAGCGGGTCGGTCACCGTGCCGGACTCCTCGTCGAAGAGCCCCTGCGCCAGCCTGGTCACCGCTGCGGGGACCGGCGGCGCCAGGTCGGCCACAGCTCGGAGACCGGACAGGACGTCGTCGGGTCGAACGGCAGGTGTCAGATGCCGAACAACCAGCCGCAGTATCGCACAGGCATTGTCCGGCGTCCTATCAGCGGGGACCGGAAGGACCTCGAGGGTCGCAACGGCCCCGCGCGTGTCGAAGGTGCGCATGCCGTTCTTGGTGCGGCGCTGCACCTCGACCGTGTCGGCGGCGAGGTAGGTCTCCGCCGCGCGGGCGGCGTCGGCGGTGTCCACGCCGTCCAGGCGCAGCTCCCACACGGAGGCGGTGAGCCGGTCCGCGAGCCCGGAGGTGCGGGCCTCGACGGCGTCGATGATGTCGAGGCCGACGGGCATCGACTCGTCGAGCAGCTCACGGAGCTTCGCCGGGTCGCGGTGCTCGGTGAGTGCGATCTCCAGGTACTCGGCCTCGCTGCCGGTGCCGGTCGGTGCGGCGTTCGCGTAGCTGACGCGCGGGTGCGGAGTGAAGCCGGCCGAGTAGGCCATGGGCACCTCGGCACGGCGCAGGGCGCGCTCGAACGCGCGCTGGAAATCCCGGTGGCTGGTGAACCGGAGGCGGCCGCGCTTGGTGTAGCGCAGTCGGATGCGCTGTGCCACCGGTGCGGGGGGCGGGCCTTCGGGCTGTCGCTTGCCCAGTGGTTCTTCTCCTTGTGCGGGGCGGCGCGGCTCGCGCGCAGCCCTGAGGTCCGGTGAGCCTGCGGGCGGTGCCGTGCCCTCCGGCTCACCCCTGCCAGGTGTGCAGGGAGCGCTCGGGGGCGGGCACGCGGCCCAGGCTTCGTACTACCCAGAGTACGCGCCCGTGACCTCGCCGGTTCCCGGGGCGGTCAACCGAGGAGGGCCCGCCGCACCTCGGCGCGGACCTGCCGTACGGTCGCCCGGACGGTGCGCCAGGCGTCGCGCAGGACGTGCCCGACGGGGGTGAGCACGTACCGGTACACCTGCGCGCAGGGCCACACGACCAGCACCCGGCCCACCAGTGCGATCCCCCGCCACAGGGCCTTCACGATCCGCCCGGCCACCTGCCAGGCCCACAGGATCAGCTGCCCGAGCGGCGCGAGCAGATACCGGTGGACCGTGCGCGCCAGCCAGGCGACGGCGATCCCGATCGGCCGCAGCAGGTACCGGTAGACCCCCAGCCCGACGGGTACGAGCACATAACGCCAGGTAGCGGTGCTTGCCCAGGCGATGCCCAGCCCGATCGGCCGGAGCAGCCACCGGTAGAGCGCCCGCCCGACCGGGGACAGCAGGTACGCGTACAGCACCCGCCCCACCGGCGCGAGGACGTACCGCCACAGCCCCGCCCACGGCCAGACGAACACCAGCTTGAGCAGGACGGTCAGCACCCACCCGATTCCGCGGAACAGCGGTTCGAGGACGTGGCTCCACAGCGGCCCGAGGACGTGCCGGTGCACGGCCCGGCCGAAGGCGGCGAGCAGGTCCCAGACCACCCGTACGGGCAGCACGATCAGCACCGCCACCACCTTGGCGGGGATCCGCAGCACACCCACGAGGCAGCCGTCGCCCTGCCCGGAGGGTGGCCGTTTGTCGAGTTCCATGCAGGTAAGGACACGCGAAAGCCCCCCGCCGTTGCACCGGCGGGGGGCTTTCGCGCGCGAACCCGGACTACTTGACGACCGTCAGCGGCAGCAGCTTCTTGCCCGTGGGGCCGATCTGGATGTGCGTGTCCATCTGAGGCCAGAAGGATACGGGTCCAAATCCATCGTGTACTGTCCGCCTCCGTGAAGACGTACGACATAGAGACCGAGTGGACCGCCGCAGACCTGGCCCTTCTGGAGGACCTGAAGAGGGCGGAGGCGCTGCTCCCCGAGGACGCTCCCCGAGCCCTGCTCTCCATCCGCCTGTCTGTACTTACGGACGACACTACGTCGCCAGTGCGGCAGGAGCTCGACCTCCGCCTACTCGCCAGGGAGAAGGGGTACCGCGTCGTCGGCGTCGCCTCGGACCTCAACGTGTCGGCGACGAAGGTTCCGCCGTGGAAGCGGAAGGCACTCGGCGAGTGGCTCAACAACCGCGCCCCCGAGTTCGATGCTCTGCTCTTCTGGAAGCTCGACCGTTTCATCCGGCGCATGACGGATCTCTCGACCATGATCGAGTGGTGCGAGCGGTACGGGAAGAACCTGGTCTCGAAGAACGACGCGATCGACCTCGGTACGACTGTCGGCCGGATCATGGTCACTCTCATCGGCGGCATTGCCGAGATCGAGGCGGCGAACACCTCCACTCGCGTCACGTCGCTGTGGGACTACACGCGGACTCAGGATGCATGGCTTGTCGGTAAGCCTGCGTACGGCTACGCCACGACGAGGATCAACGGAAAGCCTGCCCTTGCGATCGTGCCCGACGCACACAAGGCGCTGCACTGGGCTCGCCGCATGGCGCTGCGAGGAGTGTCCGCCCGACGCATGGTCCTGTGCATCGTCCGCGCCGGACTCATGTCGGCAGGTCTCACCCCGTCGACTCTCCTCCGTCGCCTCCGAAACCCAGCGCTCATGGGGTACCGAGTCGAGGAGAACAAGCAGGGCGGGAAGCGGCGGAGCAGGATCGTCCTGGGCAACGACGGCAAGCCGATACGGGTCGCTCCTCCGATCTTCACTCCCGAGGAGTTCGAGACCCTCCAAGCGGCACTCGACCGCCGAAGCAAGAACCAGCCTGCCCGGCAGACAGGCGGAGCCACGCAGTTCCTCGGCGTACTGATCTGCGTCGACTGCACGACCAACATGACCGTGCAGAAGACGAGCCACAAGGGCAGGGACTACGCATACCTGCGCTGCGGCGAGTGCAAGAGCGGAGGACTCGGCGCACCCAACCCCCACGGCGTGTACGACGCGGTTGTGAGCGATGTCCTCCGGGTCCTCGGGGACTTCCCTGTACAGGTCCGGGAGTACGCGCGAGGGGCTGAGGCTCGCGCCGAGGTGAAGCGCCTCGAAGAGGCGATCGCGTACTACATGACCGAGCTCGAACCGGGAGGCCGCTACACAAAGACGCGGTTCACTCGGGAGCAGGCTGAGAAGGCACTCGACAAGCTCACGGATGAACTGAACGCCATCGACCCCGAGACCACGCAGGACCGGTGGACTCTCGTCCACAACGGGAAGACGTTCCGGGAAGTGTGGGAAGCGGGCGGCATGGAAGCCATGGGGGAGGATCTACGCCGAGTCGGCATCACATGCGAGGTGACTCGAACGAAGGTCAAGGGCGTACGCGCTCCGTCCGTGCACCTCCGCTTGAAGATCCCTCGCGACGTGCGCGAACGTCTCGTCATCAAGAACGACGACTTCGCCGCGAAACTCTGAGGAGAGGAAGCAGGGGGCGGGAGATCACTCCCGTCCCCGGCTTGACGGCTGAACGTCCCTCCGTGTAGGAAGATCCCTCCCGCTCCTTCATGGAGCGGACACCGTAGCTCCCGCTGCTCGGACGGCGGTAGAGCTGGCCACGGGAAAGGGGCCGCCATCCCGAGGGGCTGGCAGGGGAGGCAGGAGCACCCCGAGCGCGAACGGTACGCGCGACTTCCACTCACTCGCCGAGGCGCAGCTACGCGCTGTCCTTTGGCCGCCGCCAGGAGGTCGCATCCCTTGAGCATCACGATCGAAATCGTCTGGACCTGCGAGGTCTGTGCGTCCCCCCTCATCGACGGAGAGACTCACGCCTGCGGCACCACTGAGGCCACCGCCTGAACCATCCCTGTTCCCCCCTGACCGAAGCGCAGAGAAGAAGGGAGGCACATGCGCCCGCCATCCGGCGGGGGTCATCGGCGCACGCTGCGCCACACAGGAAGCAGGAAGGACGGCCACCCCCTTTGGGAGCCATCAAGGACAAGGGGCGCAAGCTCCAGCAGATCGACCGCGTCTCGTACGACGAGTCGTTCCTCATCGGCGATCTCCTCACCAACCGCATCACGATCCTCGCCGGGGAGCCGAAGGCAGGGAAGACCCTGCTGTCCGCTGGCATGGTCACCGCCCTGGTGAACGGAGAAGAGGAGTTCCTCGGTCAGCCTGTGCACCGGCAGATGCGGCACGTCGTGTTCGGCCTCACCGACGACGGAGCGGAAGAGGAACTGAAGGAGCGCCTGCACGGCGCCGTGCCCGACGACGCGGTAACCGTCTTCCCCGTGGAGCACACCGGAGAGCCCGGCTACTGGGAAGGCATCCTGGACGACCTGATCTCCATCGGCGCCGACCTGTTCGTCCTGGACAACGTCGTCGGCTCCCTCGCCTCCGGGGAAGACATCGCCTCATCCGTCACCGCACAGCGCGTCATCGACAGCCTGAAGCCCATCAGCAGGGCGGGCATCCCCATACTCGTCGTCACCCACACCCCCAAGGGGACAGGGGAAGGGATGACCACCGCGTCATCTCCCATCGGCGGGCGGGCGATGGCCGGCGGGGCTCGCGGCGTGATCGTGCTCCGCAAGTCTCACAAGGGGCGACGTATCCAGACCGCCACCAACCGAGCACGGGAAGACCTGGACTTCCCCGTCACCGTGCACCGCGCCAGCGCGGACAGCGAGGTACCCGTCTGGGGACGGGGCGAGACCAACCTGAGCAGGGTCACACTCACCAAAGCCAAGGACTGGAAGACCGAGATCACGGCACTGATCGTCGATGACCAGCCGGAAGCGATGGCCATGGGCAAGCTCGCCGCACGGTACGCCCCCAAGGTGGGCAGGAGCGCCAACACGATCAGGCTCGAACTCGGCCAGCTCGTCCGCTACGACGCGGGGCGCTGGTGCGCCACAGCCGAGAGAACCTGACCGAGTGATGATGATGGCGCTGCCCCCTTATAGGTAGCGTCATCATCATCAGCCCTACCTCGCTCCGCTCGGCAAGCCTCGCTCCTCCTTCTACTTACGTAAGTACGTCAGTCCTCTGACACTGGCGGCCTACGGCCGACCAGCACACAGACCACTGGAGAACTGCCAAGCCCGAAGCCTGCCAGCGGCGAGGGGTAAGCCACAGGTGCGGCCCCCCTGAAAGGGGCCGCAACAGCGGGAAGCCACCTACGTACTTACGTACGTCCGGGCAGCGGCGAAGAGATGAAGAGGTAAGGAGCAAGGGGCTACGAGGAGTGGGCGGCGGAGCCGCCGCAACGGGAAGACCCTTACGGCAAGACTCGAAAGCCCTCATTCTTGTGCAGCCCTTCGCCGTCGCCTCAAGCCTGGCGAGCGCTCCCACCTGCTACTTCTTCGCCGCTGCCTTACCTTGCCGCTGCCCTGACGAGGTCTGAAACCGTGGCAGGATCTGAGCTGCTAAGACAGGGCGGTCGCGGCTTTCGTGTTCAGGGGGTCATACCCCCACCCCTTCGCCGTCGCCTCGTACGTCTCGGCTGTCCGCTTCGCCGTCACCCTGGCAGGCGTGAGCCCTGTCCTTCCCTTCGCCGTTGGCAGGCTTGCCCGTGCCGGATGGCAGGCGAACGGCTGTGCGTCTCCGTGAGTGGCCGACAGGCCGCGCGACTCACGAGGAGATGAGAGCGAAGCGACAGGCAGGGAGAGAGGGCACAGCCTCACGGCGAGGCAGGCATGGCAGAGGGCAAGCCCAAGGCAGGGCGCACCAGCGCCCCTCTTCGAAGGTGTCGAGCACGAGCACCAGGACCACGGGCAACGCGGAGAGTGATCGCGACAGGTCGTCGCACAATCCCTCGGATGAACGAAAGCGCGACACCATCCGGGCCATGTCCGTTTCGCCCCTCGTTGGCTGTCGCGTAATCCGTCGCACAACATCAACCCGCCGCTTGCGTTGCGCGACACGTTTATGCGACAGTCCCGATCATGACCACGAACACCACGTCGGCCGAACAGGTCGAACGTCACGCCTGTCCCAAGTGCGAAGCCCCTGCCGGTAGCCCCTGCCGGACGGGAGCGGGCAAGGTGGCAGCGAACTACCACACGGGCCGCTTCACCCTCGTGTCGTCACTGAAAGCGGAACTCACGGTGAAGACCCCGGCCGACCGCAACCCCGGCAAGCGGTGGGTGCAGGGTGAGCCCGTGCCCGTGGTGGCCGAAGCGGTACCGGGCGCGGCCATCAGACTCGGCTATGCCAGGTGCTCTACCGCAGGGCAGGAACTCCAGTCCCAGTTGGACATGCTGGCCCGAGCCAACTGCACCCGAGTCTTCTCCGAGAAGATCAGTAGCCGGGTGAAGGAACGGCCCGAACTTGAGAAGGCGCTCACCCTCGCGCGGGAGTTCCGGGCAGCCGCGCCCAACCAGCCCGTGATCCTGACCGTGTGCGAGATGAAGCGTCTCGCCCGGAACGCGGCAGAGCTCATGACCTTGTCTTCCACCCTGCAAGCAGACGGCATCCAACTGGAACTCCTCTCCGGCCCGCTCACGGGCGTGTACGACCCGAACGGGGCGGGAGCCATCGTGTTCGCCGTCCTGGCCGTGGCCGCCGAAGTGGAGCGGGAAGGCATCCGAGAGAAGACCATGGAAGGACTGGAGTCCGCAGCCCGTCAGGGCCGTCACGGTGGACGCCCGACCGTGGTCGATGACGACAAGCTGGCCATAGCCCGCGCCCGGCGCGACAAGGGGGAGAGCGTCACGGCCATCGCCAAGGCGCTGGGGATGCACCGCGCCACCTTGTACCGGCACCTCAGTGAGAGCGCCTGAGACAGGCGTACAGGGGCGCAGTCAGGCGTTCACCTCTGAGTGCACCGGGACGGGCGGGCACACTCCGGTGAGCGCCTCCGCGCGGGCGACAAGGTGGGGCGCAAGGTCGGGGTACCAGCCACGGGCTACCGCTTGCAGCATCTCGGCCAGGGCTGCGAGTTCCCCGATTCGGCCGGCGGGGGTGTCGAGGATCGGCGCGAACTCCTTGCGGATGCGGGCGGCTACGTCGGGAACAAGCAGGCTGTTGGCGTGGAGGAGTCCCGCGTCATAGCCAAAGGGCACCCGTCCCCACCGCTCCCAGTCCAGCAGGCACAGGGGCGCGGCGGTGAGGTTGCCCCAGTGCAGGTCACCGTGACCGGTCACCCGCTCCACCTTGGCGGGGGCAGGGATGCCGAGGAACTGGGGGAAGGCTCGTTCGATCCACCCGTCCCGCACGGTTGCCTTCACTCCCTCGGCTTCAGCGAGCAGGGCCAGGGCTTGGCGAAGGTCCGCCCACCACTCGTCAGGCAACCCCGGGTCGTGGTCGATGTCGGCCCGGTCCGGGGACACGATGGGTTGCGTGAGGTAGTCCAGGACTTCCGACTCGAAGGCCCACTCGCCGTCAGTCCAGTCATGCACTGCGTACAGGTGGGGGCGGGGCACGCCGTCAGGCACCAGCTCCGAGGCGCCGACGATGCCTTCCCCCGCCTTCCTGCCCGCGTTCCTCTTCGCTGTCCGGCTGACCCGTAGCCACCGGTCCCCCGCTCGGCGTCCGAGAGTGACACCGAGGAAGCCCCACGCCAGCGGCCCCGTGCAGGTGAGGCCCAGTGCCTTGGCCGCCCGGTCGTGGGCGGCCTCCATCAGGGCCTGCACCTCCTCATTCACCGGCGAGTTCATCCGTCACCCTCCTGAGTTCCTGGGCCGTCAGCGGCGCAGCCAGAGCCTTGGCCACATCGTCCCAGTGCTCGCGGGTGCTCGCGGAGGTGAGGACGACATCGAGGCCGGGGCACGAGCCAGCGGCCAGCAGGGCAGCGGCTGCGGCCGACAGGCCGGGGCGGATGAGGTTCACCAGTTCGGGTGTCATGGCGCCAAGGAGTTCGCCCCCGTGCAGGGGCGCGGAGCCGAACGTGATCAGCCCCTCGTCCTTTGCCTGTACCAGCGGTCCGCCGCCGTTCAGGGCCTGTGTGATCGGGGCATCCATGATCAGGCTGACGGGCATTTGCAAGCCCGTGAAGTGGTGCTCGGCGGAACCCGCCGCCTGCCGGGCCAGCGTGAGCAACTCGGGCACGCTGAACGCTCCGGAGGTCAGGCCCGACCATGTGGCGACGCCGTACCCGCCGATCCTGCCCGCATGGGCGAACTCCTCCAGCGTCGTGAAGGCTTCCCGTACACGCCCGTGCAGAGCGGCACGGTCAAGGCCGTGCCCGTGGTGCTCGGGGTTGTGCACGAACACCAGGTCCACGCGCCCGAGCGCGGCCAAGGAACGCTCCGTCTGCCAGCGGATGAAGCCCCGTTCAAGGCTGTGCCTACCGGCCGCCTCTTCCCGGGTGAGCACTCCCTCAGCCAGGGCGGTACGGCCTTGCTCCTCCGTGAAGAACCCCGTCTTCGTGGCTACCCGCACGGTCGGGTACTCCCCGAGAACCGGGCGCAGCTCCTCATGCGCCAGACCACGGGCGTAGTTGGGTGCCGTGTCCACCCAGGGGCTACCGGCGGCCAGGGCGGTGCGTGCCGCCTGACTGACGGCACGCACGCGGTATGTCCCCAGGCAGAGCGCGGCGGTCACAGCGCCGTCCCCACGACTGCGACGGCGTGGCCGTCGATAAGGACGGAGACCAGTTCGGCCACCTCCTTGACCTCAAGCCCGGCGGAGTCAGCCATCTCCCCCAGCGTGGTCGGCTGGTTGGTCAGCAGCGTGCCCAGCGCGGGCGCGGCGGACTCGGCGAAGTCCCACGCGGTACCGGCCGCCGAGAAGGTGACCGTGCCCTGTTCGCGGTTCGCCGTCAGGCGCCCCCTCGGAGCGGTGAGCTTGACCGTGATCTCTCCCCGTGCGGGGAGCCCGTCCACGTAGGGCAGGGACGGAATCGCGTGGCCCAGGTCCGTCGTGTCGATCGACTCCGCCCACCGCTCCACGAGGCGGGGGTCCGCCATCATGTCGGCCACCTCACGGCGTACGGCGTCGATGAAGTCCGACTGTTCCGTCAGTGAGCCGAAGCGCGGGATGTCCCTGCGGAGCGCGAGGGACGCCCGGAGCTGATCGACGACCCACAGCATCAGGTCAGCGCCCGTGTGCGGGACCATCCCGAAGGTGAGGTGAAGGGATTCTGTCCCCTGATCGGCGGTGACCGCGTGCCACCAGCCGCGCGGCAGGTAGAGCACGTCACCCGGGGACAGAACGAGGTCCGCCACCGGGTCACCCTCCGGTTCCTCCGGCGACTCCACGTCCCGGAAGGTGGGCGCCTCACGGGTCATCCCCCACAGGCGCCACCGCTTCGAGCCGTGCAGTTGGACCACCACCACATCGTGGTCGTCCCAGTGCCGGCCGAAGCCCTCCCGCTCGGTCCACGAGGCATACACGTTCGCCTGCACGGAAGTCCCGAGGAAGCGCTCCAGCCCCTCCGCAGCCGCCCCCACAGCGGGGTGGATCTTCTCCGCCGCATCGAGGACCAGCGACGCCCCGTCCCTGAGCTGGGCATGGAAGTCGGACGGCTGGATGCGGGACCAGGTGACCGCGCGGCGGTTCGTGGTCGGGATCGCGTAGCGGTGCAACGGGACCATCTCGCCGTCGACCGACAGGCGCAGCCGGGGCGGCTCCAGCCGCTGAGTGGCAATGATCCGGTTCAGGTCGTCCCAGGAGAACAAGCCCGCCGTGTCGGCGACTCCGGGGAAGTGCGCGTAGGAGCGGTGGTACGTCTGGGCGAGGAACGTGTCCCCGCCCAGACGCCCCGCCCACGAGGCTGCATCAAGCAACGTGGGCGCTCCCGTCAGTCGTTGCCGTCGGAACGGCCACTGCTGACGTCCGACTCCTGCTCGGCGCGGGTGCGCGCGGCCACGATCTTCCGCTTCGCGACGAGCAGGCCACCCCCCTCGGGGGTCACCGAAGTGGTGTTCTCTTCCACCATCGGACTACCTCTCTTCTCGGGAACTCCCACCGGGAATCCGGCAGGAAGCAAAGGGGACAGCAACGAGCGCGGCGGTCACCGGATCGCAAGAGTTCCGGCGAGGAGCAGGACCAGGCCGCCGAGGATCATCGCCAGGTAGAGCGGCCCCGCGTACTGGCCGAAGCGGCGCAGCACCCACCGCCCTAAGCCGGACATCACGCCGCCCCGGGCGACAGACGCCCCGTGCATCGAGGACACCCACACGGCGGGTACTTGGTCGGCGAACCCAAGATCACCGCGTTGCGCGGGTTCACCTTCACTGTGCGCACCGGGCCGTACGTCCTACCGCCGTCGTACGACACCCGCAGAGTCATGCGCCCGCCGTCGCGGTTTTTCGTTCCGTCTCGCTCGGTCGCCGTCATGGGGGAAATCATTGACCCGGAAAGCGGCGGCTGTGTAGTTCTTTCCCGTCATGGACTAAAGATCATGAACGGCAAGCGGCAGACCATTCCGTCAACAAGGCTCGCGCTTCGTTACCGAACGACGCATAACCCTCCAGCGTGGAGAACAGTTCCAAGTGCATTTCGATGTCTCTTGGATCTCTGAGAATCACGACACCGGTCGTGTTCTCCACAGTGGCCAGCGTGTTGTCATAGACGGTGAAGGTATCCATCGGAGCCATGGGCTTGTATCCCGCGATTGGGATGACGCCGAGCTTCACGTTCGTAAGGTGAGTCAGTGAGGCCAACCGGTCAATCTGCATCGCCATCGCAGCCGGGGGCAGGAGCGGCCACCTCACAGCCTGCTCAGTCAGGATGAAGGTAAACCGCTTCTTCGTGTCATAAAGAACCTCCTGCCGCTCCAGCTTCCTCGCGATCGTCTTAGTGACATCGGCCGGGGAATGGGCAAGGCTGGCTCGGATGTACTCAGGGGTGGACAGCAGTCCTGTAATCATCGAGAGCAGGAAAAAGCGGAACTCCGTAGACGATGATTCAAGGGCCGCAAGTTCAGTCTGCTTCTTCTCCAGGCCCCTACGCCGCAGCGAGCGAAGGTCTTGCCATTCGGTGTTGGCCAGCCTTGCGAGGGCAATGACCTCCTCGATGACCTCGGGCGGAGCAACAACGGCCCGGAGGATTCTCTCCAGGTCGAGCAGGCTTGGCAGGACTTTCCCATTCTCGATCCGGCTGATCTTCGATTGGGACATGTTGCAACGCCGAGCGAGCCGGTCCCCAGTGAGGCCGGCTCGCTTGCGTAGTTCTTTCAGCAGGGCCGCCAGTTCCTGTTTTGGCTGCCCCAACTGCTCAGGGTCGAACGTCACCCGCGCACGTACTCCAGGAATGGAACCGACTCGGCAACGGCAATCTGCTTCCACTGCCGGTACGGCTCTGGATCACCCTCGTACAGTTCCCGGTTTATCTGCGTCCCGTCCGCCCGGTAGTTCATCAGGACCACCTTGGACTCATCGAACATCCAGAAATCCTGATCCGGAAGTCCCGGGTTCTCCCGGTCGGTGAGGTCGAGGATACGGATATCCTCACCCACCTTCACGTGATGCCGGTAGTAATACTCGAACTCGAACCGAAGGTAGTTCGAGAGCGGGCGGGTCACGACGTGCACCCTGCCGACGCTCTTTCCTTCCGAGGACCACTGCCGAACCTCGTCCATCCAGCCCGAGGTGTAATCGTCTGGCGACTTTTCCCCGGCGAGAAAACGCTTCAGCTTCTCCGCTTCCTGGGGCATGGTGTAAACGGGCAGCGTCTCCAGTCGCCACGCCTCACGCTCCATGGAATCGAAGCAGTCATTCCACGCTTCACCATCCAAGTGCACGAACAGCCTCCCTCAGAACGTGCTCGGGAATCTTCACCAGCGCCTCACCGGCCGGAGGCTGGAACGCGGCGCACTGGTCGCCCTGGACGACGATTCCGCCGTCCGCCTCGTCACGGTAGACGTTGGGGCAGTCCTTCTCTCCGCACTCGCCGTTGCCACTGCCCGTGAGCCGGGTAAGCGCCGCACGTTCAGACATGCCAAACCCCCTCGCTCTGGCCCTGTTTGGGCCGCCTGTCGAACGACGGTAGAGGGGGTGGCGCACTGCGTCTATGCGTGAACGCGACTATGCGTGTTCTTGCATAAACCGGATGCGACTGGAGGGGCGCAGCCCGCCGTCCGGGGCACATTGCGCGCGCCCTGCACGGGGCTCTGCCGGGCGATCCTGGCCCGAAGGTGGATGAAGGCGCAGCGTTGGAGTATGGGCCGCTCAAGCGGCCTCTGGGCGGTCCCACGAGGGCAAGCGAGAGGCGGCCGGACTGTTGCCCGACCGCCTGTCACTGGCTACACCCACTCGACCGCAGAGACGATGCCCGGGTCTCGGCGAGGAGCCGGGAGCGGCGTACGCCGCGACGGGCGAGGAGCCTGCTCACGGTCCTTCGTCCCTAACCCTCGGAGGATCTCGGCACGCTCCGCCTCGGTCATGCCGACGAGCGTCTCAGCCATCCTCCGAACGGCATCGCCGCTGGTCACGAGCCCTTCTTGACCGTAAGCGGGAGCAGCTTCTTACCGCTGTCGCTCAGTTGTGGCCATGTATCAAATTGGGGACACACGCCGCAGTCGAAGCACGGGGTCCAGCGGCAGTCGTCGACCTCGGTCTCGTCGAGGGCGTCCTGCCAGTCCTCCCAGAGCCAGTCCTTGTCCAGGCCGGAGTCGAGGTGGTCCCAGGGCAGGACCTCCTCGTAGGTGCGCTCGCGCGTCGTGTACCAGTCGACGTCCACGCCGTACGGGGCGAGGGCCTTGTCGGCGCAGCTCATCCAGCGGTCGTAGCTGAAGTGCTCGCGCCAGCCGTCGAAGCGGCCGCCGTCCCTGTACACCGCGCGGATCACGTCGCCGATGCGGCGGTCGCCGCGGGAGAGGAGGCCCTCGACGATGCCCGGCTTGCCGTCGTGGTAGCGGAAGCCGATGGAGCGGCCGTACTTCTTGTCGCCGCGGATCTTGTCGCGGAGCTTGGCCAGGCGGGCGTCGGTCTCCTCGGCCGACAGCTGCGGCGCCCACTGGAACGGGGTGTGCGGCTTGGGCACGAAGCCGCCGATCGACACCGTGCAGCGGATGTCGTTCTGGCCGGAGACCTCGCGGCCCTTGGCGATGACGTTGACGGCCATGTCGCCGATCTGGAGCACGTCCTCGTCGGTCTCGGTCGGCAGGCCGCACATGAAGTACAGCTTCACCTGGCGCCAGCCGTTGCCGTAGGCGGTGGCGACGGTGCGGATCAGGTCCTCTTCCGAGACCATCTTGTTGATGACCTTGCGCATGCGCTCGGAGCCGCCCTCGGGGGCGAAGGTCAGGCCGGAGCGGCGCCCGTTGCGGGTGAGCTCGTTGGCCAGGTCCACGTTGAACGCGTCGACGCGGGTCGACGGGAGGGACAGGCCCACCTTGTCGTCCGTGTAGCGGTCCGCGAGGCCCTTGGCGATGTCGGCGATCTCGGTGTGGTCCGCGGAGGACAGCGACAGCAGGCCGACCTCCTCGAAGCCGGTCGCCTTCAGGCCGCGGTCGACCATCTCGCCGATACCGGTGATGCTTCGCTCCCGCACGGGGCGCGTGATCATGCCGGCCTGGCAGAAACGGCAGCCGCGGGTGCAGCCGCGGAAAATCTCGACGGACATGCGCTCGTGGACCGTCTCGGCGAGCGGGACGAGCGGCTGCTTGGGGTACGGCCACTCGTCGAGGTCCATGACGGTGTGCTTGGAGACCCGCCACGGCACGCCCGACCGGTTCGGCACGACCCGCCCGATGCGGCCGTCCGGCAGGTACTCCACGTCGTAGAAGCCCGGCACGTAGACGCCGCCGGTCTTGGCGAGGCGCAGCAGCAGCTCCTCGCGGCCGCCGGGGCGGCCCTCGGCCTTCCAGGCGCGGATGATCTCGGTGATGTCGAGGACGGCCTGCTCGCCGTCGCCGATGACCGCGCAGTCGATGAACTCGGCGATCGGCTCGGGGTTGAAGGCCGCGTGGCCGCCGGCGAGGACGATCGGGTGGTCGGCGGTGCGGTTGCGGGCCTCGAGGGGGATGCCCGCGAGGTCCAGCGCCGTGAGCATGTTGGTGTAGCCCAGCTCCGTGGAGAAGGACAGGCCGAACACGTCGAAGGCGCTGACCGGGCGGTGGCTGTCGACGGTGAACTGCGGCACCTTGTGCTCGCGCATGAGTTCTTCGAGGTCGGGCCACACGCTGTAGGTGCGCTCGGCCAGGACGCCCTCGCGCTCGTTCAGCACCTCGTAGAGGATCATGACGCCCTGGTTGGGCAGCCCGACCTCGTACGCGTCCGGGTACATGAGCGCCCAGCGGACGTCACAGGAGTCCCACGGCTTGACGGTGGAGTTCAGCTCACCGCCGACGTACTGGATGGGCTTCTGCACATGCGGGAGCAGAGCTTCGAGCTGTGGGAAGACCGACTCGGACATCACGCGACTTTCGTGAAGCGGGCAGGGGCGGCTCTCAAGCGTAACCCGAGGCGGCCTCGATGCCGGACGTCGTGATCTTGGCCTACGGGGCGAGGGCCTTCCGCAGGGCGGGGTCGGAGGCCTTGTCCCAGATTTCCGGAAGCTCCCGTTCGCGTGAAGCGGCCAGGGCCTCCTCGCGGGCGTAGAGCACGCCCCAGCTGAAGGCGGACTCCCCCGCCGCGGCCGCCTGCTCGGCGAGGCCGCGCAGCGCCTCGCGGGCGACGACGCTGTCCTGGTGGTCGCCGAGCAGGGTCTGGACCGACTTCATGGCCTTGGCCAGCCGCTCCGCCGGCTTGCCGAGCGCGGGGACGGCGGCCTCGGCCGCGTAGCGGGCGCGCTTGGCGGCCTTGCGGGCGTCGTGCAGGGCATGGTCGCGCGGTTCGCCGGGCTCGAGGGAGAGGGCGTGCTCGATCCGGCCGGCGAGCCGCTCGTAGTCGCGGAGCACCGCCTTGGGCAGGGCCTTCCCGGCGGGCTTGGCGGCGCCCGGCAGCAGCGGGGGCTCGGCGAGCAGCGCGTCGAGGGCGTCGAGCAGGGCCAGGTGGGCCGGGGAGTCGAGGAAGTCGAGGGCGAGGCGGCGGGAGGCGGCGCGGCGGCCGTTGTTCCAGGTGCGCAGGCGGCCGCGGACGGGGCCGTGGCGCAGGGTGCGCGGGAGGTCTTCGAGGCCGTCCTGGAACCGCTCGTGCAGGACTTCCTGGTCGCGGTCGACGCCGAGTTCCTGGCCGAGGCGGCGCAGTTCCTCGCCGAGGGGGTCGGTGGCCTCGCGGTCGAGGACCTTGCGGTAGGTCTTGAGGGCGCTGCGGATGCGGCGGGAGGCGACCCGCATCTGGTGGACGGAGTCGGGCAGGTTGCGGCGTACGGCGGGGTCCTGGGCGACGAGAGCGTCGCGCTGTTCGCGCAGGTACGCGAGGACGTAGGCGCCCGCGGTGCCCTCGGCGGGGCCGGACTCGGGGCGGGGGGCCGGTTCGTTGCCGGTCTCGGCGAGGGCCCGGGCGAGCTTGGAGGGGGCGTCGCTGACGCGGATCCCGGCCTTGCGGAACTTCTTCTCGACGGCGTCGAGGAGGGCGGGGTCGACGCCGTCGGCGAGTTCCACCTCGACCTCGGTCCAGGTGGCGACGGCCCCGGCGGCCTCGACCGCTTCCACCGCGTCGCCCGTCCCGGCGGGCTCGGCCTCGGCGCGGACGCTGTCGGTGGAGAGCTCGGCGAGCAGGGCTCCGTCGGCGTCGAGGAGGTGGCTGACCTGTCGCGAGGACAGCAGCCGGACCTGCGGCCGCAGGCCGCCGTCGCGGACGCGGGAGCGGACGAGGGCGGCCAGCGAGCGGGGGACGGTGTCGCTGAGCGGGGCGGCGACCTCGTCGCGGACGCCGGGGGAGACGGGCAGTTTGAGGTGCCAGCCGGCGTCGGAGCCGCCGGTCCGGCGCCTCAGGGTGAGCCCGTCGGCGGCGAGCCGCTGGTCGGGGGTGTCGTAGTAGACGGCGTCGAGGTCGACCGTGCCGCGGTCGGCGACCTCGGCGATGCCGGCCGTGCCGGTCAGATCGGGGACCCCGCGCCGGGCCGCCTTGCTCGTCTCGAACTCGAACTTGCGCTCGATCTCCCGCTTCGTATCCGCCATGCATCGAACTTAATCCTGAACGAATCACGACGGGAGGGTGAACGGCCCCGGAACGGCCGACCGGCTGTGAAAAGGCCGAAGACCGCTCCCCGCTAGGCCGACATCGGCCGCTGCACCTTGATGGACTGGAGCAGCCCGATGGCCACCCAGACCGCGAACATCGACGAGCCTCCGTAGGAGACGAAGGGCAGCGGCAGGCCCGCCACCGGCATGATGCCGAGGTTCATCCCGATGTTCTCGAAGGACTGGAAGGCGAACCAGGCGATGATCCCGGAGCAGACGATCGTCCCGTACAGCTCGGTGGTCTCCCGGGCGATCACGCAGGCCCGCCACAGGATCACGCCGAGCAGGACGAGGAGCAGCCCGCCCCCGACGAAGCCCAGCTCCTCCCCCGCCACCGTGAACACGAAGTCGGTCTGCTGCTCGGGCACGAACTGGCCGGTGGTCTGCGATCCCTTGAACAGCCCGGCCCCGGTCAGGCCGCCGGAGCCGATGGCGATGCGCGCCTGGTTGGTGTTGTAGCCGACGCCGGCGGGGTCGAGGTCGGGGTTGGCGAAGGCGGCGAAGCGGTTGATCTGGTACTCGTCGAGGATGCCGAGCTGCCAGACCAGGACGGCGCCGGCCACGCCCGAGCCGAGCAGGCCGAGCACCCAGCGGTTGGAGGCGCCGGAGGCGAGCAGCACGCCGAGCACGATGACGACCATGACCATGACCGAGCCCAGGTCGGGCATCAGCATGATGATGCCCATCGGGGCGGCGGCCAGGCACAGCGCCTTCACCACGGTGCGGTGGTCGGGATGGGCGAGGTCGCCCGCGTCCACCCGCGCGGCCAGCAGCATCGCCATGACCAGGATGATCGTGATCTTCACGAACTCGGAGGGCTGGAGCGAGAAGCCGCCGCCGAGCACGATCCACGCGTGGGCGCCGTTGATGGTGGCGCCGAGCGGGGTGAGCACGGCGATGATCAGCACGAGCGAGATCCCGTACAGGACCGGCACGGCGCCGCGCAGGGTCCGGTGGCCGAGCCAGATCGTGCCGATCATCAGCACCAGGCCGATGCCGGTGTTCATGGCGTGCCGGACCAGGAAGTAGTACGGGTCGCCCTGGTTCAGCTGGGTGCGGTTCCGGGTCGCGGACCACACCAGCAGGCTGCCCAGGAGGGACAGGGCGAGCGCGGAGAGGAGTATCGGCCAGTCGAGCCGGCGCAGCACGGAGTCGCGCGAGGTCAGCTTGGCCATCGCGCCGCGCTCGGGCGCGTAGCGGGATACGGAGAACTTGTTGGCGGTCTGCATGGTCGCTCTTCGGCTCAGTCGTGCCACGACGGGGGCTGGGCGGGGGGACCGGCGAGCGCGGGCGGCGCCAGTTCCTCCGGGGACGGGGGCACGTACGGCTTGATCTCGGGTGCTGCGATGGAGCCGTCGGGCTGGACGGTGGGCAGTTCGGACTCCGGCCTGGGCAGCAGGGCCCTGGCGGGATCGTGGTTGCCGGCCATGTCGAATCCGTACATGGCGTTGTAGATGTTGCGCACGGCGGGTCCGGAGGCACCGGATCCGGTCCCGGCCTGGGAGATCGTCATCACGATCACGAAGTCGTCGGTGTAGGTCGCCAGCCAGGAGGTGGTCTGCTTGCCGTAGACCTGGGCGGTGCCGGTCTTGGCACGCATCGGGATCTTGTCCTGCGGCCAGCCGATGAACCGCCAGGCGGCGGTGCCGCCGGGCTCGACGACCATGCGCAGGCCCTTGTCGAGGTCGCCGATGGTCTCGGCGTCGACCGGCAGCCTGCCGTGCGGGGCGGGCTTGATGATGTCGACCCGCTTGCCGTCGGGGCTGATCACGGCCTTGCCGATGGTGGGGTCGAAGAGGGTGCCGCCGTTGCTGATGGCGGCGTAGGCGGTGGCCATCTGGATGGGGGTGACGAGGACGTCGCCCTGGCCGATGGCGAAGTTGATGCTGTCGAAGGCCTTCAGCTGGTTGCCTTCGAGGCAGCTCTCGTAGGCGATCTGCTCGACGTAGGTGCCGCCCTTCTTGCCCTGCTTGCACCAGGCGTCCTTGTTGGCCTTCCAGAAGTTCTTCTTCCACTGGCGGTCGGGGATGCGGCCGGTGACCTCGTTCGGCAGGTCGACGCCGGTCTCGGAGCCGAGTCCGAACTGGCGGGCGGTCCGGTAGAACCAGTCGTGGGCGTCCTTCTTGGGCTTGAGGCCGCCGTCGCGCTGCCACTCCTTGTGGCCGAGGGCGTAGAAGACGGTGTTGCAGGAGAACTTGAGGGCCTCGCCGAGGGTGATCGGGCCGTGCCCCTTGGACTCGAAGTTCGCGAAGCTCCGGCCGCCGAGGCTGTAGGAGCTGCTGCAGTTGTAGCGGCTGTCGAAGGGGTAGCCGGCCCGGACGGCCGCGCTGGCCGAGACCACCTTGAAGATGGAGCCGGCCGGGGCCTGGCCCTGGATGGCCCGGTTGAGCAGCGGGTAGTTGGAGTTCTTGCTGGTGAGCGCGGCGTAGTCCTTGCCGGAGATGCCGCCGACCCAGGCGTTGGGGTCGTAGTCGGGCTGGGAGGCCATCGCGACGACGCGGCCGGTCCTGGCCTCCATGACGACGACGGCGCCCGAGTCGGCCTCGTACTTGCGGCCGGTGATCCTGTCGGTCTCCTTGCGGACGGTCTTCATCGCCTGCCGGAGCTCGTACTCGGCGACCGCCTGGACCCGGGCGTCGATGCTGGTGACGAGGGTGGACCCGGGGACGCCGGGGTCGGACTTGGTCTGGCCCATGACCCGGCCGAGGTTGTCGACCTCGTAGGAGGTGACCGTCGCCTTGCCGCGGAGCTGCTTGTCGTACGTGCGCTCGATCCCGGAGCGGCCGACCTGGTCGGAGCGCAGGTGGGGCGAGTCGGTGTCCTTCGCCTTCTGGATCTCCTCGTCGGTGACCGGCGAGAGGTAGCCGAGCACCTGGGCGGTGCGGGACCCGCCGGGCGCCGGGTAGCGGCGTACGGCGGTCGGCTCGGCGGTGATGCCGGGGAACTCCTCGGGGCGCTCGCGGATCTGGAGGGCCTGCTGGGTGGTGGCCTCGGAGGTGACCGGGATGGGCTGGTAGGGGGAGCCGTTCCAACAGGGCTTGGGGGTCTGGGAGTCGCAGATGCGGACCTTCTCCATGACCTCCTTGGGGGACATGTCCAGGACGGCGGAGAGCCGGGTCAGGACGCCCTTGCCCTTGTCCTTCATCTTCATCAGCGCCGTGCGGCTGGCGGACACCACGAGCCGGGTCTCGTTGTCGGCGAGGGCGACGCCGCGGGCGTCGAGGATGGAGCCGCGGACGGCGGGCTGGACGACCCGCTGGACGTGGTTGTTCTTCGCCTCGTCGTAGTACTCGCCGCCGTTGCGGATCTGGAGGTACCACAGGCGTCCGCCGAGCGTGCAGAGCATGGAGAAGACGAGGACCTGGAGGATGACGAGCCGGATCTGCACCCGGGGAATGCGGCCGGTCTCGGGGGTGTTGGTCACGGGTCCTGCCCCTTCACAGCTTCTTGACGCTCTTCACGCTCTTGACGCCCTTCACCCCCTTTATCCGTCCGGCGCGGTTGGCCCGGCCGCGGGCCGTCATCAGGCGCAACCCGCCGCGCTGGCTGCCGATGCGCAGGCCGGTGCCGCCGGCGAGCCAGCCGGAGGAGACGTCGGTGGCGGCGGCCTGGCCGCCGCCCGCCTCGACGGCCATCGGGTCGTTCTCGGCGCGCCGGGCGAGGGCCATGACGAACGGCACCGCGAACGGCGCGAGCAGCAGGTCGTAGAGGGTGGCGGTGAACAGCAGCCCCGTCAGGCCCACGTGGCGGGCGGCGGTGTCCCCGACGAGGGCGCCCACGCCGGCGTACAGCAGGGTGGAGCCGATCGCTGCGGCGACGACGGTGAGCAGCGGGCCCCAGGCCGAGCGGAACCGCCCGGAGTCGGGGCGGACGAGGCCGGCGGCGTACCCGATGACGCACAGGACGAGCGCGTACCGCCCGGCGGCGTGGTCGGCGGGCGGGGCCAGGTCGGCGAGGAGGCCCGCGGCGAAGCCGGTGAGGGCGCCGCCGACGTGCCCGTAGACGAGGGCGAGGGCGACGACGGTCAGCAGGACCAGGTCCGGTACGGCGCCGGGCAGTTGCAGCCGGCCGAGGACGCTGACCTGGACGACGAGGGCGACCAGGATGAGCGTGGAGGCGAGCAGGATCCGGTTGAAGCGCATGGCGGTCTGCTCCTACTCGTCGGCCGGACCGGCGGACGCGGACGGGGACGGAGTCACCGTGACGGTGACCGTCGGCGTGGGCACGGCCTGGGGCTTGGGCGGCAGGACGGCGTCGCGCGGGTCCTCGCGCGGGGGCATGACGACGACGCCGACGATGTCCAGGCGGGAGAACCCGACGAACGGGCGGACCCAGACGGTGCGGGTCAGGTCGCCGCGCGAGGGGTCGACCTTGACCACCTCGCCGAGGGGGACGCCGGGCACGAAGGGCTTGTTGCCGCGGGAGCCGAAGGTGAGGAGCCGGTCGCCGGGGCTGATCTTGGCCTTGCCGTTGAGCATCTGGACGGACAGGGCGCGGTCGCCCTGCCCGGTGGCGAAGCCGAGCTCGCCGGTCTTCTCCAGGCGGGTGCCGACGGTGAAGTCGGGGTCGTTGGCGAGCACGACGGTGGCGGTGTCGGGGCCGACGGTGGCGACCCGGCCGACGAGGCCGTCGCCGTTGATGACGGTCATGTCGCGTTCGATGCCGTCCTTGCTGCCGGCGTCGATGGTGACGGTCCAGGAGAAGCCCTGGGCCGCTCCTATGGCGATGACCTCGGCGCCCTTGATGCCGTACTGTCCGGCGCCGGCCCGCTTGAGCATCTCGTCGAGCTCGCGGATCCGGCTGTGTGTCCGGTCCTCGCTGCCGAGCTTGGCCTTCAGGGCGGCGTTCTCGCGCTCCAGCACGGCGATACGGCTGTGCCGCTCGCCGGAGTCGCGTACCGCTCCTATGGCGTTGGCGACCGGATCGACGGCCGTCGCGACGCCCTTCTCGACCGGTCCGAAGACCGCCGCGGCGGCCTGGCGGGCGCCGTCGACCGGGGACTCCTCTCCTGCCCTGATGTCCACCGTGATCAGTGCGAACGCGATGGCGATCAGGAGCACCAGGAGCAGCCGGCTTTCTCGTGTGTCCCTCACGTGCGGCGGCCGTGCCTTCCTTTGTAGATAGCCGAGCGGCAGAACCGCTCCGGTGGAGCCGGGGCTTGCACCGGACTGTTGCCTGTATATCAACGATCCGCCGCACGGGCGCGGCAGCACCCGTACGGCGGATCCTTGTTCTCCGTTCGTCCCCCGGGCGGCCGGGGGAGCCGGTCAGCGCCGGGGCTGGGCGTCCAGGACCTGCTGGAGCGCCTCGAACTCCTCCACGCACTTGCCGGAGCCCAGGGCGACGGAGTCCAGCGGGTCCTCGGCGATGTGGATCGGCATGCCGGTCTCGCGGCGCAGCCGCTCGTCGAGGCCGCGCAGCAGGGCGCCGCCGCCGGTGAGGACGATGCCGCGGTCCATGATGTCGCCGGAGAGCTCCGGCGGGCACTTGTCGAGGGTGGTCTTCACCGCGTCCACGATGGCGTTGACCGGCTCCTCGATGGCCTTGCGGACCTCGGCGGCGGAGATGACCACCGTCTTGGGCAGTCCGGAGACCAGGTCGCGGCCGCGGATCTCGGTGTGCTCGTCCTGGTCGAGGTCGTACGCCGACCCGATGGTGATCTTGATCTGCTCGGCGGTCCGCTCACCGAGGAGGAGGCTGTACTCCTTCTTGATGTGCTGGATGATCGCGTTGTCGAGCTCGTCGCCGGCCACCCGGATGGACTGCGCCGTGACGATTCCGCCGAGGGAGATGACCGCGACCTCGGTGGTGCCGCCGCCGATGTCCACGACCATGTTGCCGGTGGCCTCGTGCACGGGGAGGCCCGAGCCGATGGCCGCCGCCATGGGCTCCTCGATGATGTGCACTTGACGGGCGCCGGCCTGCGTGGACGCCTCGATGACGGCGCGGCGCTCCACTCCGGTGATACCGGAGGGGACGCAGACCACGACGCGCGGGCGGGCCAGGTAGCGGCGCTTGTGGATCTTGAGGATGAAGTACCGGAGCATGCGCTCGGTGATCTCGAAGTCGGCGATGACGCCGTCCTTGAGGGGCCTGACGGCGACGATGTTGCCGGGCGTGCGCCCGATCATCTTCTTCGCCTCTGAGCCGACCGCCAGAATGCCACCGGTGTTCGTGTTGATGGCGACCACGGACGGCTCGTTCAGGACGATCCCCCGGCCCCTCACGTACACCAGCGTGTTGGCGGTCCCGAGGTCGATCGCCATGTCACGGCCGATGAACGACATGTTGTTCCCCTTGTTCCCCATGAGGAGCGTCTGGCCTTCCAGTTGATAGCGGCTGCTGTCAGGTCGGCGAGGTGGGTGTGTGGGTGGAGGCCCCATCGTAGTGCCGAGGGTACGGACATCGCGCGACGGGACTCCGGCGATCCCGCCGGAACGGATACCCGCCCCCTTGGTGGTGACGTCGTGTCCTGCACATGCGTTCCCGCAAGGGCCCGGCCATACCGAAGGGCGACCGAAATTACTTCGGTCGCCCCAGGTCGTGAGCGCTATTCGGCTGATGTCGCGTCAGTGCGGCGCCCGTCGGAGGGACCCGTTAGAGGGAGGGGAAGAACAGCTTCAGCTCGCGCTCCGCGGACTCCTCGGAGTCCGAGGCGTGGATGAGGTTCTCACGGGTGACGGTGCCGAAGTCGCCCCGGATGGAGCCGGGCGCGGCGGCGATCGGGTCGGTCGGGCCGGCCAGCTGGCGCACGCCCTCGATCACGCGCTCGCCCTCGACCACGAGGACGACGACCGGGCCGCTCGCCATGAAGCCCATCAGCGGCTCGTAGAAGACCTTGCCCTTGTGCTCGCCGTAGTGCGTCTCCAGGGTCTCCTGGTCGAGGGTACGCAGCTCCATCGCGGGGATGGTCCAGCCGGCCTTGCGCTCGATGCGGCCGATGATCTCGCCGACCAGCCCCCTCCTGACCGCGTCAGGCTTGAGGATGACGAGCGTGCGCTGGGACATGTTGTGGCTCCTTGCGGCATACGGGTGCGGTATTCCGAGGCTACAGGGAGGGAGCCAACCGGCAGCACCCGGTCCGCTCGCCCACAAGACCACGACGGACGGCCTCCGGCGGAACACCCCGCAGAGGCGGGGAAGGCCCGGGTGCCGCAGGCACCGAGGCACGCGGCACCCGCAGGGCGCAGCCTCAGGCCTGGGCTTCGCTCTGGGCGGCCCAGCGCGCCTTGGCCGCGTCGATCTTGCGGCCGTAGTGGATGGAGCACCACCACAGGCCCGCGAACACCGCCCCGAGGAAGAACATCATCGGCACGGCGAACCCGCTCGCGATCAGGCCGATCTGCAGAGCCCAGCCGATCTGCACCGCGCCGGGCCGGGAGAGCATCCCGCACAGCAGCACCGACAGCAGCATGGCGATCCCGCACACCGTCCAGACCGTGGCCTGGGTCAGGTCCGGGTTCTTCATGGCCACCAGTCCGGCGAAAGCGATGACGAAGAACTCGCCGATCAGCGTCGAGGCACACAGGGTGCGCATCCGTCAGCCCCTCTTCAGCAGCAGGCGGGCCTCGCCCACCGTGATCACGGAGCCGGTCACCAGGACCCCGGCCCCTCCGTACTCGGCCTCTTCCTCCGCCAGGGTGATCGCCGCCTCCAGGGCGTCGTCCAGGCGCGGCTCCACCTGCACCCGCTCCGCGCCGAAGACCTCGACCGCGATGGCCGCGAGATCGTCCGCGGGCATGGCCCGGTGGCTGGTGTTCTGCGTGACCACGACCTCCGCGAAGATCGGCTCGAAGGCCTCCAGGACCCCGCGCACGTCCTTGTCGTCGCTCACGCCCACGACGCCGACCAGCCGGCTGAAGCCGAACGCCTCGGTCACGGCCTCCGCCGTGACCTGCGCGCCCGCCGGGTTGTGGGCGGCGTCCAGGATCACCGTGGGGCTGCGGCGGACGACCTCCATGCGGCCCGGCGAGGTCACCGAGGCGAAGGCCCGGCGCACGGTGTCCGCGTCCAGCTCCCGGGCCTGCTGCGCGCCGACCCCGAAGAAGGCCTCGACCGCGGCCAGCGCCACCGCCGCGTTGTGCGCCATGTGGGCGCCGTACAGCGGAAGGAAGATCCCCTCGTACTCGCCGCCCATGCCGCGCAGCGTCAGCATCTGCCCGCCGACTGCGACCTCGCGGGAGACGACGCCGAACTCCATGCCCTCGCGGGCCACGGTCGCGTCCACCTCGACGGCCTTCTTCAGCAGCACCTGCGCCGCGTCCACCGGCTGCTGCGCCAGGATCACGGTGGCGTCCTGCTTGATGACGCCGCCCTTCTCCTGGGCGATGTCGGCGGGAGTGGAGCCGAGCCGGTCGGTGTGGTCCAGGCTGATCGGGGTGATCACCGCGACCGCGGCGTCGATCACATTGGTCGCGTCCCAGCTGCCGCCCATGCCGACCTCGACGACGGCCACGTCCACGGGCGCGTCCGCGAACGCCGCGTACGCCATGCCGGTGAGGACCTCGAAGAAGGACAGCCGGTAGTCCTGGGAGGCGTCGACCATCTCCACGTACGGCTTGACGTCGCGGTACGTGTCGACGAACCGCTCCGCGGAGATCGGCGCCCCGTCCAGGCTGATGCGCTCGGTGATCGACTGCACGTGCGGGCTGGTGTACCGGCCGGTGCGCAGCTCAAAGGCGTTCAGCAGGGTCTCGATCATGCGGGCCGTGCTCGTCTTGCCGTTGGTGCCGGTGACGTGGATCGAGGGGTACGCGCGCTGCGGCTCGCCCAGGACGTCCATCAGCGCGGCGATCCGGCTGACGGAGGGCTCCAGCTTGGTCTCGCCCCAGCGGGTGGACAGCTCCTGCTCCACCTCGCGCAGCGCCTGCGCCACCTCGGGGTCGAGGGGCGGCGCGGGGACCGGGTCGCCCTGGGGCGGCCCGGCCTGGGCGCGCAGGGTTCGGCTGCCGGCCTCGATCACCGCCAGGTCGGGGTCGCGGTCGGCCTCCTCCGCCACGATCCGGTCGAACATGTCGAGGGTGTCGTCGCGGTCTTCGGGGCCGTGGCTCTCGGGCTGCTGCTCACTCACAAGGCCAGTCTACGGACGGGGGCCCGGACGGCTGCGCGGCCCTCGGCTCCGGCCGGGGCGCGGCGGGGCCCGAAGTGCTGATCGGCACGTCGGGTGGCGAGTGCGGCGAAGGCAAAGACCCCCGCACCGGCGGTCGGTGCGGGGGCCTTCGCAGGTACGGCGGTACGGCCGCGTCGCGGGCCTTGCAGGCTGCTAGGCGGCGGGCAGGGCCTCCAGCTGGGCCTGGATCCGCGCGATGTCGGCCTCGGCCTTGGCCAGGCGGCCCTTGATCTTGTCCACCACCTGGTCGGGGGCCTTGGCCAGGAAGGCCTCGTTCCCGAGCTTCGCCTCGGCCTGGGCCTTCTCCTTCTCCGCGGCCGCGAGGTCCTTGGAGAGGCGCTTGCGCTCGGCGGCCACGTCGATGGTGCCCGACAGGTCGAGCGCGACGGTGGCCCCGGCGACCGGCAGGGTGGCGGTGGCGCTGAAGCCCTCGCCCTCCGGCTGGAGGCGCAGCAGCTGGCGGATGGCCGCCTCGTGCGCGGCCAGCTGCGTGCCGGCCAGGTCGAGCCGGGCCGGGACCTTCTGGCCCGGCTGAAGGCCCTGGTCGGCGCGGAACCGGCGGACCTCGGTGACGACCTGCTGGAGGTTCTCGATCTCGGCCTCGGCGGCCTCGTCGCGGAAGCCCGAGTCCTTCGGCCACTCGGCGACCACGATGGACTCGCGGCCCGTCAGGGTGGTCCACAGGGTCTCGGTGACGAACGGGACGACCGGGTGCAGCAGGCGCATCAGGACGTCCAGGACCTCGCCGAGGACCCGGCCGGAGGCCTTGGCGCCCTCGCCGCCCGCGAAGAACGTGGTCTTCGACAGCTCGACGTACCAGTCGAAGACCTCGTCCCACGCAAAGTGGTACAGCGCCTCGCTGAGCTTGGCGAACTGGAAGTCCTCGTAGTAGGCGTCGACCTGCGCGACCGTCTTGTTCAGGCGGGACAGGATCCAGCGGTCGGTGGCGGACAGCTGCTCGGCCGGCGGCAGCTCGCCCTCGACCGTGGCGCCGTTCATCAGAGCGAAGCGCGTGGCGTTCCAGATTTTGTTGGCGAAGTTGCGGGAGGCCTGGACCCAGTCCTCGCCGATCGGGACGTCGGTGCCCGGGTTGGCGCCCTTGGCCAGGGTGAAGCGGACGGCGTCGGAGCCGTACTTGTCCATCCAGTCCAGCGGGTCGACGACGTTGCCGAAGGACTTCGACATCTTCTTGCCGCGCTCGTCGCGGACCAGGCCGGTCAGGGCGATGGTCTTGAACGGGACCTCGCCGTCCATCGCGTACAGGCCGAACATCATCATCCGGGCGACCCAGAAGAAGATGATGTCGTGGCCGGTGAGCAGGACGTCGGTGGAGTAGAACTTCGCCAGGTCCGGGGTCTTCTCCGGCCAGCCGAGCGTGGAGAACGGCCACAGGCCGGAGGAGAACCAGGTGTCGAGGACGTCCGTGTCCTGGTGCCAGCCCTCGCCCGCCGGCGGCTGCTCGTCGGGGCCGACGCAGACGATCTCGCCGTTCGGGCCGTACCAGATCGGGATCCGGTGGCCCCACCACAGCTGGCGCGAGATGCACCAGTCGTTCATGTTGTCGACCCAGTCGAAGTAGCGCTTCGACATGTCGGCCGGGTGGATGGCGACGCGGCCGTCGCGGACGGCGTCACCGGCGGCCTTGGCCAGCGGGCCGACCTTGACCCACCACTGCATGGACAGGCGCGGCTCGACGGTGGTCTTGCAGCGCGAGCAGTGGCCGACGGAGTGCATGTACGGGCGCTTCTCGGCGACGATGCGGCCCTGGGAGCGGAGCGCGCCGACGACGGCGGAGCGGGCCTCGAAGCGGTCCAGGCCGAGGAAGGGGCCGTGGACGGTGATCACGCCGTGCTCGTCCATGATCGTCATGGAGGGCAGCCCGTGGCGCTGGCCGATGGCGAAGTCGTTCGGGTCGTGCGCCGGGGTCACCTTGACGGCGCCGGTGCCGAACTCCGGGTCGACGTGCGTGTCGGCGACGACCGGGATGGTGCGGTCGGTCAGCGGCAGCTTGATCTGCTTGCCGATGAGGTGGGCGTACCGCTCGTCGTCCGGGTGGACGGCGACGGCGGTGTCACCGAGCATCGTCTCGGCGCGGGTGGTGGCGACGACCAGGGTGTCCTCGCCCTCGCCGTACATGATGGAGACGAGCTCGCCGGCGTCCTCCTGGTACTCCACCTCGATGTCGGAGATGGCGGTCAGGCAGCGCGGGCACCAGTTGATGATGCGCTCGGCGCGGTAGATCAGCTCGTCGTTGTAGAGCTTCTTGAAGATGGTCTGGACGGCCTTGGACAGGCCCTCGTCCATGGTGAACCGCTCGCGCGACCAGTCGACGCCGTCGCCGAGGCGGCGCATCTGGCCGAGGATCTTGCCGCCGTACTCCTCCTTCCACTGCCAGACACGCTCGACGAACTCCTCACGGCCCAGGTCGTGGCGGGACTTGCCCTCCTCGGCGAGCTGCTGCTCGACCTTGTTCTGGGTGGCGATGCCGGCGTGGTCCATGCCGGGCAGCCACAGGGACTCGTGGCCCTGCATGCGCTTGCGGCGGGTCAGGGCGTCCATGAGCGTGTGCTGGAAGGCGTGGCCCAGGTGGAGGGAGCCCGTGACGTTCGGCGGCGGGATGACGATGGTGTACGCGGGCTTCTCGCTCGCGGCGTCGGCGGTGAAGTACCCACGCTCTACCCAGCGCTCGTAGAGCTTCCCCTCTACCTCGGCCGGCGCGTACTGGGTCGGCAGTTCGGAGTTGGGGGTGCTGGGTGTCTGCGTGTTCTCGGTCACGGGCACAGTTTAGAGGCGTAACGGTCCGGTACTGAAACCGGTAATCCGGGGGCCCGGGGACCAGTGCCCCTCGGCGGTGGGCCAGGATGTGTGGAACGCATAAACATCCTGAAGGGGGACGCGGGTATGAGCTTCAACCAGCCGGGACCGTACGGAGGCCCGCCGCCGCAGCAGCCGGGGCCGTACGGCGCCCCGCCCCCGCCGCCCCCGGCCCCCGCCCCCGGCCCGTACGGCCAGCCCGCCCCCCAGCCCGGCTACGGCTACCCGCAGCAGCCGCCGCAGCCCGGCCCGGGGTACCCGCCGCAGCCCCCGACGGCCCCGATGGGCCTCCCGCAGCAGCCCCCGCCCTACGGCTACCAGCAGCCGGGCATGCCGCCGCAGCCGTACGGCGCCCAGCCCCCGAAGAAGTCGAAGGCCGGCGTGGTCATCGCCGTGGTCGCCGCAGTGGCGGTCATCGCGGGCGGCGGCTGGTACCTGGTGGGCGGCGGAGGCGGCACCATCGACGAGGCCACGAAGGGCCAGAAGCTGGCCTTCCCGGCCGCGGTCGACGCGTACGCGAAGAACGAGAAGGCGGTCAGCAACTCCAAGGGCGACACCCCCGTGACGGGCGACCAGAAGACCCGGACCGAGGCCCTGGGCATCAAGGACGCGCACGTCACCAGCTCGCAGTACGTGAACGGCGTTCCCGGCAAGGGCAAGCAGCTGAGCGCCAGCGGCTACTGGGGCCAGATCGCCGACCCGGAGAAGACCCTCGACGCCTACTTCGACCAGATCGGCGCGCCCAACCCCGAGTTGGACAAGATCGGACTGAAGTACGAGAAGGTGGGCTCCCCCAAGGAGTTCACCCCTGACGGGTTCAAGGGCGCCGTCATGAAGTGCGTCGACGTCAAGATGAGCACGACGAAGCCCACGAAGCCCGGCGAGCCCACCTCCCTCACGGTCCCGTTCTGCGCCTGGAGCGACTACTCCACCCTGGTCGCGGTCTACCACATCGACCAGCCCGCGATCATGACCAGCGGAACCCACGGCACGCACGAGGACGTGTCCAAGCTGGCCGCGAAGCTCTACAACACCTCGCGGACCAAGGCCTGATCCACCGGCAGGGGCCCGGTACTGCACTGGGCCCCTGGCCCGTCGGCATCAGTCACGCGCGGCCTGGTAACACGCCTCATTGGCGTCATCCCGATTCACGGACAGCAAATACAGGATGTTCTGGCAAGCCAGCTCGCCGATGAACCCGTTCTCGCCGTTGCTGCATGCACTCTGCACCTGCGGGCCCACGCTGTAGCCCAGGTTTTCCATGTATGTGGTGCAGTCCATGTACGAGGCCTGCGCGGGCGATGCCGCCAGGACCGGCAGCGCTCCCGCCAACGCCGTTGCCGCGGCGATCCCCATCACACGCTTTATCTTGGACAACTCGCACTCCTCCGGCTCGACAATTCACGACCAGAACCAAGATGATCACGAATGAGGCGGGCGATCCAGGAGATATCGACCATGTGACCGAATTGCGTCCGCACTTGGCCGACCATGCAGAGGAGGGGCGCCCCGGCTGTCCGGGGCGCCCCTCCTCGTTCGGGTGCGGTGGCAGCTAGGCCGACTTCTCCTGCGGGCCCTGGTCCTTCGGGACGATGCGGGGGACCAGCGTCGGGTTGACGTTGGAGCGGACCACGTCGGGGGTGATGACCACGCGGGCCACGTCCTTGCGGGACGGGACCTCGTACATCACCGACATCAGGACCTCCTCCATGATGGCGCGCAGACCGCGCGCGCCCGTCTGGCGGAGGATCGCCTGGTCCGCGATGGCTTCCAGGGCCTCGCGCTCGAAGTCCAGCTCGACCCCGTCGAGTTCGAACAGCCGCTGGTACTGCTTGACCAGCGCGTTGCGCGGCTCCACCAGGATCTGGAGGAGCGCCTCGCGGTCCAGGTTGTGCACCGAGGTGATCACGGGCAGGCGGCCGATGAACTCCGGGATCATCCCGAACTTCACCAGGTCCTCCGGCATGACCTCCTGGAACTGGTCGCTCGCCTCGATCTCCCGCTTCGAGCGGATCGTCGCGCCGAAGCCGATGCCCTTGGCGCCCGCACGCGACTCGATGATCTTCTCCAGGCCGGCGAAGGCCCCGCCCACGATGAACAGCACGTTCGTCGTGTCGATCTGGATGAACTCCTGGTGCGGGTGCTTGCGGCCGCCCTGCGGCGGGACCGACGCCGTCGTCCCCTCCAGGATCTTCAGCAGGGCCTGCTGGACGCCCTCGCCCGAGACATCACGCGTGATCGACGGGTTTTCGCTCTTCCTCGCGACCTTGTCGATCTCGTCGATGTAGATGATGCCGGTCTCGGCCTTCTTGACGTCGTAGTCGGCGGCCTGGATCAGCTTCAGCAGGATGTTCTCGACGTCCTCACCCACATAGCCGGCCTCCGTCAGGGCCGTCGCGTCGGCGATGGCGAACGGGACGTTCAGCATCCGGGCGAGCGTCTGGGCCAGCAGGGTCTTGCCCGAGCCGGTCGGGCCGAGCAGCAGGATGTTGGACTTCGCGAGCTCGATCGCGTCGTCCCGGCCCTGCGCGCCGCCGTTCTCGCCGGCCTGGACGCGCTTGTAGTGGTTGTAGACCGCGACGGAGAGCGCCTTCTTCGCCGGCTCCTGGCCGACGACGTAGCTCTCCAGGAACTCGTAGATCTCGCGAGGCTTGGGAAGTTCCTCCCACCGGACCTCGGAGGTCTCGGCGAGCTCCTCTTCGATGATCTCGTTGCAGAGGTCGATGCACTCGTCGCAGATGTAGACACCGGGTCCTGCGATGAGCTTCTTCACCTGCTTCTGGCTCTTTCCGCAGAACGAGCACTTGAGCAGGTCGCCGCCGTCACCGATGCGTGCCACGAGGTGCTTCCCCTTCGCCTGGGAGACGCCTGGTTCAGCGGCTCCTGGTGCCTCATATCCGACGGTACCTTGCCGGGGGCCCCGTACGGGGCCCCCTTGACGCGGTTCACATCCCGGAATCCCGGGACGTGTCCGCGCCGAGTGGCGGCAAGGATCAGACCGCGTTCATCTTGCGGGTGGAGACGATCTGGTCGATCAGGCCGTACGCCAGGGCGTCCTCGGCCGTCAGGATCTTGTCGCGCTCGATGTCCTCGCGGATCTTCTCGATCGGCGTGGACGAGTGCTTGGCCAGCATGGTCTCCAGCTGGTCGCGCATGCGCAGGATCTCGTTGGCCGCGATCTCCAGGTCGGAGAGCTGCTCGCGGCCGGTGCCGCCCGAGGGCTGGTGGATCAGGACGCGCGCGTTCGGCAGGGCCATGCGCTTGCCGGGGGTGCCGGCGGCGAGCAGGACCGCGGCGGCGGAGGCCGCCTGGCCCATGCAGACCGTCTGGATGTCCGGCTTCACGAACTGCATCGTGTCGTAGATCGCCGTGAGAGCGGTGAAGGAGCCGCCCGGGCTGTTGATGTAGATCGAGATGTCGCGGTCCGGGTCCATCGACTCCAGGCACAGCAGCTGCGCCATGACGTCGTTGGCGGAGGCGTCGTCGATCTGCACGCCGAGGAAGATCACGCGCTCCTCGAAGAGCTTCGCGTACGGGTCGTACTCGCGCACGCCCTGCGAGGTGCGCTCGACGAAGCGCGGGACGACGTAGCGGTTGTCCACCTGCGGGCCGGTGTAGAGGCCGCTCGCGGGAGAGAGGTTGTTCATCTGCATCTGGGTGTTCACCATCCTGGTGCCGTTCTGCGGGCTGGGGCTTGCCTGGTGCGGGCGGGCGTACGGGGCCTCGCGCGAGGCCCCGCTCATCGCCGGGGCCGGGATCAGGCCCCGGTGCCGCCGCCGCCGGGGACCAGGGACGCGGCGGAGATGATCTCGTCGATGAGGCCGTACTCCTTGGCCTCCTCCGCCGTGAACCAGCGGTCGCGGTCGCCGTCGCGGATGATGGTCTCCACGGTCTGGCCCGAGTGGTGGGCGGTGATCTCCGCCATGCGCTGCTTGGTGCGCAGCAGGTACTGGGCCTGGATCTTGATGTCCGAGGCGGTGCCGCCGATGCCGGCGGAGCCCTGGTGCATCAGGATGTCGGTGTTCGGGAGCGCGAAGCGCTTGCCCTGCGCGCCGCCGGTGAGCAGGAACTGGCCCATGGAGGCCGCCATGCCCATGCCGATGGTGACGACGTCGTTCGGGATGTACTGCATGGTGTCGTAGACCGCCATGCCGGCCGTCACCGAGCCGCCGGGGCTGTTGATGTACAGGTAGATGTCCTTCTCCGGCTCGGCGGCCAGGAGGAGGAGCTGCGCTGTGATCTTGTTGGCGATCTCGTCGTCGACCTGCTGGCCGAGGAAGATGATGCGCTCGCCGAGCAGCCGGTTGTAGACATGGTCGCCGAGGCCGCCACCGATGGACGGCTCACCCGCGGCGTAAGGCTTCAGATTCGTCACGTATCCACCTGCTCGTCTCCGACGGCCACATGCCGTCTCAGCGTCTCGTTCTGGGGCGCGGACCGGTTGGCGCGGTGTGTCCGCCGTCGTACGGGTACTCCCGTGCCCTCGTATTCATGGACCCTAACGCGCAGGTCGGACAACGCCATCCCGGTTCCCGAACTGTTCGCTCGGAGCGCAAGGTTCCCGGGGGCCACGGGGGTGCGCGGAAGGGCCCGCACGCGGCTGCGTACGGGCCCTCCAGAGGTGCTGCCGGGCCGGTCGGGCCCGTCGGGACTACTTGGCCTCGTCGGCCTTGTCCTCGGCCTCGCCGTCGACGACGGCCTCGACCGTCTCGGCGGCGGTCTCGACCTCGTCCTCCTCGTCGGACAGGTCGATGACCTCACCCTTGGTGTCGACGACCCGGGCGGCCTCGACGACGAGCGCGAGGGCCTTGCCGCGGGCGACCTCGCCGACCAGCATCGGGACCTGGCCGCCCTCGACGACCGCCTGGGCGAACTGGTCGGGGGACATGCCGGAGGAGGCGGCGCGGCGCATGAGGTGCTCGGTGAGCTCCTCCTGGTTGACGCCCAGCTTCTCCTTGTTGACCAGGGCGTCCAGGACGAACTGGGTCTTGATGCCCTTGATCGCCTGCTCCTTGGTCTCGGCGTCGAACTCCTCGACCGTCTTGCCCTGGAACTCCAGGTACTTCTCGAGGGTCAGGCCCATCTGGCCGAGCTGGTGGTGCTCCAGGTTGTGCTTGCGGGTGTTGACCTCGTCCTCGAGGAGCTTCTCGGGGATCGGGACCTCGGCGAGCTCCAGCAGCTTCTCCAGGACGCGCTCCTGGGCCTGCGTGGCCTGGTCGTACTGCTTCATGTTCTCGAGGCGCTTGCGGCTGTCGGCCTTCAGCTCCTCGAGGGTGTCGAACTCGCTCGCCATCTGGGCGAACTCGTCGTCCAGCTCCGGCAGCTCGCGGGCGGCGACCTTGGAGACCTTGACCGTGACCTCGGCGTCCTTGCCCTCGGCGGAGCCGCCCTTCAGCTGCGAGGTGAAGGTGGCCTCGCCGCCGGCCTCCAGGCCCTTGACGGCCTCGTCGATGCCGTCGAGGAGCTCGCCCGAGCCGATGGTGTAGGAGACGTCGGTGGCGACGCCGTCCGGCAGGACCTCGCCGTCGACCTTGGCCTCCAGGTCGAGGGTGACGACGTCGCCCTCGGCGGCGGCGCGCTCGACGTCCTTGGTGGACGCGAAGCGGGCCCGCAGCTGCTCCACGGACTTCTCGACGTCCTCGTCGGTGACCTCGACCGCGTCGACCTCGACCTCGATGCCGGAGAAGTCCGGGATCTCGATCTCGGGGCGCACGTCGACCTCGGCGGTGAAGGCCAGCAGCTCGCCGTCCTTCAGCTCGGTGATGTCGACCTCGGGCTGGCCCAGCGGGTTCAGGTCGGCCTCGTTGATCGCCTCGGTGTAGAACTTCGGAAGCGCGTCGTTGACGGCCTCCTCCAGCACGGCACCGCGGCCGAAGCGCTGGTCGATGACGCGGGCCGGGATCTTGCCCTTGCGGAAGCCCTTCACCGTGACCTGCTGGTTGATCTTCTTGTACGCCGCGTCGAGGCTGGCCTTGAGCTCCTCGAAGGGCACCTCAACAGTGAGCCGAACCCGAGTCGGGTTCAGGGTCTCCACGGCGCTCTTCACGGTTCGGTCTCCTTGTGGCTGACTGCTGGGTTCTCTGCTGCCGCTGCGAATTCAGCGTTCCAGCGGATCGGGCCCGGTACATCAGACACACGGGCACGCAGCTTGCATAGTAGCCGCAAGCGGCAATCAGCCCACAACGCGATCTTGGCGATGCGGCGGTGGTGGTCGGGGTGGCCGGATTCGAACCGACGACCTTCCGCTCCCAAAGCGGACGCGCTACCAAGCTGCGCCACACCCCGTCGGTGCGACACGTAGGGTACATGGCCGGAGACCCTCCGACACGCCGCGTTTTCAAGGAAGGTTTCCGGCCGCGCGCGGTCCCGCCCCGGCCGAGCGCCGTAAGCGGTGTGCACTCCGCCTGCCCGACCCGCTAGGATGCTCTCCGTGCCGCGGCCCTCGGACTTGCGGCGCGCGTTGTGCGGGTGTAGCTCAATGGTAGAGCCCTAGTCTTCCAAACTAGCTACGCGGGTTCGATTCCCGTCACCCGCTCCAGATAGCTCAGGGCCAGGTCAGAGGATGTTTCCTCCGCCTGGCCCTGACTCGTTCCCGGGGCTGCGTTCAGCCCGTCGTGTCCCCCGTGTGCCCCTCGGGCTCCGGATCTTGTTCCGTGCCCCCGCGGCTCTTCTCCACGAGCCCGCTCAGCGCGTCGGCGATCAGCCGGTCCCGGCCCGCACTCGCGTGCTGGTAGATCAGCGCGGCGCGGGCGGTGCTGTGGCCCATACGCGCCATCAGCTCCCGCGTGCTCGCCCCGGTGGACGCGGCGAGGGTGTTCCCCGTGTGCCGAAGATCATGGAAGTGCAGCCCGTTGACGCCTGCCTCCCTACAGGCCTTGCGCCACAGCCGGTTGAAGTGGTTCCGGCGCGGGGTGGCCCCCTTGGCCCCGACGAAGACCCGCCCGTCGGCCCCGGGCTCGGCGTACCGCTTCAGGTGCTCCCGGATCTCCTGGACGATCACGCCGGGAATGGAGACCGTGCGCTTACCCGCGGCACTCTTGGGCGCCTTGATCTCACGCTGCCCGTTGCCCAGCTCGGCGACAGACCGCCGGACGCGCACCGTCCCGTGCTCCAGGTCGACGTCCCGACGGTGCAGCCCGATCAGTTCACCCCACCTCAGACCGAGAAATCCGGCCATGAGCACGAGGCCCCGGAAGCGGGGGTCGACGGCATCGGCCAGGGCGTAGACCTCCTTCACCGTGGCAGTCGGCCGCTCGGGAGTGTGAACGACACTCGCGCCCTTGATCTGGCAGGGGTTCCGCCTGATCAGCTGGTCCGACAGCGCCGTACCGAGGATGGCGCGCAGGAGGGCGTAGGCCTTGGCCACGGTCGTCGGCCCGGTGCCGGCGGCGAGCTTGTCGGCGCGCCAGCGCCGCACGAGGGGCGCCGAGATGTCTGCGACGTTGAGCGCTCCGAAGGCCGGCTCCAAGTGGTGCTTGAGCAGCGAGCCGTACAACTGGCGGGTGGTGCTGGTCAGCTCACGCTCCTTGACCCACGCGACGGCGTACGGCCCGAACGGAACCTTTCCGGCGTCCGGATCCAGCCAGTCGCCCCGGCGCATCTCGGTCTGCTTGTCGGCCAACCAGTCGTCAGCCTCGCGCTTGGTCCGAAAGGTCTCCGGCGCGGGGCGGAGCTGCCCGTCAGGCCCGACATAGCGCGCCTGGTACCGACCGGACGGCAGCTTCCTCACTCGTCCGAACTGACGACGCTTTCCGGCCATCAGGCAGCCACCGCCAGACGACCACGCCGACGCGGTTCCACGGTGTTGGCGGCGATGTACTCCCGCACGGCACTCTCGGGGATCCGTACGTGACGGCCGACCTTCACGTAGGTGATGCGCCGCTCCTCGACGAGGCGCCGGGGGAACCGCACGGTGGTGCCGAGGATCTCGGCGACCTGGACGACGGACAGGTAGCGCTCACTCATTCGGCTCCCCCTTCAGGGCTTCGCGGGCGGTTTGGCGGTTGAGCTGGATGTCCCGGGCGATCGAGGCGGCGAGGACGGATTCGCCGGGGGTGTGGCCGTGTCCGGCGTACTGCCAGGCGGCGAGCACGAGGACGGTGTCCGGTTTGATGTCGGCGAGGCCGCGAGCTTCGCGTTCCTGGGCGGCCCGGTAGTCGGCGCGGGTCTGGCGGAGGGCGCCGAGGGTGGTGGAGTACTGGCGGGATTTGGTGGAGAAGTGGCCGCGGAAGCCGAGCATGTGGGCCCAGCGGACCAGCCCCCGATCCGGGTACAGGGGCTGCAGGACGGCGCAGGCCTGCATGAGGCGGCGAACGTGGTCCGGGATGGCCAGCGCGGCCAGGTCCTCGCCCAGGCCGGTTCCCCGGCAGCCCGTACAGCGGCCCAGCGCAGAGCCCGGACGGGGGTAGCGCTCGGACATCCCCGTGCCCCGGCACTTCCGGCAGTGCACAGCCGTGTCGGTCGCTCCGGTACTCTCCGCGGCCTTGGTCGCGTATTTGGCGACGTAGGAGGCGACGGCCTGCTCCGTGATGTCGGAGCCGTCACCGAAGGCCTTGATGGGGCGGACGTCCAGCTGAGTGCCCCAGCGCAAGGTGCGGGAGGGCTGGTCGCCGGCGGCCGGGACGGTGACCGCGGTGCAGCGGTAGGCGACCGCGTTGCGGATCGAGCGTTCGAGGAGATCCGTGGTGGCCCAGGCAGGCGGCGGGCTCCCGGGTCCCTCCGGTCCGTCGATGCGGATCACGGCGTGGAAGTGGATCGCCCCGCGCTTCTGGAACTCGGCGACCTTGCCGTAGGAGACTCGGGCTTCCTCCTTCAGCTCGCGTTGCGTCAGACCTGCATAGGCCGCGATCTCGCGACGAAGCTGCTTGGCAAAGCGGTCCCAGAGGGCACCGGCCGCATTGTTGAAGAGGACGGCGGTGGCGTAGTCGTACGTGGCCGGGTCGAGGGCGGTTCCGAGTTCGGGGGCGTCTTCCTGGTGGTGCTTGCCGCAGCGGCACGAGCGGCCGGCGGGACGGTTGTGGACCGGGCCGAAGGACGGGGCCGTGAGGGTGGCGAAGACGCGGGGGTGTTCGCGGACGGTGGCGGGGATGTCGCGGCGGTCGTCTCCGGCGAGCCCGGCCCGGATCAGGTGGTAGGTGTCTCCGGCGTACGTCCAGGCGCAGGACGGGCATCGGGAGGCACGGCGATTGCCGCAGGCGATCCGGAGGCGGGCGCCGGGCTCGTTCTCGGTCGAGTAGTGGTGGTAGGTCTCTCCGCTGGTCTTGTCCTTGGTGAGGGTCCAGCCGGTGATGTGGATCGGGTCGGAGCAGCCGCCGGTGCGGTGAACCTGCTCCTCCCAGCGGCGGAAACCGGGAGCCCCGGCCACCTTCAGCAGATCACCGAGGAGGCCAGGGTCCAGGTCCGCGAGGTTCGCGGTCACGCCGCCACCGCCGCAGGAGCGGGCGCGAAGACCGTGTAGACCTTCAGCGTGATCCGGCCCACCGGTGCGGTGAAGAGGAGCTGCTTCTCGTCCTTGAGGTCGTTGAGCTGCACATCCAGTGCGTCGGTGTGGGTGGCCTGCCGCCAGGCCTCCAGGTCGGCCAGGCTGTCGAGGAGGACGTGTGCCTCGGTGGGCGTGATCTGGCTGGTGGTGATGTACGCGCCGGGCAGGTCCGGGTGCAGTTCGGCCAGCTGGGCGAGAGCCGCGAACACGGCGGTCTGTGCCGTCAACGGGTTGTTCATGTCGGCGTGGGTCAGCAGCACGGCGCTCACCGTCCGGCCGGGGTGATGACGGCGCAGCGGGCGGGGCGGGTGCCGGTGCCGTGGCAGGCCGGGCAGTGGGCGGTGATGGTGCGCAGGCTGCCGGTACGGTCGCGGCCGCCGAGGGTGATGTGCACGGCGGAGAAGCCGCCGCAGTTCGGGCAGATGCGGAGCGGGGTGTGGCTGTGCTGGGCCATGATGGTGGTCCTTTCGATTGCGGTCGGGAGGGGCCGGTCCATCCGGGGGCGGCGATGCTTGGTGGCTTGTGACGCCCCCGGAGGGCCGGGCCGGTCAGTGGCTCTTGAACTCCTGGCGCAGGGCGCGGACGAGGAACAGGCCCACGACGGCGCTGATGGACAGGGCCGTGGCGGTGACGGCGACGGCCAGGAGCAGCGAGACGGCGACGGAGGCCAGGGCCAGGACTCCGGCGACACCGCTGGCGGCGAGGGCGACCGCGGCGCCGGGCGTCTTGGGGGCGAGGGCCGCGAGGCCGGCCGGGGCCGGGGTGGTCTCCGGCTGGTCGGTGGCCGGGACCGGGGTCGACCGGATGCTCGCCGGGGTGTAGGTGTCAGGGTCGGGGTACTTGGGCTTGAACACCGGGTTCTCCTTCCAGTGCTACTTGTTGATGGCGGTGTCGATGGCGGGGGCGAGGAAGCTGTTCGCGAGGAGGAAGCCGCTGAGGAGCAGCACGACGACGAGCCACCAGGGCGGGCGGACGAGCTTCACGCCCAGGACGCCGACGGCGATCAGGGCGAGCCAGAGCGGGACGTCCATGACGGGTTCTCCTTCGAGGTCAGCGCGGGGCGCAGCGGTGGGACTGGGCGGCGAGTTCGGCGGCGGCGCGGCTGGCGTAGTCGGCCGACCAGCCGCAGTGGGGGGCGGTGCAGGCGGCGGAGTGCATCTCGCGGCCGTGGCGGTCGGTGTAGGTGCCGACCTCCACCGGGCCGATGCGGCGGACGTCGCGGAAGCGGTAGCGGGGCACGGGCGCTCTCCCTTCAGGCGAGCTGTGCGGCGATGGACTCGGCCATCGGGGCCGGGACGCCGAGGCGGGTGCGCAGGGTGTCGGAGTCGATCGGGCCGCCGGTACGGGCGCGGTGCTCGTCGGCGACCCTGCGGCCGTAGGCGAGGAGCGCGTCCGGTACAGCGACGCCCGGGGCCGGAGGCGGCGGGGGTAGTGCAGGAGCGGGCTCCGGCGCCGGGATCTCACTGACGACAGGCTCCGGATCGGGCGCCCGGATCGGCTCGACGTCGCCGTTGTGCACGTCGGCCTGGCCGTGCTCGGGGTCCGGCGCGGCGGCGGGTTCCTCGGCCGGGTTGTGGACGAGGAGGGTTCCGCCGAGGAAGGCCAGCGCAGGCCATCCGGCGACGAGGATCCGCAGCCAGGCCGGGACGGCGTTCAGGTCGAGAAGGCCGGCGGTGGCGACGTTCGCGCCGAGCGAGGCCGCAAGGGCGACGGCGAACCAGGTCCAGGCGGACCGGGTCGGCTCCCCGGCATCGCGCAGGAGCCGTAGACGATGCCAGGCGGCGACGAGGAGCAGGTCCACGCTGACCGGATAGGCCCAGGCCTTCCAGCCGTCCTGCCCCGCGGCTTCGGCCAGGTCGTGCAGGTGGGCGAAGGACAGGGCCCCGGCAATGACGGCCTGGACGAGGACCGCGTCCGGACGGACCTTTAAGTGCATGGTGTTTCACCTCCTTCAGGCATGGGAGGGGTAGGGACTTGGCGCTGAACGGTCGCGCCAACCGAATACGGGGAGGTCAGACGATCTACTTGCCCTGCGAGGGCACTCCGGTCCGCCGCGGACGGAAGGCCGCCAGGGCCTGGACGTCCGGGGTGAGGTGCTCGTACTGGGCACAGACGGCCGCGGTCTCGTCGAGGGAGACGAAGGCGGACCGGATGCGGGCCCACCCGCCCGAGAGCAGGCCGACGACGGCAGTCCCGGGACGATCGATGGCGATGTTGGTGGCTGCACTTACGGCGCGGAGGCTGATGTCGCCGAGGGCCATCTTCGCGGAGGCTTCGTCGTTGACGCGGTGCGCCACACGACCGGTGAGTTGGGCGCGGAGTGCGGTGGCGCCGGCGCCGAGGTCGGAGCCGAACCGCTGCCCGCAGATTTCCAGGTACATGGCCGCGGCCCGGCCGAGCTGTCCGAGGCGGATCAGCTGGGTGACCATGTGGTCCCGACGTTTCTCGTCGGACTTGTTGGCGATCAGGAAGAGCTCGGCCACCTCGTCCACGATCAGCACGATGGGTGCGGGTCGGAGGTCCTCGGGCAGGCCCCAGACGTCCGAGGTGATCTCCTCCACCGCGGCGCCCGTCCCCAGCCCCTGCGAGGCCCGGATCAGCTCATAGCGCTGGATCATCTCCTCGACCAGCGCGTCCAGGAGATCGGATGCTTCTTCGGGGGTGTAGGCCAGCCCGGACAACCGGCGGGCGAAGGGCGCCAGTTCCACACCCCACTTGCAGTCGATCCCGACGAGCGCAACGGGCTGCTTGGCCAACCCCTTGACGAGGGCCCTGAGGTAGACCGACTTGCCTGATTCGGTGGCGCCTACGACCAGCTCGTGAGGACTGGCCCGGAAGTTCCGCATGTGCGGGGTGCCGTCGGCCCGCAGGGCAACCGGCACCTTGAGGAGTTCCGCCGCCGGAATGTCGGACGGCATGACCACCCGCCGCAGTACGTCGTAGCCGATGAGCCGGATCTCCAGGAATCCGGGCTTCAGGGAGGTGACGTGCGCTCCCTGCATTCGCCAGGAGTGACGCAGCCGTTCGGTGGCGGCATCGAAGTCCCTGACTTCCTGGCCCGGCAGCATCTTGATCCGCAGGACCAACCCGAACCGCGTGATCCTGATCTGGCGTGGCTTCGGGACCGCGGGGCCAGGCACGCGGCGCATGGCCGCCGCCAGAATCACCCTGGACCGCGACGGCTGCTCGGTCAGCCCGCAGGCCTCCATCACCGAGCGGTACGTCCACAGCAGCCGCACCACCGCGGCCAGCCAGCCGAAGCCGACCCAGTACCAGCCGGGCCGCTTCCACTTCAGCCACCCCAGCCCGGCCGCGACCAGCGATAAGCCGACCAGCGCGGCAATCTGTCCGCCGGTCATCGCGTCAGGCCTGGGCCGGGACGGGTGCCAGCGAGGTGATGGCCGCGGCGCGGAAGCTGATCCCGTGCCGCCTCTGGCCGTTGAACTCGTTCTCCCACGGCCGGGCGATGAGGCCGGTGATCGCGACCGGCGTACCCATCACGAACTCTCCCGTGAGCCCGGGCTGCGGGACGGCGACGGACAAGACCTCGGACACCCCGGCCATCAGGAACACCACGTCGACGGTGGCCAGCTGGGCGCCGGTCACCAGGTCGACGGCGATCTCACCGGTCTTGCGGTCCTTGATTTTCGGCTGCGGCGGCTGGGCGACCATCACCATCGCCGCGGAGGTGTCGACGGGGATCTGACGCATGACAAATCACTCCTCTACAGAGGCTGGACTCCGTCACTCATGTATAGGAGTGACATGAAGAAGAGTGCCCGACTCCTATACATGAGTCAACCCACCGCGGAAGAAAACTCGCGGCGGGTTGAGGGGAGTTGAGTGCCCGTCAGTCGGCGGCAGGGATCCGGTACTCGAAAACGAACTGGTCAGCCGCCATGAGGGTGTCGCAGACCTCGACCACGCGACCGGTCTCGGTGACGGCGTTGCGCAGGAGGTGAACGACCGGGGCGCCGGGGCTCAAGGCCAGCTCGGACGCCTCCGCCTTGGCGGCCGGCCGGGCCTGCAAGGTCTCTACGAACTCGGCGAACACGTGGCCGTGCTCCTCTAGGCGGGCATAGATGCCGCCGCCACCAGGGTTCTCGGCGAACAACTCGGGGATGTCCTTCACGACGTCCCACGGGAGGTACGACGTCGCCGTCTCCACCGGCGTCCCGTTGCGGAAGTACAGCCGCCGCCGCGCAAGGATCTGCGTACCGGGCTCGACATCAAGCCGCCGGGCGATGTCCTCGGGTGCCCCCATGGGCCCGATGAAGATGACACTGACCTTGGCTGTGGCCCCAGACTGCTCCGACTCGGCGAGGTAAGCGGCCTTGCCCCCGCGGCGCAGCGACCGACGGAAACGATCAGACGACCGATGCCGCACGGGCGGCCGGGCCTTCACGTACGACCCCTTGCCGTGCCGGGTGTCCACGAGCCCACTGGCCCGGATCTCGGTCATGGCCTTGCGGATGGTCCCGCCGGACACACCGTAGCGCTCGACCATCTCGGCTTCACTCGGCACCTGATCGCCGGGCTTCAAGGCGCCGGCGCGGATCTGCTGAACGATGTCCTCGGCGATCTGCAAGTACCGAGGCACGGCCTTGCCACCTCCTACAGCTGTTCCCATGGTCCTTTTCTTCCTCCTATGCTCCTGTACATGAGTAACAGCGCCCCGACGACCAGGTCAACGCCTCGCCATTCCGTGTCCGTGGCCGGTGTGGTGGTCCGCGACGACGGCCGGCTCCTGGCAATCCGGCGAGCAGACAACGGCACGTGGGAGCTCCCGGGCGGAGTGCTGGAACTGGAGGAGACCCCGGAGGAAGGCGTACGCCGCGAGGTCCTGGAGGAGACCGGCCTCCACGTCGACGTCGCGGAGCTGACGGGGGTCTACAAGAACGTCACCGTGGGCGTCGTCGCGCTGGTCTTCCGCTGCAAGCCGACCGGGGGCGCCGAGCGCACTTCGGACGAGTCCACGGCTGTCCAGTGGCTCACGCCTGAAGAGGTGTCCGAGCGGATGTCCGAGGTCTACGCGATCCGGCTCCTGGATGCCTTGGACGGACACGGGCCCCACGTGCGGAGCCATGACGGGCGCCAGCTCTTCGCGGTGCGGTGAAAGTTTCCCTACTCCATCAAGGCACCCGCCGCGCACGGCGCGGCGAGCGCGCCCGTCGGCCGGGCCTGCGCTCCTGTCTGCGCCCCGCTCCAGCCCGGCCGCCGGCCGCGCGCCAGACAGCACGGGTCTGATGGGGGAACTCACCCGCGGCGACTGAGCCCCTCAACTCCTCGGTTCACCTGCACTCCGCCCCGAGCACCAGGCCGAGCACGAGCCCCAGCCACCCAACGGCCACTCACCAGCCCGAGCCCCAACCAGCCAGGCCGCGCCCGACCCCACCCAGACCCCCACTCGACGCCCGGGTCCGCGGACGAGCCCAGGCGAACCTCAAAGCAACACCTCCGGCGGGGGCGCTCCGGCTCCGGGATGACGGCGGCCGGCACTGCGGGTGCGGGCCGGTTTGTGGTGCGGGTGGGGAGCTGTCATCCCGCCTGCCGTCGACCCAGGCAAGCCATAGCAGACCAGGCTCCTGGGGCCCAGGTCGTTCGTCCAGTAGGGCGCTCCACCTGGGCCCCAGGAGCCTGCCCTGCTATCACTCCGTGTGGGTCGACGGCAGACGGGATGACAGCAGGGACGTGCGCCATCGCCGCCGGGGCTGCCAGCCACTTCAATTAGCACCGATACCAGCGGTGGGAGTGGTGTTGGCCCCGCATCGCCCCACGACAGTTTTCTTACGCAAGGTTCCATCACGGATGCCGTCCTGCTGGCATGATGTCGGCATGGCCGAACTTGACTCAAAGCCGAAATCGATCCAATCTCTTTACGGATGGTATAGCGAGAACAAGCTCTGGGTGAACCGGCGATATCAGCGAAAGTTGGTATGGACGCTCGAAGAGAAGCAGAAGCTGATCGAATCCGTCATGAAGGGCTACCCGATTCCGGCCATCTTGTTGGCGGAGCGAGAGGGTGGCGACTATGAAGTCATTGATGGTCTCCAGCGGCTCCATACCATTATGTCGTTCATTGAGACCGCGTTCACGACAATTGACGGCAAGTATTTCGACGTGGGGCAATTCGTCACGGCTAAGACTAGGGCGATCGAGGAGGAGTTGTTTTCGGTATCCGCGGGAGAGGTAATCGCCGCCCGCGAGGTCGGAGCAATCCTGGACTATTCCGTGGCTGTGTCGGTGATGCGAGGCGCAACGGACGAAGAGATTGATGACGTCTTCTCCAGGATCAACACCTACGGTCACAGGCTTAGTGACCAAGAGCGGAGGCAAGCAGGGGTACGGGATGCCGTGTCTACGCTGGTGCGTAAGCTCTCCTGCGAAGTTCGGGGAGACTCGTCCAGTGACATCCTGAGCCTCGACAAAATGCCTTCGATCAGTATTGATCTCCCGAAAACGAAGCACGGCTACGAGGTGGAAGCCGACGCAGTGTTCTGGGTGGGTCAGGGAATCTTGAGGTCAACGGATCTCCGAGACTCCATGGATGAGCAGTGTATTGCCGACATCGCAGCCTCGGTCATCGGCGGAACCCTTCTCGAACGATCCAAGGCGGCGCTTGACACGCTCTACGAGAAGGGAACGGCAGAGAACGAGCGAATGATTGACGCGCTCGATAGTTACGGTGCCGACAAATTCTCGGCAGAGTTCAAGTACTGCCTTGACGAGATTCGGGCCGTATGCGCGGCTGGAGGGGAGCAGAAGAAGCTACGGGCGATTATTTTCTCGAAAACAACAACAAACCCCTTCCCGGCCGTGTTTGCGGTGCTCTGTGTCGCGCTACACGAACTCTTCTTTGCCGAGAGCCTCAGGATCTCAGACTATGTCGGCACGCAAGTGGCTATCATTGATCTCGACAAAAGGATAGTTACGGGCAAGTCGTCGACCTCTACCGCCGAGCGTCGAAAGAATGTCGAAATAATCAAGAGTCTCATTCGCCCACATATGGTGGCGAGTGAACCGAGGGATATCTACGGGGAACATACGGCGATTGACGTCGATAATGCGATCAGGCGATCGCAGATCGAAGCCCCCCACTATGAACTGAAGCAAGGTCTTCTCCGCCTCGATCATAAGCGTGGCGTCGACCCGGAAATCTTGAGTAAGATCATCAAGACGATCTGCGCGATCGCCAATAATGGCAAAAATCGCGCCGGGACAATTCTGATTGGCGTTGCCGATAAGGAAGCGCATGCCGAGAGGGTTCGTATCCTGGACAACATTGTCCCGCGTAGAGTGTGTGAAGGTCGCTTCGCGGTCGGGGTTCGGAGGGAGGCTGAAACTCTCGGCGAGACCCAAGAGCGCTACTTCGCGCGTTGGAAGGGTGCAATCAGGACGTCGAACTTGCCGCAGGGTCTGAAGGATTCGGTGCTTTCCAGTATCGCTTACTCGGACTACTTCGGACTTGGGGTTATCGTAATCCGCATTCCGGAGCAGACTGAGGTTTCTCTGCTGGATGGAAGGATTTACATCCGGGAGGGGGATGAGACGGTCGAACTTGAACCCACTGATATGGCAAGGGCTTTGGAAGTTGGCAAGCGTTTTAGGTGATTCGAAGCCTATCGAGAGGCGGAAATCCATACGGCTGCCAAACTCGGCCGTCAAAGTTGGCGAGCCAACCGTCTAGCCTCTAACATCTACCGGTGACATCAACGGAGATGCACGGCAGCGGACCCCGGCAGTTGGCGGAGTACGGCAAAGCTTGCTCTTCGGGTGTGGTGGGTCGACTCTGGGCGAGCTTACAAAGCAGGTGTCGCTGGTGCGGATCCTGCCAGGGCAGACCAAGAGGTCACCTACCGATTTTGGTAGGTGACCTCCTGGTCCGTGGCCTCGTGGAGGCTCCTGCTAGCTGAACGCTGGGAGTCCTTCGTGAGCCGGGTGGGCGGGGCGCGGGAGGCGGTGGCCGCGGCTGGTTGCTACGCGGACCGCGTCCCGGAGGGCGCCGGTCAGGTCCGTTGCCAGGAGGCGGAGTTCCTCCGGGTCCGTGTCCACTTCGGCGAGTACTTCGAGGGCGTGGGCCAGGAGTTCGGCTCCCAATCCGAGCTGGATCTCTTCGGTGTTGTCGGCCAGGCGGGACAGGTAGTCGTTGGTGTTGTCAGCGCTCAGGTAGCAGGGCTTGTCGTCGGGGCCCGACCATGGGAGGAGACGCAGTTCGTTGCTCGGTGTCATTCCTTCGAGCTCCTCTCCTCAGTCGTGAGGCGGGTGGTGAAGAGTGCGTCCGCTCTGTCGCTGGGGAGGACCAGGAGGGCTGCTTCGACTACGCGGCCGGTGACGTCGGTTGCCACGCGGGTGAGTGAGAGGACCGCCAAGGATGTGGCGATTCGGAGGACGGTTGCCTCTTCCTGGGTCGGGAGGCGGGCGCTGAGCCGCTCTTGGACTTCGGCCAGCGGCGGGCGGAGATCTGCCAAACGCACTGCTATCTCCTCGGGTACGGACGAGTCGGCCGGCGCCAGGTCACGGGGGACGTAAATGCGGGCCAGGCTGTGTGGCGACTTCCCTTCGTGGGTGATGTAGAGGACTTCGGTCAGGGGGCTGCGGGGTGGCACGTTCAGCAGGGCCGCCAGGTGGCCGTGCGCCTCAAGGTTCGTGGTGCGGGCGGTCACGTGTAAGGGAGCAGAAGGGGTGGCCCAGGTGGGCGCCTCGCCTCCGCCACCGGTGTACGTGATCCTGCAGAGGGGGCGGCGGACGAAGTTGCCGCTGCCGTGGATCTTCTCGACCAGGCCTTCGCCTTGAAGGAGCGCCAGGGCGCTGCGCAGGGTTGGTGTGCTGACCGTGTAGCGGGTGGCGAGTTGGGCCTCGGAAGGGAGACGGTCGCCGGCCTTGAAGTGGCCTGTTGAAATCTGGTGCCGGAGGTCATCGGCGATGGCGTGACGGCGGGAGGGCACGGGTCGGATCACCACTTCCTCGTCATCCGGAGGGCGATGAGTCGGCTTTGGGCGTGCATCGTCAGCGCCTCGCCCGTCTCGAAGAACAGTCGCTTCGCGCCGGCGGGGAGTTGGACGAGGTCGGCGACGCGGCAGGGCTGGCCGCCGATCTGGATGACGTCGCCGCGCTGCACGTTGGCCGAAGTGATCTCGATGTTGGTGGCGAGGGCTCCGCTGGGGGCCGATCCCCTCACTGGTTCACCTGCCGCGGTTCCGACGCGTCGTCCATGGTGTGGCAGGGGCAGTCGCAGGCTTCGTAGATCACGGGGACACCTACCGGTGCCGTGGCGGGGGACGACTGGGCGCACTTGTGGTGTGTGCCGATCGCGCACGCGCTCGACCGGTAGGTGATCCTCGCGTGCGTGGCATAGGAGAGTGCGGGGAGTTGCAGCCCACTGGTGCGGGCGGTGGTGGGGCCCATACGGTTGTGCACGCTGATCAGCTCCTATCGCTGATGGCCAGGTCCCCGGACGTCGCCCGTCGCGGGGACCGCTTCGTTTACGGCGGCCCAGAGGATGCGGCCGGTCAAGCTGCTGGCGAGGAGCCCGAATCGGTCGGCCTCCGCCACGACTTCCAAGACCTCCCGCCACGATTCGGCGGGCAGCGCTTCCGGAACCTCCGCTTCGATCGACGTGTAGGTGGCGTGCGACTCCACACGCGTGGCCAGCCCGAGGGCCGACAACCGGGCGGCGAGATCCTCGGCCCTTGCTTCCGAAGCGGGCACAGAAGGGCCTCCGTCGCCGGTCGATCACTTTGAGTGAAGCTAGTTAACTAGATTAGAGCTAGTGGACTAGATTTTCCACATGCCTGAGCAGCCGCCTTATCTCCGCATCGCCGACGTCCTGCGGCAGCGGATCGCGGAGCATGAGTGGACGGCCGGCGATCGGCTGCCGTCACGTGCCCAGATCGCCGAGGAATGCGGCGTGGGCGAGAACGTGGTCCGTCGGGCGCAGGAGCTACTGATCTCCCAAGGAGTGCTGGCGGGGCGCGCAGGTTCGGGCACCTACGTCGCCGAGCCTCGTCGGCGTGTACGGGTCGTTCGGTCCTCGGCCCGTGAGCAGCCCGGCGGTTCCCCGTTCCGGGCGGACATGCAGGCCTTGGGCAAGCAGGGCACCTGGGAGAGCCGGACCGAAGCGAAGGTGCCGGCCCCAGCCGAGATCGCGGCGCGGCTCGGTATCGCCGAGGGCGATCTGTGCGTGCGTACCGTCTACGAGTTCCTCGCCGATGGTCGGCCGGTGCAGTTGTCGACGAGTTGGGAGCCGTACGAACTGACCGCGGGCACGCTCGTCGTCCTGCCGGAAGGCGGGCCGCACGCCGGCGTTGGTGTCGTGAACCGGATGGCCGCGATCGGAATCACGGTCAGCCATGCCGTGGAGCAGCCGGAGCCGCGGCAGGCGACCGCCGAGGAGGCATCGCTCCTTGGGATCCAGAAGGCTGCTCTGGTCACGCACATCCGCCGGACGTACTACAGCGACCAGGGACGACCCGTGGAGACGGCGGACATCGTCATCCCTGCCGCGCTGTGCGAGATCGTCTACGAGATCCCTGTCAGTCGCTAGCGCGCCCAGTGCGACCCTGACCACCTGGCCGACGCAAGAAGGGGGCAACGTGCCGACCTGCCCGGCGTGCAGCCAAGCCATGAAGTTCGGCGGGTTCGTGCTCTGCCGGCGAGAGGACGACGACAAGCGGGTCTGCCGGTCGTTGTGGAAGTGCTCAGCTCGGCATGTCTGGTGGCACTGGGACGACCGGCCGGACGAGGCGTTGGAGGCGTGCCCGATGCCGGAGGTGTTCCTCTGACATCCGAGTCGGCCCGCGTGCCCTTCATGTGCCCGATCAGACGGCAAGCGACGGGGACCAGCGGTGAACTGTGGGGTGAGTTCGGCCGGGCTGCAGGTCAGAGGCTTGCCAGGTCAGGCCTCCTGCGGGTACGCGATCTTCCAAACTAGCTACGCGGGTTCGATTCCCGTCACCCGCTCTGGACAGCTCAAGGGCCAGGTCAGAGGAAATTTCCTCCACCTGGCCCTGAGTCGTTCCCGGGCCCTGTCGCGGGCCGGCCGCGGGTCAGATTTTGATCCCGGCGATGGTGTCGGCGAGGGAGTTGAGGAAGCGGTTGACGTCCGGGGCGATGGAGCTGGACGCCAGGAAGAAACCGAAGAGGACCGCGACGATCGCGGGGCCCGCCTTGATGTGGTTGCCGCGGATCATCACCACCAGGATGATCGCCAACAGAACCACCACTGACAGCGAAATCGCCACTTCTGATCACACCTTCGGTCGTTCCCGGTCGGCCTCGGGCACGCGGCCGTGCGTACCCCCATATGGACCATCCTCCCACCAACGGGCCCCGGCTATCCGCCGCGTGACGATTCGCCGCTGGCGCGTGTCCGCCAACAGCGCCCGGGTCACGGCGCGGTGAGGCCGAGGAGGGAGCGGACGCGGGCGTACTTCGCGGACAGCCGCTGCCGGGTGGGCCCGTCGAGGACGGACAGCCGCACGGGATCCGCGTTGTGCGCGAGGTCGGCCTCCTTGACCAGGAGGGCGCCCGGGGTGGCGAGGATCCGGGCCGTGTACTCCTCCACCGGCTCCCCGGGGCGCTTCGTCACCGCCAGGACCATGTCCTTCACGGCTTGGGGCAGAGGGGCGGAATCCAGCCATTCCCGGCTGAGGGCATCGTCCTCGACGGCGTCGTGCAGCCAGGCCGCCGCCTGCTGTTCGGGGCTGCCCCCGCGGACGCGGACGCCCTCGGCCACCGCGGCGAGGTGCTCGGCGTACGGCCGGCCGGCCTTGTCGGTCTGCCCCTCGTGCGCGGCGCGCGCCAGGGCCTCGACCTCCGCGAGGGTGAGCGGCTGCTGCGTCATGCGGTTCCCTTCGCCGTCCTGTGCGCCGCGGCGCGGAGGGCCTGTGCCGCCCGGTGCACATCCGCCTCCGTGGTGCGCCAGTTGGAGAACGCGGCACGCAGCGCCGGGGTTCCCGCGTAGACGGTCGGGGTGACGAACACCTCGGCCGCGGCGGCCTCCCGCAGGGCCGTGAGCCGGGCCGGCGTGGGGTCCTCGGCGAGGGTGAAGCAGACGACGTTGAGGCGGACTGGGGCGAGCAGGCGGAAGGCGGGGTCCCGCTCCAGTTCCGCGCCGAGCTCCCGGGCGCAGTCGACGTCGCGCTCGACGATCTCCCGGTGGCCCTCGCGGCCGTACGCGCGCAGGGTGAACCAGGCGGCGAGGGCGCGCAGCCGGTGCGAGTTCTCGGGGGTGAGGTGCACCAGGTCGGGCCGCTCGCCGAGGGGGCCGAGGTAGGCGGCGGCGTTCTGGAAGACGCGGGCCTGGAGATCGGGCCTGCGGGTGAACTGGACGGCGCTGTCGTAGGGGACGTTCAGCCATTTGTGCAGGTCGACGCAGACGGAGTCGGAGGCGTCGAGCCCGTCGGCGAGGTGGGCGTACCGCGGGGAGAGGGCGGCGAAGGCGCCGAAGGCGGCGTCGGTGTGCAGCCAGAAGTCGTGGCGCTCCTTCAGGGCGGCGACGGCGCGGAGGTCGTCGAAGTCCACGGTGTTGACGGTGCCGGCGTTGGCGACGACGACGGCCGGGCCGGGCGTGTCGGCGAGGGCCCGGTCGAGGGCGGCGGGGTCGACGGCCTCGCGCCCGGGCAGGGTGGGCACCGGGACGAGGGAGCCGCGGCCGAGGCCGAGGACGGACAGGGCCTTGGCGATGGAGGAGTGCGGGGCGCCGGAGAGCACCCGGACCGGGCCGAGGGCGGCCGCCCCGTCCTCGGCCGGGGAGACGCCGAGCCGTTCGCCGAGCCATTCGCGGGCGATGGCGAGGCCGGTGGTGTTGGACATGGTGGCGCCGCTGACGAAGGTGCCGCTGTGCGCGGGTCCGAGGCCGAACAGTTCGCGGAGCCAGCCGACGGTCTCGCGTTCGAGGTCCTGGCCGGCGCCGTCGAGGGAGGAGTTGGAGTTCTGGTCGTGGGCGGCGGTCAGCCAGTCGCCGACCAGGGCGGCGGGGGTGGCGCCGCCGGTGACGAAGCCCAGGTAGCGGGGGCCGGCGGAGGCCGAGAGGCGGGGTTCCCAGCGGTCCGCGAAGGCGGCGAGGGCGGCTTCGGTGCCGGTGCCGCGGTCGGGGAGCGGCTCGGGGGCCTGCCGCCCGGTCGGCGGCGGTACGGCGGGGCGCTCGCCGAGGGTGGCGAGGGTGTCGGCGGCGGCGCGGCGGGCGGCGTCGAGGAGGTCGGGCAGGCGGGCCAGGTCGGCGGCGAGGGTGCGGTCCATGCGCGGCAGGCTAGGGGCCCGCCGCGGGGCAGCGGACCGGCCAATCCGGGGAGGGTGGCCGGTCGGCCGGCGGCAGCCGCGGAGGGTGGCCGGGGCGGAGGGGGCTCTCGTGGGCCCGAGGGGGCGGACCGGGATGCCTTAGGGTCGAGGGATGGGTGCAACTCGGTGGGCAGTACGGGGGGTTGGGATTGTGGCGGCCGTGGCGGTGTTGGCGGGGTGTGACACGCCTCCCGCCCCCGCGCCGGCACCGGGACCCACCGGAGCGACACGGCAGGCCGCGCCGTCGCGGCCGCCCGCGGGCGGACCGGCCGCGGGCGGACCGGCCGCGGCGGCGCCGTCGGCGCCGTCGGTGTCTTCGGCGCCTGCCGACGAGCCGTGCCCGGCGGGCGGGGTGCGGGTGCGCCAGCGGGGCGGGGACTCGGCCATGGGGGTGCGCATCTCCGCCATCGAGCTGGTCAATTGCTCCGCCGAACCGTACGGGCTCGAAGGCCATCCGCAGATCAGGCTGCTGGACAGGAAGCGCGCACCGCTCGAGGCGGAGGTCAGGCACGGCTCGGGCGACATCGCCGGCGGGGTGCCGAGCATGGACAGGCCCGCCGAGCGGGTGACCCTGCAACCGGGGCAGACGGCGTCCTTCGGGATGCTGTGGCGCAACCTGGTGACCGACCCGAGCGTGCCCGCCGCGGAGGGGTGGGCGGTGGAGGTGACGCCCAGGCCCGGCGCGCCCGTGGTGACGGCGAAGCTCACCGAGTCGGTGGACCTCGGCAACACCGGCAGGCTCGGCATCAGCGTCTGGACGGCGGACACCCGGTGATCGTCTGGCTGAACGGTCCCTTCGGGGTCGGCAAGACGCAGACCGCGCACGAGCTGCACCGGCGGCTGCCCGGCAGCGCCCTGTGCGATCCCGAGCAGCTCGGCTTCGGCCTGCACCGGATGCTGCCGGACGGGCTCCGCGGGGACTTCCAGGACCTGCCGGCCTGGCGCCAGGGCGTGTTCGAGGTGCTGGATCTGGCCGCGCGGCGGCATCCGGGACCGCTGCTCGTGCCGATGACCGTCACCGAGCCGCGGTACTTCGACGAGACGGTGGGCCGGCTGCGCGGAGCGGGCCACGACGTACGGCACTTCGCGCTGCTGGCCGAGCGGGGCACCGTACTGCGCCGGCTGAGCGGGCGCGGCCTGCTGCCCGGGCTCACGCGGGAGGGCTTCGCGGTGGCCCGGCTCGACGGGTGCCTAGCGGCGCTGCGCGCGCCGGAGTTCGCCGACCACCTGGCCACCGACGGCCTGAGCGTGGAACAGGCCGCAGCCAGGGTCGCGGACCTGTGCGGGCTGCGGCCGGCGCCGGACAGCGGCGGCCCGCTGCGCAGGCGGCTGCGGCGCGCGCTGGTCGGTGTCCGGCACATCCGCTTCGACTGACGCCGGCGCGGCCCGCCGGGCCGGGTCCGCCGGGCCAGGTCCGCCGGGCCAGGTCCGCCGGGCCGGGTCCGCCGGGCCGCAACGGCCTGGCCCGCGCGGCGGTGCGCTTCCGCGCTGCCGCCTTCGCCGCGTGCGGGCGCCGCGGGGCGAGCGCGCCTCAGGTCGAGCGGCGGATGATCAGCAGGGCGCGGTCGTCGTTGACGTCCTTGGCGACCTTCTCGATCAGGTGCCAGGCGGCGCCCTCCCAGCCGGCCGCGACGTAGCGGTCGGCCTCGCCGGTGAGCCGGTCGATGCCCTCGCTGATGTCGCGGTCGGCGGTCTCCACCAGGCCGTCCGTGAACAGCATGAGCACGTCTCCGCGGCGGAGGTTGCCGCGGGCGGGCTCGAACCCGGCGCCGTCGTAGACGCCGAGCAGCGGGCCCTCGCCGGACTTCTCCTGCCAGCGGCCGGTGCCCGCGGAGAGCTGGAGGGCGGGCAGGTGGCCGGCGGAGAGGAGTTCGTAGTCGCCGGTCTCCAGGTCGAGGACGAGGTGGACGGAGGTGGCGAAGCCCTCGTCCCAGTCCTGCCGGAGGAGGTAGCCGTTGGCGGCGGGCAGGAAGCCGTGCGGGGGCAGCGCGCCGAGCAGGCCGCCGAAGGCGCCGGACAGCAGCAGGGCGCGGGAGCCGGCCTCCATGCCCTTGCCGGAGACGTCGGTGAGGACGATCTCCAGGGTGCGGCCGCCGTGGGTCCGGGCGGCGACCACGAAGTCGCCGGAGAAGGACTGGCCGCCGGCGGGCCGCAGGGCCATCTCGCGGTGCCAACCGCGCGGCAGTGCGGGCAGCTGGCTCTGGACCCGGATGCGTTCGCGCAGGTCGAAGAGCATGGTGCCGCCGCGCCGCCAGGGCACGCCGACGCGGCTGCGGAACTGGGCGATCACGAGTCCGAAGAATCCGCAGGCGGCCACGACCAGGACCGTGCCGGGGGTGACCCGGGCCGGGCCCTCGGTGTAGGGGCCGAGGACCAGGGCTTCGACGATCAGTGCTGCCGCGGAGGCCGCGTACAGGGCGAGCAGGCTCGCGGGGCGCAGCAGCAGGCCGCCCGCGACGATGGGCAGGACGAGGGCTGCGGGCGAGAACCACACCGGCAGCATGAGCGTGCCGCAGGCGATGGCGGGGACGGTGGCGAGGAGTCCGGCGAAGGCGAGCCAGTCGGAGGCGTCGCCGCGGAAGTAGTCGACGGCGGATTTGCGCAGGGCGGTGCGGGCCCGGTGCCACATCAGGCGTGTCCGGGCCATGAGCGTCTCCACACGTGCTCCGGCCATGTCTTTCGGGACCTTATCCATCCTGGCTGTGCGCGCGCAGGGGGACCCCCGGACCGGCGGGGTTCCGCCGGGTCCGAGGTCGTCCGAAATCCCGTCGACCGGGGTGGATTGCCCTGGTAGGGATGACCTTATGTCTCTTGAGATGCGTGTATTGCAGTCCGATGAGTGGGATGCCCTGTACGACCACCTGGAACTGGCGTTCGGCGGCGTGTCCGATTCCTCCGAGACGCGCGAGCTCTTCAGGTCGTTGACGGAGATCGAGCGGTCGCTGGCCGTCTGGGACGGGCAGACCTGCGTCGGCTCGGCCTCGGCGTTCAGTTTCCGGCTGTCGGTGCCGGGGGGCGCGCTGGTGCCGGCCGCGGGGGTCACGATGGTGGGCGTCGCACCGACCCACCGCCGCCGGGGGATCCTCTCCTCCCTGATGCGCCGCCAGCTGGACGACGTCCGCGCCGCGGGCGAACCGCTGGCCGTGCTGACGGCATCGGAGCCGGCGATCTACGGGCGGTTCGGCTACGGCATCGCGGCGCACGAGCTCTCGCTGGACATCGACACCGACCGGGCGGGCCTGTCCGTGCCACCGGGCACGGACGGACTGCGGCTGCGCATCGTCGACCCGGCCAAGGCGCTGGGCGACTGCGAGCGGGTGTACGCGGCGCTGGTCGCCCGGCGGCCCGGCATGCCGGCGCGGCAGCCCGGCTGGGAGCGGCTGCCGCTGCTGGACCCCGAGTCGGACCGCGAGGGCGCGTCCAGGCTGATGTGCGTGGTCGCGGAGCGGCCGGACGGCGAGGTGGCCGGATACGCGCGCTACCAGGTCAAGCCGGACTGGGACGCCGCCGGGGCGCGGGGCGTGGTCACGGTGCGCGCCCTCGACGCCCTGGATCCGGCGGCGGCCGCCGCGCTGTGGCGCTACCTGTTCGGCATCGACCTGACCTCGACGCTGCGGGCCCGTCGGCGGCCGGTGGACGATCCGGTGCTGCACCTGCTCGGCGACGCACGCAGGGCGCGCCCGAGTACCGCCGACTCCCTCCACGTACGCCTGGTGGACCTGCCCGCGGCGCTCCGGGCCCGCGGGTACGGGGCCGCGCTGGACGTGGTGCTGGAGGTCGAGGACGCCTTCTGCCCGTGGAACGCGGGCCGGTGGCGGCTGGTCTCGGGCGGTCCGGGCGGCGCCGTGTCCTGCACCCGGACCGGGGATCCCGCGGACCTGGCGCTGTCGGCCCGGGAGCTGGGCGCGGCCTACCTGGGCGGGGTGGCGCTGACCTCGTCGGCGGGGGCCGGCCTGGTGCGCGAGCTGCGCCCGGGCGCGCTCGTGGCGGCGTCGCGGGCGTTCGCCGGTGACGTGGCCCCCTGGCTGCCGCACGGCTTCTGACGGGGGCCGGGCCCGGGGCCGGCGGCGCACTCGGCCGGCACCGCGGGCCCAGCGGACCCCGCGGGCCCAGCGAATTCCCCGGATTCCCCGGGTTCAGCGGACCTGGCAGCCCGGGCACCAGAAGAGGTTGCGGGAGGCGAGGTCAGCGGTGCGGATCTCGCCCCCGCAGATGTGGCAGGGCAGGTGGGCGCGCCGGTAGACGTAGACCTCGCCGCCGTGGTCGTCCACGCGCGGCGGGCGTCCCATGGCCTCGGGCAGGTGCTCGTCGCGGACGGTGTCGATCCGGTTCTTCCGCACGCCCTCGCGCATCAGCACGGCCAGGTCCGCCCACATCGCGTCCCACTCGTCGCGCGTGATGTCCTTGCCCAGGCGGTAGGGGTCGATGCCGTGCCGGAAGAGGACCTCGGCGCGGTAGACGTTGCCGATGCCCGCGACGACCTTCTGGTCCATGAGCAGCGCGGCGATGGTGGTGCGGGAGCGGGAGATCCGCTGCCATGCGCGGTCGGGGTCGTCGTCCGGCCGCAGCGGGTCGGGGCCGAGCCGGTCGTGTATCGCCTTCTTGCCGCCCCCGTCGATCAGGGCGCAGGCGGTCGGGCCGCGCAGGTCGGCGTAGTGCTCCCCGTTCAGCAGCCGCAGCCGGACGGTGTCCGTGGCCGGCGGGGCCGGGGCGGGGCCGAAGCCGAGCTTGCCGAAGAGGCCGAGGTGGATGTGGATCCAGGCGTCGCCGAGCTCCAGGAACAGGTGCTTGCCGTGGGCCTCGGCGCTCTCCAGTTCGCGCCCGTCGAGCAGCGCGGCGCTCTCGGCGAACCGGCCCTGCGGGCTGCTCACCCGGACCGGGCGGGCGGCGAACCGCTCGGTGTGGTCCTGGGCGAGGCGGTGGATCGTATGCCCCTCGGGCACGCTGCTCTCCTCCTGGTGTCGCCGGGCGGCCGGACAGCCGGGGCGCGGGAACGGCAGTGGGGGGGGGGGGGGGGGGGGGGGGGGGGGGGGGGGGGGGGGGGGGGGGGGGGGGGGGGGGGGGGGGGGGGGGGGGGGGGGGGGGGGGGGGGGG
>NZ_JBWKDK010000041.1:0-15651 GCF_056436005.1 Streptomyces sp. NPDC043854
GCCGCTCCCCCCCCCCGCGCTCCCTCCGTTACCCCTGCTCTTGGCGGGCGGGCGGACTTGTCCCCCTCGGGGCCCCCCCCCCCCCCCGCCGGCGGCGCGGGGGCACCCTGGAGGTATGGGCCGGGCCAACGAAGAGGTGGAGGCACTGCTCCGGGAGTACGCCGACCTGATCGCGATCAGCGGGGCGGACGCCTTCAAAGCGCGCGCGTACGAGAAGGCCGCCCGCGCCATCGGCGGCCACCCGGCCGACATCTCCGGGCTCGACACCAAGGGCCTGATGGAGATCCCCAACGTCGGCAGGTCCATCGCCGAGAAGGTCGAGGCCTACCTGCGCACCGGGCACATCCCCGAGGTCGACGCCTCCCGGGCCGCCATCCCGCCCGGCGTGCGCGAACTGACCCGCATCCCCGGGCTCGGCCCCCGCAAGGCCCTGGTCCTCCACCGGGAGCTCGGGATCTCGTCCGTCGCGGAACTGGAGGCCGCCCTGCACGAGGAGCGGCTGCGCGACCTGAAGGGCTTCGGCGAGCGGACCGAGCAGAGCATCCTCCACGGCATCTCCCTGCTCCGGCAGGCCGGCGAGCGCATCCTGCTGGACGCGGCGACGGAGCTCGCCGAGGAGATCGTCGCGGAGCTGACCCGCATCCCGGGCTGCGTGCGGTGCACCTACGCCGGCTCCCTGCGCCGGATGCGGGAGACCGTCGGCGACCTCGACGTCCTGGTCGCGGCGGACCGGTCCGAGCCGTTCATGACCGCCCTCGCCGGCCTGCCCGTCACGGCCGAGGTCATCGCGCACGGGGCGAAGAAGACCTCCGTCCGGACGGCGGCCGGCCTCCAGGTCGACCTCCGCGTCCTGCCGCCCGCGTCCTGGGGTGCGGGACTCCAGTACTTCACCGGCTCCAAGGCGCACAACATCCGCACGCGCGAGCTCGCCGTGCGCCACGGGCTGAAGCTCTCCGAGTACGGGCTCTTCGACGCCGAGAGCGGCGAGAACCTCGCCTCCGAGACGGAAGAGGAGATATACGCCCGGCTCGGCCTGCCCTGGATCCCGCCGACGCTCCGCGAGGACCGCGGGGAGGTCGCGGCGGGGCTCGCCGGGGACCTGCCCGAGCTGGTGACCGAGGCCGACATCAAGGGCGACCTGCACACCCACACCGACCTCACCGACGGCCTCGCCTCCCTGGAGGACATGATCGCCGCCGGGGCGGCGCGCGGATACGCGTACTACGCAGTCACCGACCACGCGCCGGACCTCGCCATGCAGCGGATGACGAAGGAGAAGATCCTCGCCCAGCGCGCCCAGGTCCGCGCGCTGGACCGCACCGTGCGCAGGATGCGGCTGCTGCACGGCACGGAGCTCAACATCGGCCCGGACGGCGGCCTGGACTGGCCGGACGAGTTCCTCGCCGGCTTCGACCTGTGCGTGGCCTCCGTCCACTCCCACTTCGGGCAGAGCCGGCAGGCCATGACCCGGCGCCTGATCCGCGCCTGCGAGAACCCGTACGTCGCCGTCATCGGGCACCCCACCACCCGCCGGATCGGCAAGCGGCCCGGCGTGGACGCCGACTTCGACGCGGTCTTCGAGGCCTGCGCCCGCACCGGAACCGCCCTGGAGGTCAACGCCCATCCGGAGCGCCTCGACCTGTGCGACGAGGACATCCTGCGGGCGAAGAGCCACGGGGTGAAGTTCGCCGTGGACTCGGACGCGCACGCCACCGTGCACCTGCCCTACCTGCGGTACGGGGTGGGCACGGCCCAGCGCGGCTGGCTGACGAAGGAGGACGTCGTCAACGCCTGGCCGTGGGCGCGCCTTCAGCGCTTCCTGCACGCGAAGCGCGGTTGACGGCCACCCCGTCCACCCCGTCCGCCCCGGCCTGCGGGCGCGGACCGCCGGGCGCGGCGGTCCCTGCCGTACGCGAGGCCCGGTCGGCGGGTCGGCGGCGGGACGAGCACGATCGCGATGTGCTGCCCCGTCCCGCGCACGCCCAGGGCGCGGCCCGCCCGGTCGGGGCCGGCGTACGCGGCGACCGCGGTGTCGTGCAGGCCGTGGGTGCCGACGGTCAGCGCCGAGGCCGGCGTCACCACGCACTGCGGCACGCACAGCGTGGCCGCGACGCCGTACACCGCCGCCCGCGGGCCCGGGACGGGATGGCGGGCCGACCCCGTTTGGCCCGTCCCCGGCTGGGCAGGCGCTGGCGAGCACCGGCCGACCAGGAGGCCGTATCCATGAGCCACGCTCCGACGCCCCACCCGGAGGCCGCTGCCGGTGTCCCCGCGGCCACCGGCACGGGTCCCGATGCGGACACTGATACGCGCACCGACACGAGCACGAGCACCGGTTCCGGTGCCGGCCTGCCCCAGGACCACACCCAGGCCATCCTGGAGGCGACCAAACGCGTCGCCACCCTGCTCAAGGCCACGGGCAGGCCCTTCGCCCTCGCCGGCAGCGTGGCCGCTTTCGCCCACGGCGCCCCGGCCCGCTTCCAGCACGACACCGACTTCTGCCTGCGCCGCGAGGACGCCCCGGAGGTCATGGCCGCCCTCGAGGAGGGCGGCGTCCGGCTCCGCGAATCCTCCGAGGACTGGCTGGTCAAGGGGCGGTCCGACGGCGAGGAGATCGACCTGATCTTCGAGCTGGCCCGCCGGCCGGTCGGCAGCGACCTGCTCGCCCGGGCCGAGGTCCGCTCCGTGGACTCGGTCTACATGCCGGTCCTCGCTCCGACGGACCTCATGGACAGCCTGCTCGCCGCCCTCACCGAGCACTACTGCGACTTCGGCGCCCTGCTGCCCACGGCCCGCGTCCTGCGCGAGCGCATCGACTGGGACCGGCTCGACCGCGCCCACCGGGCCGATCCCCTTCCCGACGCGTTCCTGTACCTCCTCGAACGGCTCGACATCATCGGCCCGCGCGAGCACAGCCGGCTCGGGCCGCCAGGGAAGGAGCCGCAGCGATGACCACTCCCCGTCCCGGCCCCGCGGCCGCTCCGGCCGCCGGCGCCGTCACCTACCGCGTCGAGCACCTGCGCGACCGGCTCGCCCGCGACGACGTCGCCGAACTCGGCGTACAGATCGACCTGAGCGGCGGGACGCCCGTCCTGTCGGGCACCGTCACCACCCCCGAATGCCGGGCCACGGTGCTGCGCATCGCCGCCGAGGAGCTGGCCGGGCTGCCCTGGCGGCACGACATATGTGTCGTCAGCGCGCAGCCCCCGTCGCAGGAGCAGGAGGAAGACCTGCCATGACCCGTGTGGCCGCGGTCGGGGACATCCACCTGGCTCCCGGGAGCGAGGGCCTGCTGCGGCCCGCGTTCGACACCCTCGGCAGCTGCGCCGACGTGCTGCTCCTCGCGGGCGACCTCACCCGCCACGGCACCCCCGAGGAGGCCGCGGTGGTGGCCGGGGAGGTGCGGGGCCTGCCCGTGCCCGTGGTCGCGGTGCTCGGCAACCACGACTACCAGAGCGACCGCCAGGACGAGGTCGCGGACGTGCTCCGCGGGGCCGGGGTGTCGGTCCTGGAGGGCAGCTCCGTACGCATCGGCGCCGACGGCGGCCCCGGCGGCGACGGCGATGGCGCCCCGGTCGGCGTCGCGGGCACCAAGGGCTTCTGCGGGGGCTTCGCCGGGCGCTGTGCCGGGGACTTCGGCGAACCCGAGATGAAGGCCCTGGTCCGGGCCTCCCGGGAGTCCGCCGAGGGGTTGCGGCGCGCCCTGGACGGCCTGGCCGAGGAGGGCTGCGCCCTGCGGATCGCCCTCACCCACTTCGCCCCCGTACCGGACACGCTGGCCGGCGAGCCGCTGGAGATATACCCGTTCCTCGGCAGCTACCTGCTGGCCGAGGCGATCGACGGGGCGGGCGCGGACCTCGCCCTGCACGGCCACGCCCACCACGGCACGGAGCACGGGATGACGGCGGGCGGCGTGCGGGTCCGGAACGTGGCCATGCCGGTCATCGGCCGCGCCTTCGCCGTGTACCACCTCGAACCGGCGCGGGCGTACGGCACGGCGTCGGGGTAGGGCCGGTTCCGGGGGACCTCCCTCGCGGAGGTCGTCCGGTCGCCGGGGCGGGCCCGCGGCAGCGGCGAACAGGGCATCGGCCGGCGACCTGCACCACCTCCTCCTCGACCTCACCGGCCGGGGCGGCACGGGCCGGGTGTGGCGGGGATGGCACGGGACGGGGCCGGGCGGCCCGCGCCCCGTCCCGTCGTTCCTTTCGGCTATGCGTTCCGTTCGGCTATGCGCCGGAGTCGCCGGGGCCGGGCTTCCGGGCTGCGACGAGGCGGGATACGGCGTCGACCACTGCCGCGCGGTGGCCGGGTCGGCGTTCCTCGGCTGCTGCGGAGCCGTGGGCCGTGGTGAACCAGGCCTGGGCCAGGGCCAGGACCAGGGTGAGGACGTCGGCCGGGTCGTGGGCCGGGTCGACGTGGCCCCCCTGCTGCGCCGCGGCGAGCGCGGCGAGTTTGCGCGCGTACGACTCGGCCTCGAGGGCGGTGGGCTCCGGGCGCTCCAGCCGCTTCCACATCACCAGCCGCATGAGCCGCGGGTCCGCGGCGAGGTGGTCGAAGATCGCCCCGGCGTAGCGCGGCAGGTTCTCGGCGTCGAAGGGGACGGATTCCGCGCCCTGCTCCAGGGCCTGCCGGATGACCTGGTCGAAGAGCTGCTCTTTGTTGCCGTAGTAGACGTAGATCATCCGCTTGTTCGCCCCGGCCGTGTCGGCGATCCGGTCGACCCGGGCCCCGGCGATACCGTACTCGGCGAACTCGTCGAAGGCCGCCGCGAGGATGCGGGCCTTCGTTGCGCTGGAATCACGTGCCATACGGCCCAGGCTAGCAAGTAACTATCCAGTTATTGACAAGCGGGGTCAGGCTCGTCCACGATGTAGATAACCAGTTAGTTACTTCTTCTCGAATCGGAGAACACCATGGAAACGCGCGCACTCGGCACCCAGGGCCTCCAGGTCGGCGCCGAAGGCCTCGGCTGCATGGGCATGAGCGCCTTCTACGGCGCCACGGACGAGGCCGAATCCCTGGCCACCATCCACCGGGCCCTCGAGCTCGGGGTCACCATGCTCGACACCGCCGAGGGCTACGGCCCCTTCCGCAACGAGCAGCTGATCGCGAAGGCGATGTCGGGCCGCCGGCGGGACCGGGTGGTCATCGCGACCAAGACCGGCATCGAATTCGACGACGACGGCAACCGGTTCGGCCCCAACGGGAGCCGCGAGTACATCCACCGCGCCGCCGACCGCTCGCTGCGCCACCTCGGCACGGACCACATCGACCTGTACTACCTGCACCGCGTCGACCCGAACGTGCCGATCGAGGAGAGCATCGGCGCCATGGCCGAGCTGGTCACCGCCGGCAAGGTCCGCTACCTCGGGGTCAGCGAGGCCTCGGCGGCCACGATCCGGCGTGCGCACGCCGTCCACCCCCTCACCGCCGTCCAGACCGAGTACTCCCTCTTCGAACGCGGCCTGGAGACCAACGGCGTACGGGACACCCTCGACGAACTGGGCATCGGCCTGGTCGCCTACTCCCCGCTGGGCCGCGGGTTCCTCTCGGGCGCGATCAAGAGCCCGGACGACTTCGCGGAGGACGACTTCCGCCGGACCGACCCGCGCTTCCAGGGCGAGAACTTCGCCCGCAACCTCGCCGTCGTCGACGCCGTGCGGCGCCTCGCCGAGGCCAAGTCGGTCACGCCCTCGCAGCTCGCCCTGGCCTGGGTGCTGCGGCAGGGCGCGGTACCGATCCCCGGCACGAAGCGGCGCAGCTACCTGGAGGAGAACATCGCCGCCACGGACATCGTGATCACCGACGAGGACCTCGCCGCGATCGAGGCCGTCGCTCCCCGCGGAGTCGCCTCCGGCGACCGCTACGCCCCGGAGTTCATGCGCACCATCGACATCTGAGCACCGCCCCGTCGGCCCCGCCGCGCACCCCTCGGCCGTCCGCGAGGAGGACGAGGGGTGCGCGGCGCGGGAGCGCCGTGGGCGCCGTGAGCGCCGTGAGGGCCCGGGTCGCCTCCACCTGGCTCCCGGCGAGACCGGCGGCCCCGGACCATCCGCGGATCATGCACCGGGTGATGCTCGCCGGTGAGATCCCGGTCGGCGTGGACGGCAGGACGTCGGAGGCGGTGGCGGGGAACGGGCCCGGTCGCTGGTGACGCCTGTGCATGCATCCCGCGTCGCATGCGTCCCGCGTCGCAGGGATGCCGCGCCCGCCATCCGGCGTCGCATGCATCCCACGCCCGTATCCCGCGAATAAATCCCGTGCTCCGCGCCCGCGTCGTTCTCTACACTCGCAACGCGCGCCACCACCGCAACGCGGAGCAGCCGGCAATGCGGCGCGCACGCCACCGAGTTGGCGTCCGGCCACCGTGCGGCACACCGCCGCCCGGCAGACACCGAGCAGAGAAGGGGAACAGGTCATGTGCCGTCAGCGCACCGTCGTCGCCTTCGTTCCCCGTTCCCGGTACGACGTGATCCCGGTGTCCCGGGCCGTGCGGTGTCCGCTGCGCGGCCGGCACCGCACCGTCTGACCGTGACGCACGCGCGGATCCGCCGGGTCCACTGAACCCCGGCGGAGCCCGCCGAGCCCACCGGATCCGCCTCGACAGCCGGACCGGGGGCTCCTGAGCCACTCGTTCCCGAGTCACCTCAGGCTCCCGAGTCACCTCAGGCTCCCGAGTCACCTCAGGCTCTCGCATTCCCTGAGGCTCCCGAACCTCTCGAGTCTCCTGAGTTCGCGAGCCCGCAGGGACTCCGGGCGGGCTCCTGAGCTCCGGCGCCGTTCCGAGCTCCCGCGCGTCCGTGCCCCGCTCCGCCCCGGGCAACTCCCGTCCTCCTGCGCGCCCCTGTCGCCGCGGCCCCGCCGCGGTGCGCACGGCCGCGCCGGAGACGGCCCGGCCGCCGGAGTCCGGAACACGCCGTGCTGCGGGAGACCTGTGGCTCCCTCCGTGCGTCCGGCAAATCGCGCAGCCCTTTCTCCACTCACTTCTTCACCACCCGAAAGGCCCGGGCCATGCGCACCAGCCGGCACACCGCCACCACCTCCGCCCCTGCCCTCACCACCGTCCGCAACCTCGGCATCCTCGCCCACGTCGACGCCGGCAAGACCACCGTGACCGAGCGCATCCTGTTCGCCGCCGGCGCCGTCCACAAGCGCGGCGAGGTCCACGCCGGCACCACCGTCACCGACTTCGACGCCCAGGAACGCGACCGCGGCATCACCATCTTCGCCGCCGCCGTCAGCTGCGCCTGGGACGGCCACCGGATCAACCTGATCGACACCCCCGGCCACGTCGACTTCGCCGACGAGGTCGAGCGGTCCCTGCGCGTACTGGACGGCGCGGTCGCCGTGTTCGACGCCGTCGCCGGCGTGGAACCGCAGAGCGAGTCGGTGTGGCGGCAGGCGGACCGGCACGGCGTCCCGCGGATCGCGTTCGTCAACAAGCTGGACCGGGCGGGCGCCGACCTCGACACGGCCGTCGCCTCGCTGCGCGACCGGCTCGGCACCGTACCGCTCGTCGCCCAGCTGCCGATCGGCCGCGAGGACGGCTTCACCGGCCTCGTCGACCTGGTCCGCATGCGCGCCCTGACCTGGCCCGCGGACTGCGACACGTACGAGACCGCGGACGTGCGCGAGCCGGACGCGGTGGACGCCGGCCTGCGCGCGGAAGCGGAACGGCGCCGCCGCCTGCTCGAGGAGACGGCCGCCGAGCTGCATCCCGCCGCCCTGGAGGAGTTCTGCGCCACCGGCACGCTGTCCGACGGGACCCTCGCCCTCGCCCTGCGCGAGGTGACCCTCGACGGTTCGGGCACGGTCGTCCTGTGCGGCTCGGCCTACCGCAACCGCGGCGTCGAACCGCTCCTCGACGCCGTCGTGGCCTATCTCCCCTCGCCCGCCGACCTGCCCCCCGTACGGGGCCTCGGGCCGGACGGCGGCGAGCAGGAACGCCTGCCCGACCCCGCCGGGCCGGTGGCCGCGCTCGCCTTCAAGGTGGCGGTGACGGCGACCGGCCGCCTCACCTACCTGCGCGTCTACTCCGGAACCCTGCGGAAGGGGGACACCGTGCTCGACACCGGCACCGGCCGGACCGAACGCGTCGCCCGCATCCTGCGCGTACAGGCCGACCGGCACTTCGAGCTGGACGAGGCGCGGGCCGGCGAGATCGTCGCCGCGGTCGGCCTGAAGACGGCCCGCGCCGGCGCCACGCTGTGCGCCCCGCAGGCGCCGCTGCTGCTGGAACCGCCCACGGTCGCGGACCCGGTGGTGTCGGTGGCGGTAGAGGCGCGCCGCAGCGCCGACACCGGACGGCTGGCGACCGCGCTGGCCCGGCTCGCCGAGGAAGACCCCTCGCTGGTGGTGCGCAGCGACCCCGAGACCGGGCAGACCGTGCTGTCGGGCATGGGCGAACTCCACCTGGAGGTCGCGGTGGAGAAGATCCGCCGCGACCACGGGCTGGAGCTCGCCGTCGGCCGGCCGCAGGTCTCGTACCGGGAGACCGTGGTGCGCGGTGTGTCCGGGCTGGTCCACCGGCACGTCAAACAGGACGGCGGGGCCGGCCAGTTCGCCCATATCGTCATCGACGTCGCGCCGCTGGACGTGGCGGAGGGAGCCGAACAGCAGGAGCCGAAGCCGGAGCCGGCGTTCGCGTTCCGGTCGACCGTCGTCGGCGGACGCGTCCCGCAGGAGTTCGTACGCGCCGTGGAGGCGGGCTGCCGGGACGCGCTCGCCGACGGGCCGCTGGGCGGCCACCCGGTGACCGGGCTGCGCGTCACGCTCACCGACGGGGCGACGCACTCCAAGGACTCCTCGGAGCTGGCGTTCCGTACGGCGGGCAGGGCCGCGCTGCGTGCCGCCCTGCGGGCGAGCGCCATGGCGCTGCTGGAGCCGGTCGCCGAGGTCGTGGTCACCGTCCCCGACGACGCGGTCGGGGCCGTGCTCGGCGACCTCGCGGCCCGCCGCGGCCGGGTCACCGGCTCGGCCGGCCGGTCCGGCACGACGGCGGTCACGGCCGTGGTGCCGCTGGCCGAGCTGTTCGGGTACGCGTCCCGGCTGCGCGGCCGCACCCAGGGCCGAGGCACGTTCACCACCCGTCCGGCGGGCCTGGCCCCGGTCCCGGAGTCGGTGGCCGGGACGATCCCGGCCCACTGAGCCCGAGTCCCACCGGAGCCCCGAGTCCCACCGGAGCCCCGAACCCCATCGGAGCCCGGAACCGCGGTAGTCCGGTAGCCGGTCCTGCCGGTTCCGGGCTCCCCGGTCCGGGGCTTCCCCGGTCCGGGGCCACGTCCGGCCCGGGTGGCGGGCCCGCCGGGCCGGGGTGCCGGGGCTGCCACGACCTCCTGGCCGCGCGCCTGGGCCAGGGGCGCGGCGGACTGCGTCGCGATCGGCCGCGGCCGGCCGGCGCCCGGCCGGCGACGTTTCGTCCCGGGGGCTCTGGCACTGCCACGGCCTGCCGGGCGCGGGCCGGGGGTCAGGGCGCGGGGAACTGCGCGATCGGCCGATGGACGGCCGGCAGTCGGACACCGGCGGACCGCCCCGCGGACTCCGGCGCTGCCGCGACCTGCCCGCGACGGGCGGGAGGTGCCGTCCTGGCGGGGGTACGTGATGCTGGTGGCATGGGCCGTGTCGGTGCCTTCTTCACCGCAGTGCGGAACGCACCCGGCTTCGCGGTAGCCGCCCGCCGGGCCGCGCGGGTCACCCTGGCCGCCGGAGCCGCGTTCTACCTGTTCCTCTACGGCTTCGGCGACACCATCGCCGCCACCTACGCCCTGTTCGGCTCCGTGGCCCTGGCCGGGCTCTCCCGGATCCCCGGCACCGGGCGGCAGCGCGCCGCGGTCGTCGCGCGCCTGCTGCCCGTCTCCTGGCTGCTGATCACCGCCGGCACGTTCCTGGCCGTACGGACCTGGAGCGCGGTCGCCGGCATGCTGGTCATCGGCTTCGCCCTGGCCTTCATCGCCGTCGGCGGCCCGCGCCCGGCCGGGGCGGCGCCCGGCCTGCAGCTGCTGTACATCCTGCCGTCGTTCCCGCCGTACGCCGCCGACACCCTCGGCCAGCGGCTGGTGGGCGCCACGGTCGGCATCCTGCTGCTGGTGGCCGCCGAGGCGTTCCTCTTCCCCGAGCCGCCGACCGTCCCGTACCGGGAGCTCGCCGCCCGCGCCCTGGACACCGCGGAACACTGCGCGGGCCGGTTCGCCGCGCCCCCGTACCGGCTGTCCGACGGAGACCTGGGCACCGCGAAGGAGGCGACGGCCCGGCTGCGGCCCATGACCGTGCCCGAGGCCGACCGTCCGGCCGGGCCGAGCGTCCGCGACCGCGCCCTCGCCCACACCGGCCTGGCCACCCGTACGCTGCTGAGCCGGCTCGCCCGGCTCCCCGCCGGACCGGACGCCGACGGGGACCGGACCGCGGCGGAGGTCCTGGGCGCAGTACGGCGTACGGCGGCGCAGGCCGCGGCCCGGCTGCGGGGCGTACCGCCCGTGACGGACGCGGTGGACGCCCGCGACGGCCTCCTCCGGGTCCGCGCGGCGCTGGTCGCGGCGCGCGACGAGCCGTCCGGCGCGCCCGCCCGGCTGCGGCGGCACGCCGCCGTCCTGGAGGTGGCGGACGCCGCGCTCGCGGTGGCCACCGCCGCCGACCTCGCCCTGCGGGGGCGGGCCGCGGCGGCGGGAGTGCCGACGATGCGGTTCTGGTACGCCCGGATGCGGGCCCCGCGGCTGTGGTGGATCCGGCTGTGGGGGTACACGGGAAGCCGGTCGGTGTTCTTCCAGAACGCGGTGCGGATCAGCCTCGCCCTGGCGGCGGCCCGTGCCGTTGCCGGACTGGACACCCTCCCGCACGGCTTCTGGGCCACCCTCGCGACGCTGACGCTGACCCGGACGACGGTGCGCGAGACCGGTACGACGATCCGCGCGGCCCTGGCCGGCACGCTGATCGGCGCGCTCGTGACCGGCTTCCTGCTCGCCCTGGTGGACACCCACACCAACGTGTACGCGGCCGCCCTGCTGCCGGTGATGCTGCTGACCTTCACGCTCGGGCCGGTAAAAGGGGTGGGCTGGGCGCAGGCGCTGTTCACCGTGACGGTGGCCCTGGTGTTCGCCCAGCTGGCACCCGCGAGCTGGCAGCTGGCGGAGCTCAGGCTGCTCGACGTGCTGATCGGCAGCGCGATCGGCGCCGTCTTCGGGCTGCTGGCGTGGCCCCGCGGAGCCCATGAGGAGCTCCAGCGCTCCGGCGCCGTGCTCCTGCGGGGCGCGGCGGAGGTCGTGGTCGCGACGACCGCGTCGGTCGCCGCGGGCGGAGCGCGGGAGGCGATGCCCGCCGTGCCGGGGCGCCGCTCCCTCCGGCACGCGCTGTACCTCGCGGAGTCGGCGTACGCGCAGTTCCAGAGCGAGCCGGCGACCCCGCCCGAGCGGCACGCTGTCGCCGGGGCGGCCGGGGCGGCCGGGGCGGCCGGGGCGGCCGGGGCGGCCGGGGCGGCCGGGGCGGCCGGGGCGGCCGGGACGGCCGGGGTGCACGCGGCCGCCGGGCCCGGTGGGGAGCCGCGCGAGCGGCCCGGGGCGCCGGAGCCCCCGGAGCCGCCGGAGCCGCCGGAGCCGCCGGAGCCGGCGGAGCCCGACTGGCAGGCCGCACTGATGGCCGGACACCACACGCAGTGGGGAGCGGACCGCCTCCTGGAGCCGCCGGAGCCGCTGCGGCCCGGGCCCGTCGCCCTGCCGTCGCTGGGCCGTGAGGCGGCGGCGTCCGTGACGCGCCTGGGGGACCGGGTGGCAGGGCGGATGCTGCTCGTGTCGGGGTCCCTCGACCGGGGAAGCGACACACCGTCGGCGCCGGTGCCGCTGCGTGATCCGGCGTTCGACGGCTTCGAGGCGGAACCGGACGGCGCCCCCTGGCTGTACTACGCGACGGTGTTCTGGCTGGACTCGCTGATGGCCGACCTGGAGCGGATCACCGGCACGGCCCGGCCCTGAGCCGGCCACGGGCCCCGCCCGCCCGCCAATCCGCAGCCGCAGCCCCCCGGACGGATCGGGACGGTCGGTTCGCCGCGGATCGTCCCGCGTACCGCTCTGCCACCGCCGCCGCGGTGGCCGCGACAGCGCGTGGAGCTCCGGCGGGCCCAGCACCTCGATGTCCGGCGCTACTCCGCCCGGCCCGGGTCCGGCCGGTCGGGGGCTGTGGCGTGCAGGGCCGCGGTCAGGTAGCGGTGCACCGTGTCCAGTTCGGCCGGGCTGAAGTCCGCGGCCGCGCCGACCAGCCGCGAGATCAGCGGGCCGAAGAACGCCCACCCCAGGTCGACGGCCTTCTCCTCCACGGACAGCAGGACGCGCCGCCGGTCCTCCTGGTCGCGCCGGCGCCGCACCAGCCCCAGCCGCTCCAGGCGGTCGAGCAGTGCCGTCACGCCCGCCGAGTTCAGCCGCAGCGCTTCGCCGAGCCGCCCCGGTGTGGCCTTCGTGCCCGCCCGTTCGGCGTCGAGCAGGAAGATCAGGGCCCGCAGGTCGGTGGGGTGGAGGCCGTTGCGGGTCGCGAACTCCGCCCCGCGCAGGTCGAATTCGACGGTCACAGCGCGCAGCAGATGGACGAGCCGCATTTCGGGGGTGTGGTCATTCCTCACTCGGCTAGTATCTCGTTCAGCGAGAGATTCGACAATTGATCGGGCCGCACCGGAGGTTGAGCCGTCATGCCCTCGTCGACCGAGTTCTTCGCCGCCTACGACACCCTGCTCGCCCGCTGGCCCGCCGGCACCGAAGAACTGGACGTCCCCACCCCGTACGGCAGCACCCGCGTCCACGCCCACGGGCCCGCCCAGGCCCCGCCGCTGCTCCTGCTGCACGGCGGCGGCGCCACCGGCGCCGTCTGGTTCCGGACCGCCCGCGCCCTCGGCGCCGGCCACCGGGTGCTGGCCGTCGACATCCCGCGCGACGCCGGACGAAGCGTCACCGAGGGGCGACCGCTGCGCACCGCCGCCGACCTGATGGACTGGCTCGACGCGCTCCTCGACAGCCTGCGCATCGACCGCGCGCACCTGCTGGGGCACTCGTACGGGGCCTGGATCGCCCTGACGTACGCGCTGCACAGCCCGGACCGGGTCGACCGGCTGGTGCTGCTCGATCCGACGCAGTGCTTCGCCGGGTTCCGCCCGGGGTTCCTGCTGCGGTCGCTGCCGGTGCTGGTGCGGCCCACCGCGGTCCGTGCGCTCGCCTACCTGGACCGGGAGACCGCCGGCACCGGCACGGACCCGGAGTGGAAGCGGCTCTTCGCCCTGGGGGCCGAGGCCTTCGCGGACCGGCGGCCGGTGGTCGGCCGCCGCCCGGACGCCACCCGGCTGCGGGCGCCGCTCCTGGTGCTGTTCGCCGGCCGCAGCGGCGCCCACCGCGTCGCGGACGTCGCCGCCCGCGCCCGGCGGGCCGTACCGCACGCCCGGATCGACACCCTCCCCGACCTCACCCACTTCGCGATGCCCACCGCCCTGCCCGCCGACGCGGAACTCCGGATCGCGGCGTTCCTCGCCGTCGCCGCCGACGGGGTCGCCCGGGCCGCGTGACCTCGGGGCGGGCCGGCCCCGGCCGGGGTTCGGCCCTGTTCTCCCGAAGCTACGGCGAAGTGACAAGTAGCTCTCTGTAGCGGATTTGGGGTGTGCTTGTCAGCATTTTTGATCTTCTGGGGTCATCGGGAGCCTTGCGCGGCGACGTTGGTCCGGGTCATGACGACCGGAGGGAGCGCGGGGTGCGGCAGGAGTGGGAGCCGGAGGACCGGATCGAGGTCTGGACGCTGCTGGCGGGGACCGGCAGTACACCGACACGCACGGCGCCTCCATCGTCGGGTTCGCCTTCGCCCACATGCTCGGCTTCAACCTGCTCCTCAGGCTGAAGAACGTCGGCTCCGCACGGCTGTACCGGCCGGCGGCCGGGGAGGACGAGACGTGGCCGAACCTGGCGCCGGTACTGTCGACCAAGACGATCGACTGGGACCTGATCCGCCAGCAGTACGACCAGATCGTGAAGTACACCACCGCCCTGCGCCTGGGCACCGCCGAGGCCGAGCAGGTCCTCCGGCGCCTCACCCGCGGCGGACCGAAGCATCCGACGTACCGGGGGATCGAGGAACTCGGGCGGGCGGTGCGTACGGCGTTCATCTGCGACTACCTCGCCGACGCGGACCGGCTCCGACAAGGAGTCCCAGGAGGTCTCGATGCTGGCGCTGCACCTGCTCCAGCCCGCGCTGGTGCACGTCAACACCCTGCTCCTCCAGGGCATCCTGAGCGAGGAGAAGTGGCAGAAGCGGCTCACCGACGCCGACCGGCGGGCCCTGTCCCCGCTGTTCTGGACCCACGTGAACCCCTACGGCCGGTTCGAGCTGGACATGAACTCCCACCTCGCCCTCGCCGCCGCGGCGTCCATGGTGCCCGGCCCCCGCACCGCGCCCGATACGCGGACTGGCGAACCGGCGGCGGAGGGTGCAGCCGGGTCGGCATCCTGAAGACCCGTACCCCGGCGTCGCCGGCGGGCGGCTGGATCGTTGACCGCGGAGGCACACATCACCTGGGCTGCGATCACCCTGATGACCCGGCGCCCGGCCCACTGGCGGCCGCCGACGATCCCGGCCCCCGCAACGGGCCCGTGCGTTCTGCCACACAAGCGCCCGCTCGACCTGTGGGCAGTCGTCGTGTTGGCAGCAGCAGCACCTTGACCACCCGGTAGTTAGCTGCCATATTAATTCCCATGAGTGACGAGGACGCGATGCCCGGCGCTACGCCCACGCTCGATCAGGCGCGGAAGCAGATCGCGCGGTACGGGCTTGACGCCGATCCGCAGGCGGTACTCGTCGCCGTGCGCCTGATGACGGCCGGGGCACGCCTGGACCGGGCGTCAGAAGTGCACTTCTCGCGTTCCGGGCTGTCGACCGGGCGCTACCGCCTGCTGGTGGACCTGGAGGACAGCGGCGGAGAGAAGTCGCCGTCGCAACTCGCGAGGAGCCTTGGCGTCTCGCGCGCTACCGTGACCGGCCTTGTCGGCGGGCTGGAGCGCGAGGGCCTGGTGGCTCGCCGCGCCTCCGCGGAGGACGGGCGGGGCGCGGTGGTGGTCCTAACTGCGCGCGGTGCCCAGCGGCTGCGCGACATGGCTGCGGACCACTTCGCGCGACTTGAGGCACTGGTCAACGGATTGAGTGCCGACGAGCGAGGGCTGTTCCTGGACCTCCTGGAGCGGATCACCCAGCGGATTGGCGCACTGACCGCCGACTAGTACGTCCACGTTCCACGGGAAGCCGTCGACTCGGCTGAGCGGCGCTCACCCATGCTCCGATAGTTAGCTTCCTAAGTACCTTCGAGGAGACTCGTGAGCCCTCCCCCTAGAACCTCTGCACCCCGTTCCGCCGCGCGCCCGTTCGTCCTTTGGAAGGAAGTCGCGGTCGCCTACCTGGCCCCCGCGCTCACCGCCGGGCTCGGCGGAGTCCTCAGCGGGCAGCCCGAACTGACCGTGGCCGCTGTCACCTCCATCGGGGCCACGTCCGCGCTCGTGGCCTGCGTCGTCGGCGCGTGGCTGCACCGGGGGGGGGGGGGGGGGCGGGGGGGGGGAGGGGGGGGGGGGGGGGGGTTTGGGGGGGGGGGGGGGGGTTTGGGGGGCGAAATTGCCGGAGCACTCGGGTGGGTTGTTCCCGAAGGGG
>NZ_JBWKDK010000041.1:15661-57854 GCF_056436005.1 Streptomyces sp. NPDC043854
CCTCTCGTGGGGGCCATTTCTTTCTTTTTTTCCTGTTTCTTCGGCTCGCGCCCCCCCCCCCCCCCCCCCCCCCCCCGCTGGACGACCTCGGCGCCGCGACTGGCGCTCGCCCTCGGACTCGCCGTTGCGGCGGCCGCAGTCGCCGGCCTGCTCGGGTGGTTCGCATCCGAGTGGCTGCCGTCGCACACGCCGGTGCCCGACGCCGGATGGCTGGAGCGACTGCGGATCGACCTGCCTTTGTCAGCCGCTCTGGCCGCCGCCATCGTCACCTGGCGGTGGCACGGCGCGACCTCCCGGCAGCAGACGTGACCCGCCCCTCCACACCCCTTCTCCAAACCCCTCAACCGTGAAAGGCTCACTGTGATCACCATCATGGGCGCAACCGGCGCCACCGGCGGGGCGCTGCTCCGGCGGCTGACCGAACTCGGCGTCCCCTGCCGCGCTGTCAGCCGCACCCCCGACACACTGCGCGCCGCCATCGACGCCGAAGCGCCGGTCGAGATCGTCGGCGCGGACGCCGCAGATCCCGGCACACTCCGCGACGCCCTCAAGGGATCCACACAGCTGTTCCTCGCCATGGCCAACAGCCCGCGTCAAGCCGAGCTGGAGACCAACGCCATAGACGCCGCGGCCGTGTGCGGGGTACAGCACGTGGTCAAACTCTCCGCCCCGGCAGCCGAGCCCGCCTCACCGGTAGCCATCTCGCGCGGCCACTGGGGGGTCGAGGACCACCTGGCGGCAACCGGCATGACGGCCACGATGCTCCGACCCTACGCCTTCATGCAAAAGCTGCTCCTGAACGCCCCGGCGATCGCCCAGGGCGCACTCATCGGGGCGATGCGCGACGCACCCTGCAACTACATCGACGTCCGGGACATCGCCGACGTCGCCGCCGAAACCCTCCTGCGCCCCAGCCTTGCCGGCACCACGTACACCCTGACCGGCCCGCAGGCCTTCAGCCACTCCGAGCTCACCCGTCTCCTCAGCGAGCTGACGGGCCGCCCCGTCCGTTACATCGACCTGCCACCGAACGAGTTCTACAGCCATCTGTTGTCGACCGCACACATGCCACCCTGGCTCGCGAGCCACGTCGTAGAGATCCAGCAACTGGCCATTGCACGGCCGGAATCCCCCAACGACACCATCGAGACCGTCCTCGGCCGCCCCGCCAGGACGCTCCACAGCTTCATCGGCGAGCACCTGCGCGTGTTCACCGCGACCAACTGACCGACAGCTCAACTGCCCGTCCCGGATCCTCCGCCTTCTCCGGGATACTGACCCCTGTATCCCGGAGAAGGCCAGCAGGGCCGGCGTTGTACATAGGAAGCCGCCATGCGACGCCGGGCCGCGTCCGCACACATCGCACAACGCTGCCCTCCGGCCACCCAACCGCCCTCCTCGGACCAGCCACGCAGCAGCCGACCAGGGTTCAGAGACAGGCGCTGTGTTCGCGGGGCCTGCCGGTCTATCGGGACAGGCCGGTCGCCGATGCGCCGTCGACCGCCCCGTGGTGATCTTCCCCAACCCGAAGCGAGGGCCAGAGCTGTACTCGCAGCAACTCTCACAAACGTTCCTTTGCGCAAGCAAGATCAACAGATGGCCGCCAAACCCCCGTCGAACCCCGATCGGTTCTCAGAACCAGTTCTCACTCGAAAGCGGAACGGAGCCCTTTATGAGACTTGCATTGTGCGAAAATCTGGGCCCATGACGGACCCTCAGCCGCCCTCCCCGGCCGTCCGGTCGGAGGCTGATGCTGTCGAACAGCACACCTGTCCGAAGTGTGACGCACAGCCCGGCTCGCCGTGCCGCTCGCGCGGCGGCGCGGTCGCCTCCGCCTACCACACCCGCCGCTTCACCCTGGTGCCCCGACTGAAGAAGGCACTGCGGGTGCCGACCCCCGCCGACCGCGGCCCAGGCCGGCCATGGCGGCCCGGCACCCCGCCGCCGGCGCCGATCGACCCGGTCCTGCCGAGCGCGGACATCCGCATCGGTTACGCGCGCTGCTCGACCCTCGGGCAGGAGCTGGACTCGCAGCTCGACGCGCTCAGCAAGCACGGCATCCCGAGGGACAAGATCTTCAGCGAGAAGATCAGTACCCGGGTCCGCGTACGGCCCAAATTCGAGGAAGCGCTGCGGACGGCGCGGGAGGTCAAGGCACACGCCCCGCACTGCCGGGTCATCTTCACCGTGTACGAGATGAAGCGCCTCGGCCGCGACGCCGCCGAGCTCACCGCGCTCGCCGACCACCTCACCGCCCACGGCCTGGTCCTGGAGATGCTCGCCGGGCCCCTGCCCGGCATCTACGACCCCACCGGCCCGGGCAGGCTGCTGTTCGCGTTCTTCGCGGCGATGGCGGAGACCGAGCGGGAGAACATCCGCCGGTCCACTCTCGAAGGGCTCGACACCGCAGCACGCAAGGGCGAGCACGGCGGCCGGCCGCCGGTCATCACCGCCGACATGCTGCACACCGTGCTGCGGCGCCGCGCGAACGGCGAGTCCGTCGAGCAGATCCAGCCCGACCTGATCATCCCCACCGGCAAGCGCATGGGACAGAGCCCGTCCGTCGCCAGCGTTTACCGGGCGCTCGCCGAACACGGCAAGCGCGAGGCATACCCCGAAGCCGTCGAGCAGGCCCACGCCGACTTCGCCGCTCTCCAAGCCGGCGAAGTCCCCGGACCCCGCCTCGCTTACAGAGAGCTACTCGTCACTTCGCCGTAGCTTCGGGAGAACAGGGCCGGTTCAGGCGCCAAAGGGCGCCCGCACCCGGGCCGGGGCGTCCGCGGGTCAGCTCCTGCCGAGGAGCTTGTTCATCTGCGCGATCTCGGCGGACTGGGAGGTGATGATCGCCTCGGCCATGGTCTTGGCCGCCGGGAAGGAGCCCGCGGTCTGCTCCGTCCTGGCCATCGCCACGGCACCCTCGTGGTGCTTGATCATCAGCTCCATGAAGGCGGTGTCGAAGGCCTTGCCCGAGGCGTTCTTCAGCCGGTCCATCTCCTGAGCGCTCATCATCCCGGGCATGCCGTGCGCGGAGTGGTCCATGGCGCCTTCGGCGGGCACCTGCTCGCCCCACGAGGTCAGCCACCCGGACAGGGTCTTGATCTCCGGGTCCTGCGCCTTCTTGATGTCGGCGGCGAGCTTCTTCACCTCGGGGTTCTCGGCGCGGGTGGCGGCCAGGTCGGCCATTTCGACCGCCTGGCGGTGGTGGGGGATCATCCCCTTGGCGAAAGCGGCGTCCGCGGCGTTGTGCTGCCCCTGTGCGGCGGGCTTCGAGGCCGGAGCGGACGGGGCGGCCGACGTGGTGGCGCCGTCCTGCGCGGAGCTGCCGCCGTTGCCGCCGCAGGCCGCGAGGACCAGGACGGCCGCCGCGGAGGTGACGACGGCGGTGGCGGTACGGCGGACGAGAGAACGCTTGCTGCTCATGGTGGTGCGACTCCTTGGTGCGGCGCGGCCCGGTACGGCGTACGGGTGCGCGTGCGCTGGTGAGCACACGCGCGGACGGACTACGGGGTACGGGGCACGCGCGAGGAAACGGATGAAGAGGTACCGGCGGGCACGGCACCACCACGCCCCCGCCGACCGGTGTCGGGCAGGGCGGGCAGGGGCGGGCCGCGCGGGCCGCTCTAGATCCGCAGGAGCTGCAGTACGGCCAGATCCGGCGGTGCCCGGTTGGCCACCGCCGACGCCGGCACCGCACCGGGGCGCACCGGCGCGGGAGCCGCGCCCACGAGGGCGGCGGCCGGTGCCGGAGGCGCGTACGCGGAGCCGATGCCGGCCGCCGCGCAGGTCGCGTCGGCGTGGCCCAGGTGGCCGGATCCGCCGCCGGTGTGCGAGCAGACCCTGTCCTGGTCCGCGGCCGCGGCGGCATGGCCGGCGGCCATCGCGTGCCCGGCGTGCGCCGCCTGCGCGGCTGCGGCCGGACGGGCCGCGGCGGGGCTGGGCGACAGGGCGTGCATCCCGAGCACGCCGGCCAGCAGCACCAGTACCAGCAGCACGAAGCCGCGCCCGGCGGGGCGGCGGCTCGTCGGCTGCGCGGCAAAGGTCATGTGCCCATCGTACGGAGGCCGTTTCCGCGCGGACGCAGCGGGAGGGCCGTTCAGCGGTACGGCACCACCCGCCCGTACCGCCGGACGACCCTCCACCCCGCCCGCCGGACCCCCGGCGCGCGGGAACTACCGGCCGGTCTCGGTCGTCAGCACGGACGGCGAGGTCCCGCGCTGCTGGGGGAGGGCCGCGCCGAGCGCGGGCGACCTCGGGTCCCCCTTGATCGCGACCGTGTGGGTGGGTGCGGGGATGGAGATGCCCTCCTCCCGGAACCGCCGGTGCAGCCGCTTGATGAACTCGTGCTTGATCCGGTACTGGTCGCTGAACTCGCCGACGCCGAGGATCACCGTGAAGTTGATCCGGGAGTCCGCGAACGTGTGGAAGCGGACGAGGCCCTCGTGCTCGGGAACGGCGCCGTTGATCTCCGCCATCACGCCGTCGACCACCTCCAGCGTCACCCGCTCCACGTGTTCCAGGTCGCTCTCGTACCCGACGCCCACCTGCACCAGGATGGTCAGCTGCTGCTCGGGCTGCGTGAAGTTGACCATGTTCGTCTTCGCGAGCCGCGCGTTCGGGATGATCACGAGGTTCTTCGACAGGTTGCGGACCACGGTGTTGCGCCAGTTGATGTCGACGACGTACCCCTCCTCCCCGCTGCTGAGGCGGATGTACTCGCCGGGCTGCACCGTCTTCGAGGCGAGGATGTGCACGCCCGCGAAGAGGTTCGCGAGGGTGTCCTGAAGCGCCAGGGCGACCGCGAGACCGCCCACGCCGAGGGCGGTGAGCAGCGGTGCGATGGACACGCCCATCGTCTGGAGGGCGACGAGGAAGCCCATCGTGAGCACCACGATCCGGGTGATGTTCACGAAGATCGAGGCCGATCCGGCCACCCCGGTCCGCGACTGCGCCACGGACTGGACGAGGCCCGCGATGACCCGGGCGGTGCTGAGCGTGGCGATCAGGACCAGCAGCGCGGTCAGGGACTGGTTGAGCAGTCCCGAGACCCTGCTGGTGAGGGGCAGCATCGAGCCGGCGACCGCGGCGCCGGCGAGGAGTGCCGCGCCCGGAGCGACGGGCCGCAGTGCGTCGACGATGATGTCGTCGCCCGCCCACCGCGTCCGCTCGGCGTGCTTGGCCAGCCGCTTCAGGACGGCTCGCAGCAGGAGGGCGGCCAGGGCGCCCGCGGCGAGCGCGATCCCGGCCGTGAGCCAGTCGTGCAGGACGAGGTCGCGGTTCAACGGACGCCCTCCGTGGCCTGCCGGGCCGGGGGAGCGGCGACGGGTGCTGCCGGCCGTCGTATGGAGTGTGTCGTCACCTTGCCACCTGTCAGTTTGTCGTGCATGGGGGCCTGTTCGGGCGTACGCGTGTACGCAACCGGAACGGATGGCCATCCTGCCGCATGGGGGTGGCGGTGCCGCGACCGGGCCGGTCGGTCGCCGGATTCCCCGTTCCGACGCCCAACCGGCCACGGCCGCACGGTTCGTGGCGGTGCGTAAGCGGACGGCGCCCCGCGCTACCGCGGGGCCTGGGCGCCGGCCGGGCGCGCTATGCCGCGCCCGGGACCAGGCCGTCCGCGACCAGGCCGGCGAGCACGGCCTCGCCGAGGGTGTGCACGGCGGACTGCGGCCGGACCATGACCGTGAACTCCTTGACCCGGCCGTCCTCGGCGAAGTGCAGCAGGTCGATGCCGTGGACCTCGCGGCCGTTCACGGTCGTCCGGAACAGCAGCACCGCGGACGGGGTTTCGCCGCCGTCCGCGCTGGTCTCGGAGGCGCCGTCGAAGCGGCCGATGTAGCGGAAGTCGTCGAAGGTCCGCAGCAGGACCCCGAGGAGCCCCAGCACCATCGGCCGGCCCTCGAACGGTGTGAACTTGACCGGGCTGAACAGGCGGACGTCCTCGGTGAACAGCTCCTCCATGGCGGCGAGGTCGCGGCTCTCGACGGCGGCGCGGAAGCGATCGGCTGCGTTCATGGCTCCTCCGGCTCTTCGGTGCTCGGGCAGGCGGGTACTCGGGTACTCGGGTGTTCGGGTACTCCGAAACTCGAATACTCAGAAATGTGAGTAGTCAGGTTCTTGAGTATCATGGGCCGGTGCGGCCCTGCCAGAGGGCGGCCCGAGGAGACGGGAGACGGCCCCATGGCCCTGCGCCACGCCGTGCTGGCAGCCCTGCTCGACGCGGAGCTGAGCGGCTACCAGCTGGCCAAGTCCTTCAGCGTGGGCGTCGCGAACTTCTGGCACGCCCTGCCCCAGCAGCTCTACGCCGAGCTCGCCCGGCTGGAGAAGGAAGGCCTGGTCGCCGGGCGGGAGGTGGTCCAGGACACCCGCCCCAACAAGCGCCTGTTCACGGTCACCGGTGCGGGGCTCGCCGAGCTGGAGCGGTTCACGGCAGCCGCCGCCAAGCCCTCCTTCATGCGCGACGACCTCGTGGTCAAGGTCCACGCCGCCGACCACGTCGACACCGCGGCGCTCCTCGCCCAGCTCACCGAACGCGCCGAGGTGGCCCGGGCCAAGACCGCCCTCTTCGGCCAGCTGCTGGAGAAGATGCGCGGCGGCCGCAGCGAGGAGGAGTTCCTCCGCCACGGGGAGCGCGTCGGCCCGTACCTGACCTGCCTGGCCGGCATCGCCTACGAGCAGGCCAACGAGCAGTGGTGCGAGCGCACCGCCACCGTCCTCGAGGAAAGGGAGGCCGCCCATGCCCGCCGACGGCACTGACCCGCACCGCGGACACCCCGGCGAGCCGCCGTACGGGTGCACCGGCCGCTACGAGCGGTACGTCGCCCTCGGCGACAGCCAGACCGAAGGGCTCGGCGACGGCGACGACGCCACCGGCCTGCGCGGCTGGGCCGACCGCCTCGCCGAGCAGCTGGCCCGCCACCACCCCGGCCTCCGGTACGCCAACCTCGCGGTCCGCGGCCGCCTCGCCGGCCAGGTCCGGGCCGAGCAGCTCGCCCCGGCCCTCGCGCTGCGCCCCGACCTGGCCACCGTGGTCGCCGGGGTGAACGACCTGCTGCGGCCCCGGTTCGACGCCGACGAGGTGGCCGGCCACCTGGAGGCGGCGTTCGCCGCGCTCACCGCCCAGGGTGCCCGGGTCGCCACCGTGACCTTCCCCGACGTCTCCCGGATCACACCGCTCGCCCGCCCGCTCGCACCCCGCGTCACCGCCCTCAACCACCGGATCCGCGAGGCCGCCCGCCGCCACGGCGTCGCCGTCGCCGAGACCGCCCACCACCCGGTGGTCGCCGACCGCCGCCTGTGGAGCCCGGACCGGCTGCACGCGAGTCCGCTCGGCCACGCGCGGATCGCCGCAGCGGTCGCCCAGGCCCTCGCCGTCTCCGGCAGCGACGACTCCTGGACCCGCCCCCTGCCGCCCGTACCGCCCGTGACCCGACGCCAGGCTGCCGCGGCCGAACTCGGCTGGGCCGCCGGCTTCCTCGGGCCCTGGCTGCTGCGGCGCGTGCGCGGCCGCTCCTCCGGCACCGACCGCACCGCCAAACGCCCCCACCTCCTGCCCGTGTGACCGGGATCACGCGTGCCGGAACGATGACTCCGGCCCGCCGCGGGTGTCTCCATGTGAGTCACCACAGAGATCGACAGCAACAGGAGCGAGTCCCATGCGTATCGTGGTCAGCGAGTTCATCAGCCTCGACGGTGTCGTGCAGGCCCCCGGCGGCCCCGACGAGGACCGGGACGGCGGTTTCGCCCACGGCGGCTGGACCCACCCGTTCTTCGACCCGGAGATCGTCGGCGGTGCCTTCGCCGACGCCGTCTCCCAGGCCGACGCACTGCTCTACGGCCGCCGCACCTGGCAGAACATGGCCGCGGCCTGGCCCGGACGGGCGGGCGACCCCTTCGCCGACCGGATGAACTCCCTCCCCAAGTACGTGGTTTCGGACACCCTCAGGGAAGCCGACCTGACCTGGGAGAACACCACCCTCGTCGCCGGTGGCGGAGCCCTCGGCCGCATCCGCGCGCTCCGCGACAGCGCGGGCGGCGACCTGCTGGTCATGGGCAGCCCCACCCTCGTCCGCACCCTGATCGGCGAGGGCCTGGTCGACGAGCTCCGGCTCATGGTCATGCCGGTGCTCCTCGGCGGCGGAAAGTCCCTCTTCCCGGCCGACGGCGGCCTGCACACCCTCGAACTGGTCTCCGCCACCACCAGCCCGACGGGCGTCCAGGTCGCCACCTACCGCACGACCGCCCGCTCCTGAACCACTCCGCCCCCTCCCGGCCGCGGGAGGGGGCGGGTCCGGGGCCGGAGAAAAAAAGACATGTGGCCGGTTCTGGTGTGCTGTTAGGTTTCTCCCGTGCCGAAGTTGAATCAGATCATCGCCGTTGAAAAGGGCGTCAAGTCCAAGTCCCTCCAGGAACTGACGCAGGCCCACCACGATGTCCAGAAGCCCGCGCTGCTCGCCGGCATTGCGCGTACCTACCAGCCCAAGGACGAGGAGGGCGAGCAGCTGCCGCCCGAGTCCACCCGGGTGCAGGTCAAGGCCGAGGACGTGCTCCGGGCCACGGCGACGACCCTGAAGCGGCTCTTCGACGTCACGGCGACCAAGGACTGGGCGAACCGCACGGCGGCCGCGGACGTCGTCGTCGACGGAACGGTTCTGCTGCCCCAGGTCCCGGTCCCGTACCTGCTCTTCCTGGAGAAGCAGCTCACCGACCTGCACACCTTCGTCCGGAAGCTTCCGGTGCTGGACGCCTCGGAGTCCTGGACCCTCGACCCCTCGACGGACTCGTGGAAGACGGACGCGGTCCGCACGATCCGCACCAAGAAGGTCCCGCGCAACCACGTCAAGGCGGAGGCCACGGACAAGCACCCGGCCCAGGTCGAGGTGTACTACGAGGACATAGCCGTCGGGTACTGGACGACCGTGAAGTTCTCCGGCGCCCTTCCGGCCCGGCGGGTCAACGAGCTCCTGGACCGGTTGGAAAGGCTCCAGCAGGCCGTCAAGTTCGCCCGCGAGGAGGCCAACGGCGTCGACGTCACCGAGCAGCGGGTCGGCGATGCGGTGTTCGGCTATCTGTTCGGGTAGCCTTGAGACTCCCTCCTTTTGAGCGGGGAGGGTGCGCGTGAAGCGCAAGCTGAAACTGAAGTTGAAGCTGACCGAGGGGTAACGGTTGGGGGTTCGAATCCCTCCCCCGGCACACGAGCCGGGGTGGCCCAAGTGGTAGAGGCGGCCCCGTAAATCTCAGATTCTCGCTCCAGTCTCAGTATTCGCCGCCGAACACCGGATCGACCGAGCGTGGACGATCATCGATGGATGGGGGTTCAAGTCCCCTCTGTGCCTCTCTCGTGGCGCGGTAGTTCAAAGGTAGAACACATCGATCTCAGAATGATCCGCGACTCTTAAACGCCGCCGGTGTGCGCAATTGGGTGGCACACAGGAGCCCGGGAGCTGGACATACTCCCGGGCTCCGCCACATGCACGCCCCGCCGGACAGCCCTGCCCCGCAGCGGAACCGGCTCAGCCGGCCCGGTGGTGCACGCTGCGCTGGCCGGGGACCGTCCTCAGCCGGGCAGGATCCGTACCCGGCACCTCGGGATCGGGGTTGCGCCGGACGGGCGCCGCCGGCGCCACCGCGAGGAGGGCGATGCAGCCGAGGACCGCGACGAGGATGAGCACCGTGACAAGGGTCATGTTTCTGCCTTCCGCCGGGTACTGAGTGCCTGTCACCAGCTGGTGTAACCGGAATGACGAACGGTAAACACGAAGCGTAGTGACACTTCCGGGCTATGGGCTGCTCAGTCCGTCAATCCGTCAGATCCCGTACGTAGTCCCCGCCGGCGAGCGGACCCTTCAGCACCGCCGGCGGCACCTCCAGCAGCTCCACCAGCACCGCCGCCTGCGGCACGAGCCGGCGGCACGACGCGGACAGCTCCCGGCCCAGGCCCGCCGCGGACGCGGGGGAGAGCAGCCCGGCGGCCGCGTACCAGTCGGCGTGCGGCAGCACGGACTCCAGACCCAGCAGCCGGTACAGCTCGGCCCGCACCTCGGCCTCCGCACCGGCCGGCTCCCGGCCGGGCCCCGGCCGCCACTGCGCGGCCAGCACCTGCACCGTCACCCGCGCCCGGTGCGCCTCCGCGAACGCCTGCGCCGCGTCCAGGTGCTCGTGCCACGCCGCCGACGGCTCCTCCCCGGCCTCGGCCGCGCCCCGCAGAGCCGCCGCCAACCGCTCGTACAGTGCCCGCTCCCGGGCCGCCAGCAGCAGCGGCCAGTCCGGCTCGGTCCCGTCCCCCGGTGTCTGCCGCGGCGCCGGCGGCGGTTCGTACGCGTCCCCGGTCACCATGTGCCATGCGGCGTCGAGCAGCATCAACTGGTTGTCGCCGCCCGCAGAACGGAACGCGGACGTGAGTGCCTGGTACTCGATCAGCCGGTTCTCCGAGAAGAACCCGGCAGCCCCGCAGGCCGCCCGGCAGCGGTCCACCGCCTCGTCGGCCAGCTGGTCCACCGCCACCTTCACCTGCGCCAGTTCGCCCATGACCGCGGGCGGCAGTCCCCGTCCCCGGCCGCCGCCCGGCGGTATCCGCCAGCTCACCTCCGTGACCTGCCGGGCCACCGCCGTCGCGGCCAGGGCCCGCGCGGCCGCGCCGAACAGCAGCCGCTGCTGGTTGGGCCGGTGCAGGGCGTACTCGACGGCGCCCCAGCGGTCCACCGTGCGCCGGCGCCCGGCGTGCGGCAGCGCAAGGGCCACACCCGCCCGGGCCACCGCCGCCAGCCCCGCCGTGACCGCCCCCCACGCGAAGCGGCTCCAGCTCGTGCTGCGGGCCGTCCGGAGCCGCGGATCGTCCAGCGGGTCGTGGAGGCCGCCGGCCGCGGACACGGACGCCCCGTCGGCGAGCCAGCGGTGGTACGGGACGCGCACCCCCTCGAACCGCACGGCCGCGTAGTCGAGCGGCAGCAGCGAGGTCCGCGGCCTGGGCGTGATCGTGATGCCGGCGGCCGGACCGCCGTCACCGCCGCGCAGGGGTACGAGGAACAGGTGCGTGCCGTGGTCGGTGCCCGACACGTGCAGCCGCGCGCTGACCACGGCCAGCCGCGGCAGTCCCGGCATGCCCACGTTCGGCGGGTACTTGGCCGCCTCCGCATCGGGGGAGGTCAGCACGAACTCGCGCGCCGCCGGGTCGTACACGGCCTCGGTGCGGATGGCGGTACTGCTGCTGCCCAGCCCCACCTCGGTCATCAGGGCCGCACCGACCGACCGCCCGGAGGCCAGCTCCGCCACGTCCTCGGCCGAGGCCCCGTAGTCGAGCGCGGGTCCGAGGGTCATGCACTGGTGCAGGAACAGCACGTGGAACAGGGCCGGATCGGCCATGGCCGTCAACTCCAGCAGGGAGCGCAGCCGTTCCTGCGCCGCCGGCCCGCCGGCGAGCAGCGGCACCGGCGAGCCGATCCGGTCGTGGAGGTGGCGCAGCCGCTCGTACGTGCCGACCCACGGCTGCGCCGATCGCGGGGTGCAGTCGTCGAAGATCGGGTCCTCGAAGAGCTCGGGGAGGTCCGGGTCGGTCACGGAGCGGTCTCCTGCTTCTCCTTGTCGCGGTCATGGTCCCGGCACCGGTCTGCGCAGGGGCACGCGTTCGCGGACGCGGGCTCGTACCGGTCGTGCTCCCAGGCGTCGATCGCCGCGGCGATCTCCCCGGAGTGGTTCTCCATCATCGTGAAGTGGTCCCCGGACACCTCGCGGACCGTGTGCGGCAGCCGCCAGGCGGCGGGGCGGCCGATCGGCTCCCGTGCGCGCAGCAGCAGGACGGGCGCGGGCACGTCGAGCGGCTCGGGCTGCCAGCCCCGCAGGATCCGCAGGTAGCCGCCGGTGGCGGTGAGCCGGTTCGTGCCGATCTCCCCGACGTCCCCGGTCTCACCGGGCCTCCCGGGCTTCCCGTTCTCGCCGGCCGCGCGCCACCGGTGTTCGGCCGCCGCGAGGACCAGCGACAGGTCGTCGGGCGGTACGGCGCCCTCGTACCAGGGGGTGTCGATCAGCACGAGCCCTGCCACCGGGCGCCCCTGCCGGGCGAGTTGCGCGGCGATCGCCCATGCGATCCACCCGCCGGAGGAGTGCCCGCACAGCAGCACCGGCCCGTCGTCCGCACGCCGCGCGAGCGCCCCGAGGTGTACGTCCACCAGCGCCCCGAGGTCGGCGGGCAGCGCCTCCCCCGGCCCGAACCCGGGCTGCGGCAGCGCCAGTACGGTGCGCCGTCCGGCGAACTCGGCGGCGAGCCGGGCGTATTCGTGCGGGCCTCCCGTCGGCACCAGCGACGGCAGGCACACCAGAGCGGGCGCCGGACCACTGCGGTCACCGCCGCCGGCGAGCCGGACGGGGCGCTGCACCAGGTCGGGCGCGTCCGCCGCGGTGAACGACGGCCGCAGCAGGGAGGCGGCCGACAGCAGCTCCACGGCCACCGCACCGCGGCCGTCCGCCGAAGCCTGCCGGAACAGCTCCGACAGCCGGTCGGGGAGCGGACCGCCGGGCGCCCGGTCCGGGGCCGTGTCCGAGTCCGGGGCCGTGTCCGGGTCCGGGTCCGGATGCGGGTCGGTGGGCGCGACCGCGGCCGCCGCGTTCGTGCCCGTGCCCGCCCCCGGCGCGGGGTCCTCCGCCCGGGACCGGTCCAGCCGCTCCCACAGGTGGCCGGCGAGCCCGCGCGCGGTCGGGTGGTCGAAGACCACGGTCGACGGCAGGGCCAGGTCCAGGGCCCGGGAGAGCCGTCCCCGGAGCTCCACCGCGGCCAGCGAGCCGGCTCCGAGCTCCAGGAAGAGCCGGTCCGGGTCCACGGAGTCCGCATCGCCGTAGCCGAGCACCGCCGCCGCGGACTCCCGTACCAGGAGCAGCAGTTCGTCCGCGTCGAGCGGCTGCCGAGCCGCCCCGCCGGCCCCGGCCGCCTCGAATGTCCCGTCCCGGACGGCCTCGTACGCGCCGCCCTCGCCGCCCGTGGCCGACCCCGCCGGGGGCCGGGCGGAGAGCCAGTACCGCCTGCGCTGGAAGGGGTACGTCGGCAGGGCTTCGGCCGGGGCCGGCCGGGGCCCCGCGGACACGGCCGCCCAGTCGACCCCGGCGCCCTGCACCCAGGCCTCGGCGGCCGACAGCAGCAGGCGCCGCACGCCGCCCTCGCCGCGCCGGAGGCTGCCTGCGGCGAGGGCGGGCACGCCGGCCTGCTCCGCCGTCTCCTGGACCGCGTACGTGAGGACGGGGTGCGGGCTGATCTCGACGAAGGTCCGGAAGCCCGCTTCCAGCAGCGTGGCGACGGCCGGTGCAAAGGCCACCGGGCTGCGGAGGTTGCGGTACCAGTAGTCCGCCGTGAGGTCCTGCCCGGTCAGCCAGCCCCCGTCCACGGTGGACAGGAACGGCGTCGACACCGCCCCCGGGAGGATCCCGGCCAGCTCCTCGGCCAGTACGGCCTCCAGGGGCTCCACGGCCGCGCAGTGCGAGGCGTAGTCCACGGCGACCCTGCGCGCCCGCACCCCGTCCGCGGCCAGCTCCGCCAGCAGCGCGTCGACCGCTCCGGGGTCTCCGGCGACCACCGACGCCCGCGGCGCGTTCTCGGCGGCGACGGACAGCGGCGGCCCGCTCCGGCCGGCCAGCCGGGCCGCCAGCTCCGGCCCGGGCAGGGACACGGCGGCCATCGCCCCGGCGGGCAGCCCCCGCACCGCGCGGGCGCGCAGGGCGACGATCCGGGCCGCCTGCGGCAGCGTCAGCGCGCCCGACACGTACGCCGCGGCGATCTCGCCCTGCGAGTGCCCGAGCACCGCGTCCGGCTCGACCCCGTACGAGCGCCACAGCGCCGCCAGCGACACCATCATCGTGAACAGGGCCGTCTGCGCCACGTCGACCCGGGACAGGGGCGGGGCGCCGGCGTCGCCGCGCAGCACCGCCGGCACCGACCAGTCCAGGTACGGCGCGAGCGCCTCGTCGCAGGCCGCCGCGGCCTCGGCGAAGACCTGCGAATCCCGCAGCAGTTCGGCACCCATGGCCTCCCACTGGGCCCCCTGGCCCGGGAAGACGAACACCGTGCGGCCGGTCCCTCCGGCCGACAGCCCGGTGACGAGGTCGGGGTTCTCCCGGCCGGCCGCCAGGTCCGCCAGTCCGGCGCGCAGCCGTGCCGCCCCGTCCGCTCCGTCCGCCACGACGACGGCACGCCGCCGGAAGGCCGGGTCGTTCGGTGCGCGGTACACGGCCAGGGCCCGGCCCAGCCCCTCCGGATCGGCCCCGGGGGCCGCCTGCCCGAGCCGGGCCGCCAGGTCGCGCAGCCCCGGCCGGCTCTTCGCGGCCAGCACCCAGGGCACCGCGGTGTCAGCTGCCACCGGATCCGCGACCGGATCCGCGACCGGATCCGCGACCGGATCCGCGACCGGATCCGCGACCGGATCCGCGACCGGATCCGCGACCGGATCCGCGACCGGGTCGCTCGCGGCCGCCTCCGTGGCTGCGGTGTCATCGGCTGCCGGATCCTGCACGATCACATGGGCGTTGGTCCCGCTGATCCCGAACGCCGAGACGCCCGCCGCGCGCCGGCCGCCGTCCGCGGGCCGCGGCCAGGGCCGGGGTGCGCCGAGCAGCCGTACGCCGCCCGCGGCCCAGTCCACGTGCGGGGTCGGCTCCTCGGCGTGCAGCGACCGCGGCATCTCCCCGTGCCGCAGCGCCAGGACCGCCTTGATGACGCCGGCGACCCCCGCCGCGGCCTGCGTGTGGCCGAGGTTCGACTTGAGCGAGCCCAGCCACAGCGGCCGGTCCGCGTCGCGGCCCCGGCCGTAGGAGGCCGACAGGGCCTCCGCCTCGATCCGGTCGCCGAGCGGCGTACCCGTCCCGTGCGCCTCCACGAGGTCCACATCGGCCGGCTCGAGGCCCGCGTCGGCCAGGGCCAGCCGGACGACCTCCCGCTGGGCCGGGCCGCTCGGCGCGGTCAGCCCGTTGCTGGCCCCGTCCTGGTTGACCGCCGAGCCGGACAGCACGGCCAGGACGGCCCGCCCCGCCCGGCGGGCGTCCGACAGCCGCTCCAGTACGAGGATCCCGGCGCCCTCCGACCAGCCGGCCCCCTCCGCCGAGGCGGAGAACGCCCGGCAGCGGCCGTCCGGGGACAGGGCGCCCTGCCGGCTGAAGTCCACGAACGACGCCGGGGTCGACATCACGGTCGCCCCGCCGGCCAGCGCCAGCGAGCACTCGCCGCGCAGCAGCGCCTGCCGGGCCAGGTGCAGGGCCACCAGGGAGGAGGAGCAGGCCGTGTCGACGGTGAGCGCCGGCCCGGTCAGCCCGAGGGTGTAGGAGATCCGGCCGGCCGCCACGCTGGAGGAGTTGCCCGTCAGCAGCAGCCCGTCGTGCAGCGCGGGCGCCTCGTGGAGGCGGGGCGCGTAGTCGGAGGACATCAGCCCGACGAACACCCCGGCGGGGGAGTCGCGCAGCGCGGACGGCGGGATCCCGGCCCGTTCCAGCGCTTCCCAGGCGGTCTCCAGCAGGAGCCGCTGCTGGGGGTCCATGGCCAGCGCCTCGCGGGGCGACAGGCCGAAGAACCCGGCGTCGAAGTCGGCCGCGCCCGCCAGGAAGCCGCCGTGGCGGACGTACGAGGTCCCGGGCCGGCTCCGGTCGGGGTCGTGGATCCGGTCGAGGTCCCAGCCGCGATCCGCCGGGAAGGGGCCCACGGTCTCTTCGCCCTCGGCCAGCAGCCGCCACAGGTCCTCGGGCGAGGCGATGCCGCCGGGGAAGCGGCAGCCGATGCCGACCACCGCCACCGCATCCGCGTCCGCGTGCGCATCCCCTGCCGGGCCCGGGCCGGCGGCCGCCGCGGGCTTCCCGACCGTGCCTCCCGCAGCCCCGGTCGCCAGGTCGACCAGGTGCCGGGCGAGGTGCCCGGGCGTGGGATGGTCGAACACCGCCGTCGTCGACAAGGCCAGCCCCGTACGCTCCCCGAGCCCGGCGGCCAGGCGCACCGCGCCCAGCGAGTCGAGCCCCGCCGCGCGGAAGCTCAGCCCGGTGTCCGCCTGCGCCAGGTGGGCACCGCCCACTGCCCCGGCCTGCTCCCGTACCAGGGCCAGCGCCGTGTCCAGGGCGGCCCGTTCGGGCAGGGCGGCCACCTGCTGTGCCCAGGCCGGGACCGCCTCCCGCGCCGGCTGTGCCAGCAGCGCCGCCAGCCTGCCGCGGGCCACCTTCCGCGTGGGGGTGACGGGAACGGCGTCCACGACCACGAGTTCCAGCGGCCACTTGTACGCGGCGACACCCCGGGCCGCGAGATGCGCCCGCACCTCCTCCAGGGTGAGCCGGGCCCCCGGTCTCAACTGGGCCAGCAGCACCGGGAATTCGCCGAGCCGGTCGTCGGCCCGCCCGGCGACCGCCGCGTTCTCCAGCTGCGGCAGGTCGGCGAGCAGCGCCTCGACCTCGGACGCGCTGAACTTCAGCCCGCCCACGTTGATCCGCTCCGCCTGCCGGCCCCGGTAGCCGATCGTCCCGTCCTCGTACCGGCACGCCAGGTCGCCGGTGCGCAGCCAGCCGTCGGCGGTCATGGCCGCCGCGGTGGCCTGCGGGTCGGCGAGGTAGCCGCGGAACAGCGACGGCCCCCGGAACTGCAGCTCCCCGGTCTCCCCGGCCGGGCACGGTTCGCCGTCCTCGCCGACGACCCGGACCCGGCCCTCGCCGACCGGCCGGCCGATGCTGCGCGCGGCGACCTCAGCGGGGTCGTCGGGGGAGGTGCTCAAACCCGCCCCGACCTCCGACATGCCCCACTGGACGACGGTCGCGGCGCCCAGGGCGCGGCGCACGCCGGCCACCAGGGCCGCCGGCACGGCCGCCCCGCCCGTCCGGACCTCCCGCAGCGCGGCCACCGGCCCGGGCAGCTCCACCAGGTCGCGCAGCTGGGCGGGTACGGCGAACAGCACGCTCGCCCGGGTCGCGGCCGCCAGCTCCCGGAACGCGTCGGCGTCCCAGCGGGGCAGCAGCGCCTGCCGGCCGCCGGCGACGAGGGAGAGGTGCACGGAGAACAGTCCGAACAGGTGCGTGAAGGGGCTCGCGCTGACGAGGGTGTCCTCGGCGGAGGACCGGCCCTCGCGGGCGGCGACCGTGGCGTTGCCGAGCAGGCCGCCGTGCGTGTGGATGCATATCTTGGGGCGGGCGGAGGTGGTGCCCGAGGACGGCATCAGCACCAGCGGCATGTCGGGGGTGACCTCGACGGGGTGCGGGGCGAGGCCGCGCCGGTCCCGTACGAGCGCCTCGTACGAGCCGGGCTCGTGCACCGGGGCCTCGCCGCCCACCGGTATCAGGAACTCCAGCCCGGGCAGCTCCGCCCGGGCGGGCGGCTCCGCGGCGGCCGGGAGCAGCAGGGCCCGTGCCTCCGTGCGCTTGAGCAGGGCGGTCACCTCGCGGGTGCCGAGCGTGCTGTGCAGGGGGAGGAGCACCGCGCCGACGGCGGCGATGCCCACGTGGGCCACCAGGAACTCCCAGGAGTTGGGCAGTTGGGCGGCCACCACGTCGCCGGGCCGGATCCCGAGCTCCTGAAGGGCCCGGCCGAACGCGTCGGACTCCGTGCGCCAGTCCTGCCAGGACCGGGTGCCGGCCGCATCCGGGGCGGCGACGGCGGTGGCGCCGCCGCGGGCCCCGGCAGCGGCCGCGAACACCTCGCGCAGGGTCGGCCGGGGGGTCGTCCAGGCGCCGCGGCCGTCCGGCTCGGGGGCGGTCGGGTAGTCGTGGGGGTGGACGGCCATCTACGCGTGCTCCGAACGGGTGGGGGCGGACAGGGCGGCTGCGCTGGTGGCGGCGGTGGCGGCGGTGGCGGTGCTGCGGCGGCGGGCCCGCAGCAGCGAGCCGTCGAGCGGCAGGGGCCTGCTGTCCACGAGGTCGAACCCGGCCTCGGCGAGCAGGCCGCGGTAGTGGTCGAGGGTCCGCTCGCGGCCGCCGACGTTGCACAGCATGTGCAGGTTCCAGGCCACGGCCAGGGATGCGGCGCCGTCCGTCGGCAGGAGCCGCTCGATGACCAGCAGTTCGGCCTCCGCGGGCATCGCGTCCGCGCACCTGCGCAGAATGTCCAGGCACCGCGCGTCGTCCCAGTCGTGCAGCACCCGCGACAGGATGTAGACGTCCCCGCCGCCGGGCACGGACCGGGTGAAGTCGCCGGTGAGGAAGGTGCACCGGTCCGCGGTCCCCGCCCGCTCCAGCCGCGCCCGCGCCGCGGCGGCCACGTGCTCCCGTTCCAGCAGCACGCCGCGCAGCCGGGGCGCGGCACCCAGGATCTGCGCCATCAGCTCGCCGTTGCCGCCGGCCACGTCCACGACCACGTCGACCCCGGGCCGGTCGACGACCGCCGGGACCGGCCCGAACATGGGAGAGCTCGCCTGCATCGACTGGTCGAAGACCTCGTCCCAGGGCGGGGTCTGCGCGAAGTACGGGAAGTGGTGGGCGCCGAAGTGGTGCAGGAACGCGTCCCCTCCCGTCCGTACGGAGTACAGCAGGCGGCCGAAGGACTCGTAGAAGGGGCCGCCGTAGATCAGCGCCAGCGGCCGCATCGAGTGCGGGGCGTCCTCGCGCAGCAGCCCGCCGAGCCCGGTCAGCGCGTACGTGTCGTCGTCCGGACCGTACGGGCCGACCAGCAGCCCGAGCGTCGACAGGTAGCGCAGGAGGCGCCCGAGCCCGTCGGCGTCCGCGCCGACCCGCTCCGCCAGGTCGGCCACCGCCGAGGGGCCCGCGGCATCGGGGGAGAGCGCGTCGAAGACGCCCAGCTCGGCGCCGACCGCGATGGCCTGGGTCTGCCAGGCACCCGTCATCAGCTCCAGCAGCACCCGGCCGGGCTCGTCCCGCACCAGCAGACGGTGCGCCGCGAGCGCCGGGGCCTGGCGGCCCGGCATGAGCAACTCCAGGCGCCCGTACGGGGTTCCGGCGGGGGCGGCGGAGCGGAAGTACAGGACCGTGACGTCCTCGTGCGGGTTGTAGCCGCCGCCGTCGGGCCGCATGCCCGCCCGCTCGACCAGCAGGTGGCGCAGGCCCGCGAAGACGACCTCGTCGGTGGAGGTGACCCGGAACGCGACGTGCGCCTCGTTGCGTTCCGCCCGCTCCCGCCGCACCAGATGGCGCAGGCAGACAGCGGACTCGTCCGCCGCGGTTTCCGGCACGGGCAGGCAGAAGACCTCGATCTCGCCCAGCTCCCCCTCCCCGGTGAGGACGGCGGCGCGCACGATCGACACCTCCAGCGCCTCCGGCGCGATCCCGTAGCGGGCGCGGAGCCGGTCCCGTACGACCGTACTGGGCACCGGTGCACCCGCCGCCGCCAGCCCGAGCCCCGCCAGGGCGCGGGCCGTGTCCGCGGTGGCCCGCGGGAACACCAGGACGGCCGCGTGCGCGGGCACGCACCACGCGCCGAGGGACGCCCGCTCGCCGTCGCTCAGCGCCGGTGCCAGCGTGCGCAGCATCCGCGTGACGGTCCCGGAGGAGCGTACGAGGGCGGCGGCCTCGCTGATCGCCGTCAGGTCCGCGGCATCCAGGGCCGCACTGCCGACCTGCTGTTCCGTCATGCTCTGCCCCTCGGACGGGCGCCCCCCGTTACGGCGCCGGATCCACGAAACGTATGCCCGGAGCGCCGGAAGGACGCCCAACAGCGGGAGGTGCTGTCAGGTCCGAGGCCCTGACCTCGGTGCGGACAGCCGTCCTTGACGGTTCCGCGGCAGGCCGCGGCATCGCGACCGCCGGGCGGGCCGAAGACGCCCCCCGGCCCCGGGCAGGGTCCCGGCCCGCTCGGCGGCCGCCACACCCTGGACTGCCCCGGCGGATACCCGTCCCGGCTCGAGGACGACCGGCGCGCCGCTCGCGTCGGCGGTGAGGTCCCCGCGCCTGCGATCCGGCGCGCAGGCGCGGGACGCCCGAGGGGCGGCCGGCCCGCCTGGTTTGCCCCGGCAGCGGCGGGGCAGGCGCGGGTCATGAGCGTTCCGCCACTCGGGAGTACCGCCATGAACTCGCAGCCTGCCCCGTCGGACCCCGACGTCCCGGACATCCCGCCCCGGCCGCCGGGCTCCCCGCCCTCGTCCGAACCGCCCAAGTCCCCCGACCTGCCGCCGCCTTCCGACGCGCCGCCGGAAGAGCCCGGTCCGGAAGAGCCCGGTCCGCCCGCCGCCCCGTCGGAGCCCGCCCGGGAACCGCAACCGCAGGAACCGCCCGACTGACCCCTCACCCGTATCCCCGGCCCGCCCCGCTGGGGCAGGATACGGGCATACGTCCGAGGGGAGCCCGATGACCAGCCAGAACCTCCTGGAGAACGACCCGAGCACGGTGACCGACCGGACCCCGGTACAGCCCGACTACCCCGTACGGACCGGGCGGCTCGCGCTGCGCCCCGTGCGGGCCGACGACCTCGACGCGATCCACGCCCACCGCTCCCTCCCCGAGGTCGCCCGGTACCTCCCGCACGAGCCGCACACGCGTGAGGCCACGCGCCGGACCCTGGAGCGGATGATCGCCGGCGAGGCGCTCGCCGGGCCCGGCGACTGGCTCGACCTCGCCGTCGAGACCGAGGCCGGGCGGGTCGTCGGCGAGGTCCTGCTCAAGCGGGACGGAGGGGCCCCGCTGACCGGCGAGATCGGCTTCGCCTTCCATCCCGACGTGCACGGCACCGGGATCGCCACGGAGGCCGTCACGGCCGCACTCGGCCTGGCCTTCGACACCTTCGGGTGGCACCGGGTCTTCGGCGTGTGCTCGGTCCGGAACACGCCCTCGGCGGCCCTGATGCGCCGCGTCGGCATGCGCCACGAGGCCGTCGCCCGCCACGACGTCCACCGGAAGGGCTCCTGGGGCAGCAGCTCGCAGTTCGCGGTCCTGGCCGCCGAATGGCGCCGCGGCAGGCCTCGTTCGGCCGACGAGAAGGCCGTCGACGCACTCGCCACGGCGTTCTACGCGGCCTTCACCCGCAGCGGGGGCGGGCCCGTGTCCCTGGACGCCGCCCGCGCGGTGCTCGCACCCGGTGTGGTGATCGAGCGGGTGGCCGAGGACGGCTCGGTCGACCGGATGGACGCGGACACCTTCCTCGCACCCCGCGAGGCACTGCTCAACGGGCCGGAGCTGACCGACTTCACCGAGGTCGAGGTCGCCGCCACGACCCTGGTGGCGGACGGCCGTGCGACCCGCTCCGGGCAGTACTTCAAGTGGGGCGTACGGGCCGGCGCCCCCTTCTCCGCCTGGGGCCGCAAGACCTTCCGGCTCTCCGCCGCGTCCGGCGCCTGGCTCATCGAGTCCTTCACCTGGACCGACGAACCCGAGACCGGATCCGGCGACTGATCCGCCGGGCCGCGGCACGGCCCGGGTGCGCCGAATCGGCCCCCGTCCGCTGCCGCTCAGCCGGCTTCCGGCCCGGCCGTCGGCGCCGGAACCAGCCGGCGCCGCAGGAACGCCACCGTCCGCTTGCGGGCGGCCAGGGCGGGATGCCCGGGGGTCTCCCGGACCTCCCGGGTCGTGACCGAGTGGGCGCGCCCGCCGAAGCCGCCGGCGTTGCCGGGACCCGAGTCGAGCTCGATGTACTCGAACGCGTCGCCGAGCCGGCGGCGGAGGGTCTCGAAGCGCTGCCCGGGGACCAGCCCGTCCGCGGTGAACCGCATGCCCAGGACGCACAGTCCGTCGTCCCGCATGCGCCGGGTGACGTCCGCGAGCTCCTCCTCCGACAGGCCCGGGTCCGCGCGGTGCGCCGCGGTCACCGGGAGGGGCAGCGAAGGCTGGCCCATCACTGCGGCGAGCACCGCGTCGTCCGCGGCCACCGCCAGGGCGAACCCGCCCGTGAAGCACAGCCCGATGACCCCGACACCCGTTCCCGGCGTCCGCGCGTCGAGGCTGCGGGCCAGCGCCCGCAGCCAGTCGGTCACGGGCCGCCGGGCGTTCGTGGCGAAGGCGAGGAACTCCCGGGAGACGCAGGCCCGTGCAACGGCCACGAACGACCCGGCGGACACGGAGGGCGCGCCCGGAGTGCCGAACAGCGACGGCACCACGACCGTGAACCCGCTGTCGACCAGGTGCTGCGCGAGGCCGAGCACCTCCGGGGTGATCCCGGGCAGCTCCGGCATCAGGACGACGCCGGGCCCCTCGCCCCGCTCGAAGCAGTCGTGGGTGATGCCGCACCAGGAGAACTGCTCCCGGCGCCAGCCGTCAAGGGTGGATACGGGCGCGGCGGCTGCGCTCATCATGACCTCTCACCTCTCAGGGGAAGGCGTGCGGTGGGGGTTGCGTGCCTCCGGCAGTATCCACGCTCCGGCCGCCACCGGCACCGCCACCGCCCCCCGATCCGCCGGGAGTTGCGGTGGAGTCCCCGCCGGGGGCTCCGCTGCGGGCACACCCCCGGAGGCAGCTGCTCCCCGTACGGGCGGGCCCCGGCCGGCAGCCGGCCGGTCGCACCGACTCGTGCGGGGCGACGCTCCGAGGCCGCCGGTCCAGGCGGTCCGGCACCGGCCCCGCCGCAGCCGCCCCGGCCCCCACGAGCAGCAGTCACACCGCCGGCACCAGCCGGTGGCAGCGCACACGGGCACGGGCGAGCCGCGTCAGCAGGCGGCGCTGGGCCTGGCCCGTCCGGCCCGGACGGGCCCGGACGACTCCGGGCGGCGCGGCGGTACGGGGGACGGGGCGACGGTGACGGTCACGCGAGGGGATGTCCGTTCGGGCAGTCGGTCGGAGATCGATCGGGATCAGGACACTGCGGGCCCGACCGGCGCGGATCCGCCCGTACGGGCGCCCGGCGGGAGCGCACCCGGCACTCCCGCAGGCGGCCACGGGCCGCATCCCGAGGCATGCGGCGGGACGGACCGGGTAGGGGCCGGATGAACCGGGGGCTTCGGGGGCCGAATGCGCGGGAGGTCTGCCATGGCGTCGACAGCGGCCGGAAGCCGGGAGCGAGCGCACGGCGACGGCTCCGGCGACCAGTTCGCGGTCGAGGTACGGCCCGTGGACCGCGCCGTCGTCCTCCTGCTGTCCGGAGAGCTCGACCACGACACGGCGGAGCCGCTGCGCGCGGCCTTGGAGGCCGCGCTCGCGGCCGGCGGCCCGGTACGGCTCATCGTCGACTGCGGGGGACTGGCCTTCTGCGACTCCACCGGCCTGAACATGCTGCTGCGGGCCAGGCTCGCGGCCGAGGCGGCCGGCGGCAGCGTGGAGCTGGCCGCGCTCGGCCGGCAGGTGGCGCGGATGCTCCGCCTCACCGGCGCGGACGGCGTCTTCGTCATCCACCGGGACCTTGCCGAGGCCCTGCCGTCGGGTGAGCCCGGTGAGTCCGGTGGCAACGACGGCGGCACCGGCCCCGGGAACCCCGCAGCGCCCGGACAGCCCGGACAGCCCGGACAGCCCGGACCGCCCGGACCGTGAACCGGCCCCGCCCCGCCCCGGCGGTCAGGAGTCCTGCCGGTCAGGACACGTGCACGACGACCAGGCAGGTGTCGTCGTCCGTGTCCCCGCCGACCGACGCCAGGAGCCGGTCCGCCTGGTCCTCCACGCCGCCCGCGCCCAGCCGCTCCGCCGCCTCCCGCAGGGCGGCCAGGCTCTCGTCCAGCCCCGTGTGCCGGCGCTCGACGAGCCCGTCCGTGTACAGCATCAGCGTGTCACCGGACCGCAGCCCGGTGGTGGTCTCCTGGTACGCGGCCCCCGGCAGCGCCCCCAGCAGCACGTTCTGCGGGCCCTCCAGGAAGCGGGCCGTCCCGCCGCGCAGCAGCAGCGGCGGCGGGTGCCCGGCGCCGGCCCAGCACAAGGACTGGTCCGAGGGGTCGAACAGGGCGCACACCGCGGTCGCGGTCGGCTGGTCGGGCGTACCCGAGGCGACCTCGTTGAGCCATCCCATCAGCGTCCCCGGGGAGCCGCCGGTGAACGCCAGCCCGTGCAGCGCCCCGCGCAGCGTGACCATCGAGGTGGCCGCGCCGATGCCGTGCCCGGCGATGTCCCCGACGGTGACGAGCACCCTCCCGCCGGGCAGCCGGAACACGTCGTACCAGTCTCCGCCGACCCGGTACTCCACGGCGGCGGGCCGGTAGCGGGCCGTGACCTCCAGTCCCGCCGCGGCCTGCAGGGCCGAGGTCTCGGGGACGATGGTCTGCTGGAGCCGGAGCACCACCTGGTTGCGGACGAGGGCGTCGGCCTGGGCCGCGGAGAGCCGGTCGAAGGTGGCGCTGAGCGCGAGCTCGGTGTGGTGCTGGGCGGAGACGTCCTGGTAGACCCCGGCGACGCCGACCAGGGCCGCGCCGGCGAGGACGGGCTCGGCGGAGATCCGGACGTGCCGCACGCCGCCGTCGGGGCGGTACACCCGCACCAGGGCCCGGCCGCCGGTGTGCCGGTCGGCGAGCGAGGCCAGCAGCTCGTCCAGGCGGCCGGTGTCCTCCGGGTGCAGCCGGGCGCCGAGGGCCCGCAGCGGCACGGGCGGCTCGTCCGGGCCGATCCCGAAGATCGGGTACGCCGACGGGCTCCACCGGGAGCCCCCGGCGGCGTCGTCCTCGAAGGCGGCCAGCCGCTCCAGCCGCTCCAGCGCACGTGCGATCGGCGGGCCGAGCCGGACACCCGCACGCCACAGCACGACCGCGCGCCCGCCGCCCAGCGGCAGCACCCGGACCTCGGCCATGGCCGGCCCGGCCGCCGGCCACAGATCGGCGACACCCTCCGCGGACGCGGGCAGGGCGGGCGCGTACTGGGGGGCGCCTGCCGCGCAGGCCCGGGCGACCAGGCCGACCAGCTCTTCGTACACGGCGGGATACAGCTGGGCGACGGGGCGCCCGGCCGGGCCGGGAGGGAGTGTCCGCTCGCGCACGGCGGCCGGGTTGAGGTGGTCGACGGTGTGGGGGGTGCCGCCCGCGGGGGAACGGTCGTCGGCGGCGGCGAGGCGGACCACGATGGCGGGATGGTCGAGCTGCGCCAGCACCGCCGCGAGCTGCGCCGCCACCTCCGGGCCGTCCTCGACCTCGTCCAGGACCAGCCCGGCCGGCCCGCACAGGGCCTCCACGGACGCCCGTACCCCCGCGTCGAGGACGGCCGGGGCAGCCCAGACGGCCAGCGCCAGCCCCACGACCCGGCCCTGGCGCTCCAGCGGCAGCACCGCCCGTGCCGCGTCGGCCCGCGGACCGGGCAGCCGCCCCGCCCCGCCCGGCCCCTCGGGGAACCACAGGGACCGGCCGTCCGCCAGCGCGCGGTGCAGCGGGCCCGCGGTCTCCGGCGGGACCCAGCGCCAGTGCGAGGCCTCCTGGGGGTCGGCCCCGGCCCGGCCCGAGAGCTCCAGGCAGTCGGTCGGGGTGCGCCGCCACAGGTAGAGGGCCTCGACGCCCAAGCGGTGCAGGCCGTCCTCCAGCAGACCCGCGGCGGCCTCGGAGGCGGTGTCGGAGGTGAGCGCGGCGGCGATGTGCCGCCGGATCCGCCGGGCCTGCACGCCCGGAAGGACGCCGCCGGGGCCCGCGGCGCCGGCGGCGGCCGCCTTCGCGGCCCCGGTGTCAGCCTCCTGCGCGGTCCCGGCGGCGGCGGCCTGCGCGGCGGAGCCGGCCTGCGGTGTTCCGGAGGCCGCGTTGACGATGTCGGCGGCGAGGTCGACGGCGTTCAGCCGGGAGGAGCCGGCCAGCCGCAACAGGTGTTCGCCCGCCTCGGCCGGAGACAGCCCCAGCTGTGCGGCCAGCACCCCCGAGGCCAGGTCGAGCAGCCGGCGCCGGGCCCGGTCCGCCCGCAGGGCGGCGACCTCGGCCGTGAGCTCCTCGACGGCCGCGGCCAGTCCGCTCTCCGGTACGCCCATCCCCGCTCCAGTTCAGGACCCGGCCGCACCCAGCCAGGTGCGCACGGTGGCGAGCAGCAGGTCCGGGTCCACCGGTTTGGTCAGGTAGTCGGAGGCGCCGGCGGCCATGGCCTCCGACCGGTCGTCGGGCATGGCCTTCGCGGTGACCACGACGACGGGCACGTGCGCGTGCCCGGACATGCCGCGGATGGCGCGGGTGGCCGCGTACCCGTCGAGGCCGGCCATCATCAGGTCCATGATCACGAGGTCCACATCGGGGCGGTCGGCGAGCAGCCGGATGCCGTCCGTGCCGTTGTCGGCCGTGAGCACCTGGAGTCCGGCGGACTTCAGGGTCTCGGTGAGGGCGTAGACGTTGCGGGTGTCGTCGTCGACGACGAGGACGGTCCGGTCCCGCAGGTCCACCGGCCGGGATCCGCCCTCGGCCGGGGCCGCGCGGGCGGCGGCCTCGGCCCGGCCGGCCTCGGCAGCCGGCTTCTCCGCCCGGCCGGCGCGCTCGGGCAGGTAGAGGGTGAAGCAGCTGCCCTCGCCGACCCGGCTCTCGACGGTGATGGTCCCGCCGAGGAGGCGGGCCACCTCGCGGCTGATGGAGAGCCCGAGCCCGGTGCCGCCGTACGCGCGGGCGGTGCCGCTGTGGCCCTGCTGGAACGCCCCGAAGACGGACTCCAGCCGGTCGGCGGGGATGCCGATGCCGGTGTCGGCGACGCGGAACGCCAGCACGGGCCCGGTGCCGCCGAGTGCGGCGGGGATCTCCTCCTCGGCAGCCGGCTCCACGCGGAGCGAGACGCTGCCCCGCTCGGTGAACTTCAGGGAGTTCGCCAGCAGGTTGCGCAGCACTTGGCGCAGCCGGCTCTCGTCGGTGACCAGCCCGGAGCCCGCCCGGGGCGCCGCGCTGACGGTGAACTCCAGGTTCCGCTCGTCCGCGACGGGCCGGAAGGTGGCGTCGGCGTAGTCCAGGACGCGCTGGATCGAGACGGGTTCGCGGTGCACGTCCATGCGGCCCGCCTCGACCTTCGAGAGGTCCAGGATGTCGTTGATGAGCTGGAGCAGGTCCGATCCGGCGGAGTGGATGACGGTCGCGTAGTCCACCTGCTTGTCGGTCAGGTTGCCCTCGCCGTTCTGGGCGAGCAGCTGGGCCAGGATGAGCAGGCTGTTGAGCGGGGTGCGCAGCTCGTGGCTCATGTTGGCCAGGAACTCCGACTTGTACAGGGAGGCCTGGGCCAGCTGCCGGGCCCGCTCCTCCAGTTCCTGGCGGGCCTGTTCGATCTGGAGGTTCTTCCGCTCGATGTCCCGGTTCCGGTCGGCCAGCAGGGCCGCCTTCTCCTTCAGCTCCGCGTTGCTGTCCTGCAGTTCGCGCTGGCGGGCCTGCAACTCCTGGGAGCGGGCACTGAGCTCGGCGGTCAGCTGCTGCGACCGCCCCAGCAGCTCGTCGGTGCGGGCGTTGGCGACGAGGGCGCCCACGTTGGCCCCCAGCAGCTCCGTGAACTGCTCCAGGAAGTCGCGGTGCAGGGGCGCGAACGGGCGGACGGCGGCGAGTTCGAGCGCGCCGAGGACGTGCCCCTCGACCATGATGGGCAGCACGATCAGCGTGGACGGGTCCGCGGCCCCGGTGCCGCTGGCGATCCGCGCGTACCCGGCCGGCAGGTCCTCCACGAGGAGGGTGCGGCCGTCGGCGGCGGCCTGGCCCACCAGGGACTGGCCGACGCGCACCCGCCGCACACCGGCCGCCGGGTCGTCCGGCAGCCCGTACGAGGCGATGGCCACGAGCTCGGGCCCGTCGGCGCCGTCCTGCGCGAGGAAGAAGCAGCCGTACTGGGCGCGCACCAGCGGCGGCACCTCCCGCATGACCAGCTCGGCCACGGTGGGCAGGCTGCGCCGCCCCTGGATGCCGCCGGAGACCCGGGCGAGGTTGGTCTTCAGCCAGTCCTTCTCCTCGTTGGCCCGGGTGGTGGCGCGCAGGGACTCGACCATCGCGTTGATGTTGTCCTTCAGCTCTCCGACCTCGCCGGGGGCGTCGACGGCGACCGTCCGGGTCAGGTCCCCGCGGGCCACGGCGCTGGTGACCTCGGCGATGGCACGGACCTGGCGGGTCAGGTTGCCGGCGAGCTCGTTGACGTTCTCGGTGAGCCGCCGCCAGGTACCGGAGACGTCCGCGACCTCGGCCTGCCCGCCGAGCCGTCCCTCGCTGCCCACCTCCCGGGCCACGCGGGTGACCTCGGCGGCGAACGAGCCGAGCTGGTCGACCATGGTGTTGATGGTCGTCTTCAGCGCCAGGATCTCGCCGCGGGCGTCCACATCGATCTTGCGGGTGAGGTCGCCGCGGGCGACGGCCGTGGTGACCTGGGCGATGTTGCGGACCTGGTTGGTCAGGTTGTCCGCCATCGAGTTGACGTTGTCGGTGAGGTCCTTCCAGGTGCCCGACACACCGCGGACGGTGGCCTGACCGCCGAGCTTGCCCTCGGTGCCCACCTCGCGCGCGACCCGCGTGACCTCCTCGGCGAACGAGGACAGCTGTTCCACCATCGTGTTGATGGTCTCCTTGAGCTCCAGGATCTCCCCGTGGGCGTCGACCCTGATCTTCTGCGTCAGGTCGCCGCGGGCGACGGCCGTGGCCACCTGGGCGATGTTGCGGACCTGCGAGGTCAGGTTGTCGGCCATGCTGTTGACGCCGACGGTCAGCTCGCGCCACACACCGCCCACGGGCCCCACCCGGGCCTGCCCGCCGAGCAGCCCCTGGCGGCCGACCTCCTCCGCCACGCGGGTGACCTCGGTGGTCACGAGGGAGAGCTGCGCCACCATCCCGTTGTAGACGACCGCGATCTTGCCGGGCAGGCCGCCCACGTCCTCGGGCAGGCGCGTGTCGAGGTTGCCGTCGCGTACGGCGGTCAGCCCCGCGAGCAGTTGTTCGAGTGTCCGGTCGGTCTCGTCCATGTGCACACCCATGCCGTGCCGTCGATTCCACTGTTGCACGCGATGCGGCAAGCGGTCCTCTTCTGCCGCTTCCGCCGGTCCGGCCGGTGTCGCGTGCGTCGTACCGGGTAGGGGCAGGGCCCGCCCCGGAAGGGAGACCCCTCATGGACCGCACGCGCGACGGCGCCCTGCTCCCGGACGAGGGCGCCATGGTGGACGAGCACGGCCGCCCTCCCGGCGTGCCCTCCCGCAGCGGGACGGGCTCCCCGCAGCCGCCGGCCGACCCCGCCCGGTACGCCGAGGCCAACACCCGGCCGGATGCCGCGGCCGACGCCCGGCCGGCCGGCGGGGACGGTGGTCCGTCCGGCGCGCGGCGGGCGGGGCGGACGGACGGCTGACGGGTGTCGGAGGCGCCGCCGGGCGGGTGCGGTCGACAGGCGGGTACGGTCGGCGGGCGTCGCCGGGAGCGGCGTGCTCAGCGGCCGGGCCGTGAGGGCGGGCCGGCGGCAGCGTCCGCGGGGGCGGGGGCGAGGTGGAGGACGACGCCGCTGTGCGGGCGGGTGGGGATGCGGGACAGCGGGATGGTCAGGTCCTGGTCGGGGACCTCGTGGTCGAGGCGGGCCAGCTCGCCGGCGAACGCCGCCAGAACGCTGACGGTGATGTCCTCGCCGGGGCAGCGGTGCCCCTGGGCGGGATCCCCGCCCCCCTGGGCGACGATGCCGTCCACGGCATCAGGGTGGGCGGTGAAGCGGGCGGGCGTGAAGTGGTACGGGTTGTCCCACAGCGCCGGGTCGTGGTGGTGGCCGTAGACGTCGAGCAGGATCATGGTGCCCTGCTGGATGCGGATGCCCTGCCAGGTCAGGTTCCGGGCCGCGACCCCGCCGACGAACGGGACGAACGGGTAGAAGCGGCGTACCTCGTGGGCGAAGGCCGCGCTCAGGTCCCGCAGCTGCCGGCCGGAGGCCGAGCGCAGCTCCTCGGCGAGGTCCGGGTGGCGGTGCAGGGCGTGCGCGGCGAACGTGATGAACCAGGTGATCGCGACGGTCGGCCGGATGATGTTGAGGAGTTCGACCGCGCAGGTCCGCTCGTCCGGCGGGAGGCCGTCGACATCGCGGTGGCCGGCGACGGCGGCGAGCGCCGAGCCGTCACGGACGGGCTGCCGGCCCTCCCGCACCGCCGTGATCAGGGCCGCGAGGGCCTCCTCCTGGCGGGTACGGGAGTGCCGGGCCCGCAGGTGCCGGAGCCCGGGGCTCGCGAACCCGTCGACCATCGCCACGCAGTCGTGGGCCATGAGCCGTGCCTGATCGGCGGTCAGCGCCAGCCCGACCCACTCGCACACGGCCCGCGCGAGCGCCTCGGCGGCCGTGTCGAAGAGCACCACCGCCCCGCCCCGCCGGCCCTCGACGGCCTCCCGCCACTCCCGGACCGCTGCCTCGGTGAGGGCGGCGACCCCTGCCGGGTCCCTGAGCAGGGCCAGGAACAGGGCCTTGCGGACGCGGTGGGCCGCACCGTCGAGGGTGTGCACGGCGCCCCTGCCGAACAGGGTGTCCAGGACCGGCTCCGGCACCGCCCCGGACCGCCGGACGTTCTCCTCGTCGTAGAAGAACGGCACCGCCTGCGGGCCGTGCAGGGCGATGGCCGGGTGGCCCAGGAGGTGGGTCCGCACCGGGGCTCCCGCCGTCTCGCGGAGCCGGTTGGGCAACCAGGCGTATCCGTGGAGCAGCAAGGGGAGGGTGCTGTCACCCCGCCCGTGCACGGGGACTCTCATATGGCTCATGATGCGTGCCCACGCGCGAGGCGGCACCGCGCGCGGCGGCCGGCCCGGACCCGCGAGGCACCCCCGGCACCGCGCAGGCCTGCGGCGTTGCCCGGGGGGCAGTCCACCCGGCACGGCGCCCGGCAGGGGGCCGTACGGGCGAACGGCTGCTGCCGAGCCGGGCCGGGAGGTCCCACGGGCCGTCGTCGGCGTACCCGTCATGGCCTCTCACCTCCGGTGGACCCCGGTCGCGCCCGTGCCGGCCCCGGCCAGCGGCGGGGTGTCGAGCCCGGAGCCGCTCTGCAGGCCCTCCAGGAACGCGCTCATCGCCTCCGTGGCCGTCCGGGCGGGCGTCCAGCCGAGCTCCTGCCGGGCCCGGTCCGCGTACAGCAGCGGAAGCTGCAGCACGGCGTCCAGGAGCCCCGGCGCCGCCGGCACCAGGTGCATCCGCCAGGCCGCGGACAGCGCGGCGCGGGCCGCGCCCGCGGGCAGCGGCAGGGTCCGGGCGTGCAGCAGCCGGGCCACGGACGCGGTGTCCAGGACCGGCTCGGCGGCCAGGTTGAACGGCCCGCGGACGGGCCGCAGCACCGCCGCCCGGTACGCCTCGGCGGCGTCGTCCGTGTGCAGGGCCTGGAACCGCAGGCCCCCGACGGCTGGCAGCACCGGCACCAGGCCCGGCCGGACCAGCTTCCACGGCAGCAGCGGCCCGGCGAAGATCCGCCGCTGCTCCGAAGCCGACGTCTCCTTGAACAGGAACGCCGGCCGCATCCGCACCACCCGCATCTTCTGGTGGGCGGCCTCGAAGCCGTCGAGGTACCGCTCCAGGTACGCCTTCTCCCGCGTGTACGCGGCACCCGGCCAGCCGTGCGTCGGCCAGGTCTCGTCGACGCGGCTCCCGTCCGCCGGGCCCGGGGAGTACGCACCGACGGACGAGGCGTGCACGAGGACGCCGACCCCGGCCCGCGCACACGCTTCGAACACGCGGATGCCGCCCAGCACGTTCGTACGCCAGGTCTCCGCCGGATCGTGCGTCGGCTGGAACCGCCACGCCAGGTGCACGACCGCGACCGCGTCCGCGTCCGCGCCGGCCCGGGCGAACAGCCCGACGAGATCGGTCCCGCCGGGATCCACGTTCCCGGCGACCCACCGGACGCCGGGGACCTCGTACCGGCGGGGGACCCTGCGGGCGAGCCCGATCACCTCGGTCACCGCCGGATCGGCGGCCAGCGCCCGTACGACACTGGTGCCCGCGTTGCCGGTGGCACCCGTCACCACGACCCTCATGGCGTCACGCCGCCTTCCCGCCGGGTGCGGACCCGGCGTGGACACGGGTCTGGGTACGCCGTACGGAAGGGGCGAAGACCCGGTCGGACGCGGCCGTCCGCATGCTCTCCAGCTGCCCGGCCTGCCGCTGGGCGCGCTCCAGCAGCCGGTCCATGCTGCCGCGGTCGAGGCGTACGTCGGTGGAGGCGATCGACTGGAGGGAACGCCAGGCGGCGGCCTTGCCCTCCACGCCCAGCCGCATGGCCTCCAGCTCCATGACGTCGCTGAGCGGGGAGCGGGACACGAGACGGCCGTTGAGCTTGAGGCGGCTTGCCAGCTCGCCGACCCGGCCGAGCACGGCGCGGGCGTGCATCGCGGGGATGTCCAGGGCGGTCATGACCTCGCGCAGGCTGTCCCGGTCCTCGGCGATCTGCCCGGCCAGCCGCTCCAGTTGCGGCCCGAGCCGGCTGCCGCGGTGCCGCCGGGCCATCCGCCGGATCAGCGAGACGCCGGCGTTGGCTCCGGTGAGGTGGTCGTTGAGGTAGACGGCGAGCAGCCGGCCCTCGTGGAGGTCGGAGCGTTCCTTCATGGCGGGTCTCCTCTTCGCGTGTTGTCCGCCGCGGCCGCAGGGGCGGGCGCCGGACCGTCCGCCAGGGCGCCTGCCCCGACCGGGTCCGCGAAAACACCGACCGCCCGACCCGCGCCGGGGAGGGACGGACACGTGTTTGAAGGCAAGCGGCGGGGGCAGGCGCGGGCCAGCTTCAGCGGATGGCCCTGGAGGCCGAGATGTCAGCAGAAACCCTTGTCGCCATCATCGTCCCGTCCGTCATCGTGCTCATCCTGATCGGTGTCGGCCTGTGGGCGGTGTCGAGACGACGCCACCTCAAGCACCGCTTCGGCCCCGAGTACGAGCGCACCGTCGAGGAATCGGGCGGGCGGCTCCCGGCCGACCGCGAGCTCCGCGGCCGCGAACGGCGGCACGACGCCCTGGAGATACGGGAGCTGCCGCCGGAGCTGAGACAGCAGTACACCAAGGATTGGAGCCGCGTGCAGGAGCACTTCGTGGACCAGCCCGAGAGCGCGGTCTCCGAGGCCGACTCCCTGGTCACCCGGCTCATGCACGAGCGCGGCTATCCCACGGAGGGCTACGAGCAGCAGCTCCAGGACCTGTCCGTCGAGCACGGCCGCACCCTCGAGCACTACCGCGACGCCCACGACGTCCAGGCCCGCAGCGGCGGAGACGCCACCACCGAGGAGCTCCGCGGGGCGATGGTGCACTACCGCGCCCTGTTCGACGAACTCCTGGTCGCACCCTCGGGCGCGGCCGGCCGGACGGAGGAGAAATGAAGCACGACGAGAACCGCGCGTCCCGTGAAGGACTGACCACCGAGGAGCTGGCCCGCCCGCACATGGACGCCGACCCCGACGCGGAGGGGACCGCCCGCCAGAAGCCGGCGTACCCGGGCGACGCCACACCCGTGGACGACCCGGCCACGACCGGGGCACGGCCGGACCCGGACCTCAGGGAGGAAGCGGACGCGGACGCGGACCGCTCGGACCGCCCGGACCCAGAGGACACGAGCGGACTGACGGCCGCAGCGGCGAGAACGGACCGAGTGGACGCTGCGGAATCGGAGAGGGCGGAATCGGAGACGGCGGAACCGGACACGGCGAAGGCGGAGACCGCGGAGGCGGGCACCACGAAGGCCGAGACCGCGGAGGCGGAGACCACGGGGGCGGAGACCACGGAGGCGGAGGGGACGGCCGGGCCCGACTCGACGCCCCTGATGCCGGAGTCCGAGGCCGCGGACTTCCGCGACCAGTGGAGCCGGATCCAGACGGACTTCGTCGACGACCCCAAGGAGGCCGTCCGCGCCGCGGACGGACTGGTCGCGGCCGTCATGCAGCACCTGGCCGAGACGTTCGCGACACACAAGGAGGGATTGGAGAAGCAGTGGAGCAGCGGCGGCGAAGTCGCCACCGAGGACCTCCGGCTCGCCCTCCAGCGCTACCGTTCCTTCTTCAACCGCCTGCTGGCCACCTGACCGACCGACCCACCGGCCCACCGACGGCCGCCGCCGTGCCGATGCGCACGTACCGGCCGCCCGCCCCCACCCCACCCGGGAGCGGACGGCCCGTTCGCGCACGCGGGCCGGCCTACGGCGACGGGCTGACCTGGACCGTCGTGAGCGCGCCGCCCGAGGCCTCCTTGACCACGGCGATCCGCGTCCCGGTGTCCGGCACCTTCACCCCGACCTGCGGGAGTTCGGGGTTCCAGTACGAGCCCTTGCGGTCGTCGAAGACGGGCACCCCCGGCCGCGACGGGATCACCGTCGGCGTGCCCGCCTTGTGCAGGACGATCCGGTCGCTCGCGCGCAGCGAGAACGTCGCGTCGAAGGTCTGCGCGCGGGCGTTCAGCAGCGAGCCGTCCCCGTGCCGCAGCGGCTCCGGGCGCGCGTCGACCGGCAGCAGCATCCCGGCCCCCGGGTGGGCCTTGGTGGTGTTGTCGCTGTAGGCGGTGTCCCACAGCCAGATCAGCACCCCCTGCTGGTACGGGTAGAACTCCACCTGGTCGCCGGTGAAGCCGAAGTTGTACGGCCCGGTCCGCAGCTGCTTGCCGTAGCCGGTGTAGCGGCGGTTCTCGACCAGGTAGGCGCGCGGGTGCCGCTCGCTGCCGGTGCGGCCTTCCGTGCGCGACCACTTGACCGCGCTCCAGCCGTTCGCGCCCTGCTCCGCCCCGTCGCGCAGCAGCTCGCGGGCGCCGCCGTCCGCGGTGATCCGGATGTCGTCGAAGGTGACGCCCTTGCCGTGGGTGTTGCCGTCGGACGTGACGCGCAGCCGCAGCTGGAAGCTCCGCCCCGCGAACCGGTCCAGCGGGACGGCGATCTCGGCCCATCCGCCCGAGGACCCGGACACGCCCTTCGGCGGGACGGCGGCTCCGTTCACCGTGCCGGGGAGCACCGTCCAGGAGGTGCCGCCGTCGGTGGAGGCCTCCACCGTCAGGAAGTCGAAGTCCTGCTCGATGTCGTACCAGACGCGGGCGTCCAGCCGGGCGGGCCCGGCCGCGCCGGTGAGGTCGACCGTCCGGGAGAGGGTGTTGTCCATGAAGTCGCCGGTGCCGCTCCACCACTGGCTGCCACCCTCGTACGGGTCGGTCAGCTCGGTCCGCGTCTCCGACGGCGGCAGGTGCACCAGCAGGGCCTGCGGGTCCTCGGTGTTGTAGCCCGACACCCCCAGCACGGCGCGCGTCTTGCGGCCCGCGTCGGCCTCCGTGTACTCCAGCCAGCCCAGCTGGAGCTTGCTCCACGGGTCGAGGTCGCCCGGGAAGGCGCCGGTGGTGTTGCGGCCCTTGGCGAGGTACGAGCCGGAGGACATCAGGGACCAGAAGTTGACGCTGTTGTCCCCGTCCGAGCTGTACAGGTCCGGAAGCCCCAGGTCGTGGCCGAACTCGTGGGCGAACAGCCCGGCGCCGCTGTTCTCGCCCGCGGTCAGGTAGTCGCCGGCCCAGATGCCGGAGTCGCCGACGGGGGTGCCGCCCGCCTTGTTGCCCTCGGGGCCCGCGCTGCCGGCCTGGTTCCAGTACGCGAACCAGCGGTGCGCCCAGACGGCGTCCTTGCCCTGGGCGCCGCCGCCCCAGGTCTGGTCCTTGCCGGCGTGCACGACGACCAGGTGGTCGAGGTAGCCGTCCGGCTCGTCGAAGTTCCCGTCGCGGTCGGCGTCGTACCGGTCCCACACGTCGTACTCGGCGAGCTGCGCCTTGATCTGCTCGGGCGTACGGCCCTTGGCGCGCTCGGCGTCGTACCAGGCGGCGGTGGCGTCGCGGATCATGTCCCAGTTGGTGCGGCACTGGCCGGGCTCGGAGCAGTTGTCGGTGCCGTAGCGGGCCTCGTTCCAGGGGAGCCTGACCCAGTCGGAGACGTAGCCGTCCATGTCGTACCGGCCGGAGGACTGGAGCCGGTAGTAGGCACGCAGGGACGCGGACTCGGGCTCCGTGGAGAAGAACTGCCGCTCGTAGGAGGCCCGGTCGAAGTCCTTGCGCCACAGGGTGTGGTTGTCACTCGAGGCGGGTTTGGGGATGGTGTTGTGGCGGGGGCCGGGGGTGCCGCCGAAGCGGGGCTTGCCCTCGAACTCGGTGGTGGTGTCCACCTGGTCGCCGAACTCGGCGAGGATGACGAAGACCTTGTCCTTGCGCTCCTGGGCGAGTTCGACGTACCGCTTGCCGACCTGGGCCCGGCGCGGGAGCGTTCCGTCGGCGTCCGCGCGCAGACCGGCGGGGCCGCCGGCGGCGACGCCCTCGAGTGCCTGCCGGCGCAGGGCCTGCCGCTGGAGCTCCAGGGGCGCGGGCGGGGGAGCGGGGGCGTGCTCGGCGTGCTGCGCCGGCCCGGCGGAAGGCGGGCCAGGCCGGGGTGGCGGCGCGGTGGCGGCGAGCGCGGGGGTGGCGAGGAGCGCGAGCGATATCGCGGCTCCCACCACGGCGAGTCTGCGCAACGTGACGGCCTTTCACTGAGTCGGGAAGGCTGAAGGAAGCGCGGGTAATATTTCACATGTGACAGGTGATTGGTAGAGGGCATGGCTGGCTCGCTGATCCCGCCGGCGGCGGTCAGCGGTCGGCCGGGCGGCCCGCCGGACCGAGCACCGCCCGGAAGGCCGCGGCGGACGCCGCCGACGTGTACAGCGCGGAGGCCGTCACCACACCGCCCGCCGGCCCGAGGTCCAGGCGGACCGGCGGGCGGAGGCAAAGGACAAGGTCGACCGTCGGCTCGGCGGAGCAGGCCACCGCGGCCGGGTCACCGGGCACGCGGCGCGGGCCGCGCCCCGGGACGGTCCGCAGGGCGGGGGCTGCCGACCGGACGGCGGAGCGGGGGACGGACACCTCCCCGAAGAACCCGGTCCGCAGCACCAGATGCTGCCCCCGCACCTCGTGCGGAGCCCGGAACAGGGCCGCGGTGGCCCCCAGCCCGGCGAGGACCAGCACCGCTTCGAACACGGCGTGCGCGACAGATGCCCGTGCGTGCACACACGCCCGGGCGTTCGCCCTGCCGTTTCCGGCGGGGCCTGCCGCTCCGCAGCGGCGGGATGCGGACGGGTGGGTGCGGAGGAGCGTCAGGCGGCGTGGGCGGCGTCTGCGATGAGGTCGGCCACGGCGCGTGGCTGGGAGGCCGGGGAGGCGTGGCCGGCGTCCAGCTCGATGGTCTTCTGCGGGTTCATGCGCTGGGCCATGCGCCGCTGGCTGTCGGGGTGGATCATGTTGTCGTTCACGGAGACCTGGTACCAGCACGGCTTCACACGCCAGGCCGGGGCGGTGACGCTGTCGCCGAACGTCGAGGCCGGCGGAGCCTTCTGTGTCACCGCCATCACCAGCGCCTCGTCCGCCGGGAGGTCCTGGGCGAAGCTCTCGTGGAACTTGTCCTGCCTGATCCACAGGTAGCCGTCGGAGTCCCGGGCGATGTTCCCGGCGGCCGCCGGGGGCATCTCCTCGCTGATGCCGCCCGGGCTCTCGCCCGCGTCGGGCGCGAACGCGGCGACGTAGACCAGTCCGGTCACGTTCGGCAGGTCACCGGCCTCCGTGATGACCGCGCCCCCGTACGCATGGCCGACCAGCACCACCGGGCCCTCGACCTGCCGCACCATCCGGCGGGTGCGCTCGGCGTCGTCCGCGAGGGACGTCAGCGGGAGCTCCACCGCGTGCAGCGATTCGTGGCCGCGGGCGTGGAGCTCGGCGATGACCTTGGCCCAGTGGGCGGCGCCGCCCCAGAAGCCGTGGACCAGGACGATTGTGGGCTGTGCGGCCATCGAGTCCGCCCTCTCGAAGGATCCGGGACACCTGTCGCATCCAGCAAAGCCCGGCCGCGCGGACTCCGCACATCGGGTTTGCCCCTCCACGCCGCCCCGGCGCCGACCGCGGCTACCGGGCCCGCCCCATCCGGCGGATAAGATTCCGATCTTGCTGTCCGGCCGGTCGTCGGCCCTGGTGAGCACGGGAGTTGGACTTCATGAGTGGTGCGTACCACCTGGCACTGCGTCCCCTGGCGGCGGGCGATCCGAGGGAGATCGCCGGCTACGCGCTGCTGGCCCGGATCGGAGAGGGCGGCATGGGGTCCGTGTACCTCTCGCGGACCCGCGGGAACCAGCCGGTCGCGATCAAGGTGATCCGCCGCGAGTACGCGGGGGACGCGGAGTTCCGCACCCGCTTCGGGCAGGAGGTGCAGGCGGCCCGCCAGGTCCGCGGCTACCACCTGGTTCCCGTGGTCGACCACGACACCGAGGGCGAACAGCCCTGGCTGGCCGGCACCTACATACCCGGCCTCCCGCTGGACGAGGCGCTCGCGGCCCACGGCCCGCTGCCCCGGGAGGCAGCGCTCCGCCTGGTGGCGTGCGTGGCGCGGGCGCTGGAGTCCGTGCACACCGCCGGGATCATCCACCGCGACCTGAAGCCCGGCAACATCATGCTGGCCGCCGACGGGCCCTGGGTGATCGACTTCGGCATCGCCCGCGCGGCCGAGGCCACCCGGCTCACCCGGAGCGGCGGGTTCATCGGCACCCCCCAGTTCATGTCCCCCGAGCAGGGCACGGGCGAGGAGCCCGCCCCCGCCTCCGACGTGTTCTCCCTCGGCCTCGTCGCCGCCGTGGCCGCCGGAGGCCGCCACCCGTACGGCGACGGCGGCGCGCTGACCGTCGCCACCCGGATCGCCAACACCGCGGTGCGGCCCCCGGACCTGTCCGGGTACGAGGACGGGCTGAGGCCCGTGCTCGAGGCGGCGCTCGCCGCCGATCCCGCCGCCCGTCCGGCCCCCGCCGAACTCGCCCGGATGTGCGAGGAACTCCTCGGCGGAGAGCCGGCCAGGGACCTCGCCGGATGGCTTCCGGAGCCGTGGGCGGGGGCGGTCGCCGCCCGGGAGGCGGAGCTGCGGCGGCACCTGGCCCGGGCGGCCGATCCCGCTGCGGCGCCCGCGCCGGCGGCGCCTTCGTACGTGCCCACCCGGGTTCCCGGTGCGCAGCCCGCCGCACCCGCGCCCGCCCCGTACTCGGTGCACAGTGCGCCCACCGCTGCGCCGGCGGCGGCTCCGGCGGCTCCGGGGCAGCCGCCGCGCCCGCCGCAGATGCCGTCCGCCGCTCCCGTCCCTCCCGCCGCTTCCGCCGCTCCCGCCCCGCCCGGTCCCCCGGCGGCGGCGCCCGCGCCGGGGCGCAGTCGTCGGATGCCGCTGATCGCCGGGGCCGTCACCGCGCTGGTGGCGGTGGCGGGCACGGCCTGGGCGCTGTCCGGAAGCGGGGGCGCGGACGACGAGCGGGACGCCCGGAGGGCGGACCGGGCCGCATCCGGGCAGAGCGCCGACCAGGGCAAGGGCGCCCCTGCCGCCTCCGCCACGGCCGCTGCCCCCGGCGCCGGAGGGACCGCGAAGAAGCCCGAGTACACCGAGGTCTTCAAGGATCGGACGCTGTCCATCGCCACGCCCGCGGTCGGCCAGTTCATCACGGTCGACATGGACGAGGGCAAGGTGAACCCGAAGGGCGAGATCGGCGACAAGAAGGCCGAGCTGTCGTACCTGCTGCAGTACCTGAACCTCGAGACGCCGTTCGCGAAGTCGCCCGGGCCCTCGCCGGAGGTGTGCCGGCAGGCGGTGGACTCCGCCCCGCTGCCGGCCGAGATCCCCAACACCACCCTCACCAAGGCGTCGCCGCTGGCCAAGGGGGACGTGCTGTGCACGCTCACCTCCGAGGGCAACCTGGCCAGGTTCGAGCTGACCGAGGTCAGGCAGACCGGCAACTCCATCGACCCGCCCGCGTTCACGGGCAACCTCACCCTGTGGAAGGTCTCGGGTTAGCGTCCGCCCGGCCGCCCGCGTCCTAAGCTCGCCTGGTGACGGAGAACGAGATCAAGCTGAAGGCCATCGCCGCGCTCACCGCCCTGCGTTCCGGGGCCGATACGGCGTTCGTCTCCGACCTGCTGGCGGAGGTCGTGCCGACCCAGTTCGCCGTCCCGGCCGAGGCGACGGCGCAGGAGGTCGGCCAGGCGGTGATCGAGCAGGTGTCGGCGCCGCTGAGCGCGCTGGTGAACGGGTTCATCCTGGCTTTCGACGCGCTCGCCGACGCCCACGACAGCGCCGGCCCGGACGTGAGCACCGAGCAGATCCTCCAGGACCTCGCGTTGGCCCTCGCCCGGGAGGACACCGGCTGAGCGGCGCGGGCCGACGCGTACTCCGCATCGGCCCGTGCGGGTGCATCCGTACGTCCCCGAACCGGCGAAGCACCGCCCGAAGCCGCTGCTCCAGTCGGCGGAGCAGCGGCGCGACACCGGAGTACGGGTGCGGATGCGGGTTGGGGTGACTGCGGACGGCCTCGGCGCGTTGCCTGGGTACGGTGCCCGCCCGGACCTGAGTACGAACGCTCAGGCCGGCCGCCGAGCAGGCGCCGACGATGGTGAACACCACTGCTCGGAACGGGAGATCCACATGCTCAGCCGCCTCGCCGACGTTCTCGTGCCCGCGTTCGGGTGCCTCCGCGTGACCGCGGACCGCGAGGCCGTCCTCGCGCCGGGCAGCGTGCTCGCCGCCAACCACACCTCCCTGGCCGACCCCGCCATCGTCCTCGCCGCGCTGCGCCGCCTCGGCGTGGAGCCCGTCGTCATGGCCGCCGCCGGGCTCTGGCGCGTACCCCTGCTCGGGCGCTCCCTCGCCCGCGAGGGCCACATCCCCGTGCACCGCAGGTCCCGGCAGGCCGCGGACGCCCTCGACCTCGCCGAGGCCGCCCTGCGAGAGGGCCGGCTGGTCCTCATGTACGCCGAAGGGGGCATCCCCGAGCGCAGGGACGCCGCGGAGGCCGCGCCCGGCGCGTTCCGCAGCGGGCTGTCCCGGCTCGCCGAGCGCACCGGCGCCCCCGTCGTGCCGATCGGCCAGGCCGGAGCCCGCCGCGTCACCTCGGGGAGCGCCGCGAAGCAGATCGCCGGCCTGGTCACCGCCCCGCTGCGCCGCCCGGACCTGCACGTCCACGTCGGAGCCCCCGTCCGCCTGGGCGGGGACGGCTCCGCCCGGACCCGGCAGGCGCACCACGCGGTCACGGAGGCCTGGCGCACGGCCGCCGCGCACCTGGGCGAGCCCGCCGCGCTTGCCGCGTAGCCGTGTGGCCTGCGGCCGACGGCCCTCCGGCCGAAAAGAATCGTCCCCCGTTCGACGGCCTCTCCGGCGCCATCCGGTCGGCCCGTCCCGGACCGTGTCTTCGTCGGAGTCCGTCACGGCGTACGCGGCACGCGTCGCCGACCGCGCGGGCGGCGCGAACCTCCGGCCGCCCCCTCCGCCGGCGGCGAGCCGATGATTTTGCGCCGAATCCGGGGATCCGCCCGCTCGGCGGCCGCCGCTCGGTAGCGTCCCGTTACGGAAGATCCGGTGCCGGAAACGGCAGAGCGCAGGACGAGAGGTACGGCCATGGCCAACGTGGAAGTTTCACTGAAGGAAACGATGACCTCGGTCGACGGGGCGCTGGGCGTGGCTCTGGTGGACTACAGCAGCGGAATGGCCCTCGGCACCCTCGGGGGCAGCAAGGACCTGGACCTCGCAGTCGCCGCGGCGGGCAACACCGACGTCATCAGGGCCAAGGTCCGCACCATGGAGATGCTGGGACTCCAGGACGACATCGAGGACGTGCTGATCACGCTCGGGAACCAGTACCACCTGATCCGGGTACTGAAGAGCCGCAGCGGATCCGGCCTGTTCCTCTACCTCGTGCTGGACAAGGGCCGTTCCAACCTGGCCATGGCCCGCCACCAACTGCGCCGCATCGAGGCCGATCTGGAGGTCTAGACGCAGCACCCTGACAGGTCCACGTATGCCCATGAGTTGAAAACATCTTCAACTCGGCACTTCCGAAAGTGGTCAACTTCGGTTCCGCCCGGGCCGGCAGAACGGGACGATGGACACGGCGGCCGTCCGGTGACGGGGAAGCGTGGGGCATGGCAACGGGACCGAGGAGCAGCAGGAGCGTCGTGGGAATGCAGGTACCGCTGTACCAGGCCAAGGCGGAGTTCTTTCGGATGCTCGGCCACCCGGTCCGCATCCGTGTGCTGGAACTCCTGCAGGAAGGCCCGAAACCGGTCCGCAGCCTGCTGGCCGAGATCGACGTCGAGCCGTCGAACCTCTCCCAGCAACTGGCGGTCCTGCGCCGCTCCGGCATCGTGGTGTCCACCCGCGAAGGCTCCACGGTGACCTACGCCTTGGCCGGCGGGGACGTCGCCGACCTGCTGCGGGCGGCCCGCCGCATCCTGACCGAAATGCTGGCCGGGCGGAACGAACTGCTCGCCGAACTCCGGCAGGTGGAGCCCGACCCGGCGAACACCTGACAGCCGGGCCCCCGGCCGCCCCGCGCGGCTCCGTCGCCGGCCGGAGCAGCCGAAATGGGACAGGCTGGGGGGGGGGGGGGGGGGGGGGGGCGCCCCCCCCCCCCCCCCCCCCCCCCCTCCCCCTTCCCCCCCCCCCCCCCCCCCCCCCCCCCCTGCCCGCGGAGCCGGGGTCCCGGGCCGCAGACGGCAGACGGCAGACCGGACGCGG
>NZ_JBWKDK010000042.1:0-52971 GCF_056436005.1 Streptomyces sp. NPDC043854
CCCCCCCCCCCCCCCCCCCCCCCCCCCCCCCCCCCCCCCCCCCCCCCCCCCCCCCCCCCCCCCCCCCCCCCCCCCCCCCCCCCCCCCCCCCCGGGGTCGGGTGGGGTGGGGTGGGTCGGTTGGTTGGTTCTTCTCCCGGGTCCTTGGTGTTTATGCGTCCCGGAACACCGGATCCCGGAGAACCGCGATCCGGTCCGGAAGACACCGGTGGGGACATCGATCCCGAGGACGAACAGGGCATCGCGGTCCCGGCCGCTCCGGGCCGCCGGCTTCGCGCCCGGCGGGAGTCGGCGAGGATGCGGGCAGCGGCACGCACGGTCGCGACGGAGGAGGACACACACGATGACGTACGGGCGCGAGAGCATCGACCTGCCCGAGGACCGGGGGTGCCTGCGCTGGGTATTGGGGGTCCCGCTCGGGATCGTGCACCTGCTGAACGCCTTCTGCGTGTTCTCGGCGGTGGCGTTCGGCCCGCAGGGCGAGTGGGACGACCGGGGGTACACCCGGATCGCCGCGGCCTGCTTCCTCGCCCTGTGCCTGAGCGCAATCGGGCTGCTGATCACCGCCGTGCCGTCGGTGCGGCGGGCCATGGGGCCCTGGTGGTTCGCCCCGCCGCTGCTGCTCGGGGTGGTCGCGTACGCCCGCATGGCGACCCTGGAGCCGTAGGACCGGCAAGACCGCAGCCCCCGCCCCGGACGTCGGACCGGGGCGGGGGCTGCGGTGTGTGCGGCGGTGGCGCCTGTCAGGCGGCGGCCACCACCGGGGCGCGCTCGTCCAGAGGCGAGGACGAGGCGCTGTCGTAGGCCTTCTTGTCGAGGATTCCCTCGCGGGCCGCGACCAGGACCGGGACCAGGGACTGGCCGGCGACGTTGGTGGCGGTGCGCATCATGTCCAGGATCGGGTCGATGGCCATGAGCAGGCCGACACCCTCCAGGGGCAGGCCCAGGGTGGAGAGGGTCAGCGTCAGCATGACGGTCGCGCCGGTGAGGCCGGCGGTGGCGGCCGAGCCGACGACCGAGACGAAGGCGATGAGCAGGTAGTCGGTGATCGTCAGCTGGACGTCGAAAATCTGCGCGATGAAGATCGCGGCGAGCGCCGGGTAGATGGCGGCGCAGCCGTCCATCTTGGTGGTCGCGCCGAACGGGACGGCGAAGGAGGCGTACTCGCGGGGGACGCCGAGGCGCTCGGTGACCTTCTGGGTGACCGGCATGGTGCCGACGGAGGAGCGGGAGACGAAGGCCAGCTGGATCGCGGGCCAGGCGCCCTTGAAGAACTGGATCGGGTTGACCTTGGCGACGGTGGCGAGGAGCAGCGGGTAGACGCCGAACATCACGAGCGCGGAGCCGATGTAGACGTCGGCGGTGAAGGTCGCGTACTTGCCGATGAGCTCCCAGCCGTACGAGGCGATCGCGGTGCCGATGAGGCCGACGGTGCCGAGGGGGGCGAGGCGGATGACCCACCACAGGGCCTTCTGAAGCAGCTGAAGAACCGATTCGGCAACGTTCAGGACCGGCGCGGCCTTGTCACCCAGCTGGAGGGCGGCGATGCCGGCGACGGCGGCGAGGAAGACGATCTGAAGGACGTTCAGCTCGGTGAACGGGGTGACGATGTCCTTCGGCACGATGCCGGTCAGGAAGTCGACCCAGGAGCCGGTGCGCTTGGGCAGCTTGCCGTCCTGCGGCGTCAGGCCGGTGCCTGCGCCGGGGTTGGTGAGCAGGCCGATCGCGAGGCCGATGCCGACGGCGATCAGCGAGGTGATCATGAACCACAGCAGCGTGCGCGAGGCGAGGCGGGCGGCGTTGTTCACCTTCCGCAGGTTGGTGATGGACACCAGGATCGCGAAGAACACGAGCGGGGCGACGGCCAGCTTCAGCAGCTGGACGAAGATGTCGCCGACCTTCTCCAGGGTGGTGGCGAGCCAGCTGACGTCCTGGGTGCGGGCGAGCCAGCCGAACAGGACGCCGAGCACGAGACCGGTGACGATCTGGGCCCAGAACGGGAACGTGAAGGAGGCCTTGGCGGGGGCCTGAGGGGTCGCGGACACGGACACTCTCCGGGTGGGGGTAACGCGCAAAAGAAGTGGGGAAATGAGGGGGTGCTGGACTCAGCGACAGCCGCAACAGACCGCGGACGCGCGGCGGCAGAGGTCGACGTGCAGGCGCGCCACGAGCGGGATGCTCGCGGTCAGGTGAGGCGCAACTGTGGTCAACATGTTCAGCACGCTAACACCTTCCCTTTGAGAACCTCAAAGATGCACTTTGAGACAGGGTTGCACCCAGCCCCTCCCCGCGCCTCCGGAAAACGCCAAGCGCCCCTGCACTCGGGGGTGTTCCCGGTACAGGGGCGCTTAGGCGTGTGAGGAAGGTAACCGGCGGGGCCGGTCCGCGGGGCTACGAGCCGACACGCGCGGCGTCGTCGGCCGCGTCCTCCTGCGAGCGGTTCGCGGCGAGCCGCTCCTTCGCACCCGCGACGCGGCCGGCGATCTGCGCGGACATCTCGTCGCGCTGCCTGCGCAGCAGGACGAAGGACAGCGGCGCGGAGATCACCAGGGCGAGCAGGACGACCCAGGCGGCGTTGGCGTCCCCCAGACCCGCGGGCACCCAGCCCAGGTTGACCAGGACGGCCACGAGGACGAGGCATCCGACGAAGACGCCCAGGCGCATCGCGGTGTAGCGGATCGTCGCGCTCGGCTTGAAGGACACGGTGACCCCTTCTTCTGTCGTCGGTACGTCGTCAGCGTGCCCGTCCAGTGAAGCACGACCCCGACGGGGGCTGCGCCGTCGGGGTCATCAGCGGGCACGAGCCGCAGATCGGACACGCCGGCACCCGCACCGCCCGGGTGCTCAGTGCAGCGGCAGCAGCATCGTGATGTCGTCGCGGTCGTCGCCGGGGGCCACCCGGACGGCGTCCGGGACCCGGCCGACCTCCTTGTAGCCGCAGGCCGCGTAGAAGTGCTCCAGCCCCAGGCCGCCCCGGCAGGCGAGCCGGATGGCCTCGATGCCGTCGAGGGTGCGCGCGGCGTCGGCGACGGCCTCCATCAGGGCGCGCCCGGCGCCCTGCCCCTGGAGGTCGGGGGCGACCATGACGGTGTAGGCCCAGACCCAGTGGGTCATCAGCCGGTGGGTGTTGAGCGCGAGGAAGGCGCAGGCGCCGACCCTCCCGTCCGCATCGCGGCCGACGACCAGGCGGTGGCGTCCCTCGGCCATGGCGACGAGGTGCTTGACCAGCTCGGGGCGGATGTCGTCCAGCGTGACGGGCGGTACGAATCCGACGGCGCCGCCGGCGTTGGACACGTCGGCCCAGAGCTCGGCGATGCCGTTGCGCAGGGTGGGGTCGACGACCGGATCGAAGGTAAAGGTAAGAGCCACAGCCGCAGACTATCTATTACCGTCACCCCGGGCAATGAAGAACCACACCCCACCCGCCACACCCGCCGCGCCCGCCACATCCACAACCACGCCCGGCAACGCGGAAGGCCCCGGCCCCTCACCGGGACCGGAGCCTCCACCGTCAAGCCGGGCGCCTCGGGCGTCAGACGCGCATCGCCTGCGGCGTCTCGCGCAGGTTCGCGTCCGGGCCGGGGTACTCCCGGATGACCTCGTAGCGGGTGTTGCGCTCGACCGGCCGGAAGCCCGCCTCGCGGATCAGCTCCAGCAGGTCGTCACGGCTGAGCTTGTTCGGGGTGCCGTAGTTGTCCGCGTCATGCGTGATCTTGTACTCGACGACCGAGCCGTCCATGTCGTCCGCGCCGTGCTGGAGTGCGAGCTGGGCGGTCTGCACGCCGTGCATCACCCAGAAGACCTTCACGTGCTGCACGTTGTCGAAGAGCAGCCGCGAGACCGCGAAGGTCTTCAGCGCCTCGGCCCCCGTGGCCATCGTCGTCCGCGCCTGGAGGGTGTTGCGGATCTTGCCGTCCTTCATGTCCACGAAGTCGTGCTGGTACCGCAGCGGGATGAAGACCTGGAAGCCGCCGGTCTCGTCCTGGAGCTCGCGCAGCCGCAGCACGTGGTCCACGCGGTGGCGCGGCTCCTCGATGTGCCCGTACAGCATCGTGCTCGGGGTCTTCAGGCCCTTCTCGTGCGCGAGCCGGTGGATGCGCGACCAGTCCTCCCAGTGGGTGCGGTGGTCGACGATGTGCTGGCGGACCTCCCAGTCGAAGATCTCCGCGCCGCCGCCGGTGAGGGACTCCAGGCCGGCCTCGATCAGCTCGTCCAGGATGTCGGAGGCCGACAGCCCGGAGATCGTCTCGAAGTGGTGGATCTCGGTCGCCGTGAACGCCTTCAGCGAGACGTTCGGCAGCGCCTCCTTCAGCGCGGACAGCGAGCGCGGGTAGTACCGCCACGGCAGGCTCGGGTGCAGGCCGTTGACGATGTGCAGCTCGGTGAGGTTGTCGCTCTCCATGGCCTTGGCCAGGCGCACGGCCTCCTCGATGCGCATCGTGTACGCGTCCTTCTCGCCCGGCTTGCGCTGGAACGAGCAGTAGGCGCACGAGGCGGTGCACACGTTCGTCATGTTGAGGTGGCGGTTAACGTTGAAGTGGACGACGTCGCCGTTCTTCCGCGTGCGCACCTCGTGGGCGAGCGCCCCGAGCCAGGCCAGGTCGTCGGACTCGTAGAGGGCGATGCCGTCCTCACGGGTCAGCCGCTCGCCGGAGCGAACCTTCTCCTCCAGCTCACGCTTGAGCCCAGCGTCCATCGGCCGGTCGCCTCCTTGTGTGTCCTGTGCCCTGTAGCGCTCTGCGTACTTTCGCCCCGTACGCGAGCGCTCCTTGCCCAACCCCGCAACCGTACTCTCAGCGCTCTTCGGGCAGTTCCCCGACCCGGTTCTCCCACTTCGTGGAGAGCACGATCGTGGTGCGGGTCCGCGAGACGCCCTTGGTGCCCGAGAGCTTCCGGATGATCTTCTCCAGGCCGTCCACGTCGCTGGCGCGCACCTTGAGCATGTACGAGTCGTCGCCGGCGATGAACCAGCAGTCCTCGATCTCCGCGAAGTCGCGCAGCCGCCGGGCCACGTCCTCGTGGTCGGCGGCGTCCGAGAGCGAGATGCCGATGAGCGCGGTGACGCCGAGGCCGAGGGAGGCCGCGTCGACGGTCGCGCGGTAGCCGGTGATGACACCGGCCGACTCCAGCCGGTTGATCCGGTCGGTGACGCTCGGGCCGGACAGGCCGACGAGCCGGCCCAGCTCCGCGTACGAGGCGCGTCCGTTCTCCCGGAGTGCCTGGATGAGCTGCCTGTCCACCGCGTCCATATACCTGAAGCCTTCCATTGTTCGGCGATCTTGCGAGTTTACGTATAGAATCAAAGGCGCACAGGGGTCAACACCCTGTGAATCTTTCAACAGATCAATGACGATCTTCAGGAGTGGTTCACCCGTGTACACGATCGAGATGGCCTACGCGCACATGCGACAGCTCCAGGAGCTGGCCAACCGATCCCGCACCGACCAGCCCGCCGCCGCCTACCGCGTCGACCAGACCCGCAAGCCGCACACCCGCGCCGCGAAGAAGCGCTAGTCACCGCTTGCCTCCCGGGGGCGGGAGCCTTCCCCGGCCACCGCCGGGCGGTGCCCCTTGCCGAGCTCCCCCTCCCACCGGCGGTACAGCCGGTGCGGCACCCCTGCCGCATCCAGCACCCGCCCCGCGACGAAGTCCACCAGGTCTTGGATGTGCGTCGCACCCGCATAGAACGCCGGAGAGGCGGGCAGGACGATCGCGCCCGCCTCGTCCAGCGCCACCAGGGCCTTGAGCGTCTGCCCGTTCAGCGGGGTCTCCCGCACCGCGAGCACCAGCCGCCGCCGCTCCTTGAGCATCACGCTCGCGGCCCGCTGCAGCAGGTCTTTCGACAGCCCGAGCGCCACTCCCGCCACACAGGCCGTGGACGCCGGCACGATCAGCATCCCCTTGGCGGGGTACGAGCCCGAGCTCGGGCCGGCCGCCAGGTCACCGGCGGACCAGTACCGGACGTCGCCCTCCGGCACCTCGAACGTGCCCGGCTTCCCGTCGGCCCCGCGGGCCAGCCACTCCCGCAGGTCCTCGCGCCAGTGCGCGTCGCGGAAGGCGATCCCGGTCTCGTCCAACAGGGTGAGCCGGGAGGCGCGGCTCACCACGAGGTCCACACTCTCGCCCGCCGCCAGCAGCCCTCGGATCACCGAGGCCGCGTACGGCGTCCCGGAAGCCCCGGAAACCCCCACCACCCACGGGGTGCGCTTGCGCTCTGTCATAGCTCCGAGACTATCCGGCCACACCGGGCGGGCACTCGCTAAGGTGTGCCGGACGTTCCCCGGGGGAACGGTGCACGACACACAGGGGGCGGAGCGGATGAGCAGCAGCACGATCGAGCCGGAATGGAGCCGGGCCGACCGGGCCAGGGCCGCGGCCAAGCTGATGCTGGGCTGGGTGGCGCTGCTGTGGGTCCTGGAGGCGGTCGACTACGCCACCGGGCACGCCCTCGACCAGTACGGGATCGTGGCCCGCGACCCGGACGGCCTGGCCGGCATCGCCACCGGGTCCTTCCTCCACTTCGGCTTCGACCACGTCGCCTCCAACAGCGTCCCGCTGCTGGTCCTCGGCTTCATCGCGGCCCTGTCCGGGATCCGCCGCTTCCTCGCGGTGTGCGGGATCATCATCCTGGCCGAGGGCCTCGGCACCTGGCTGATCTCCCCGCCGAACACCATGACCCTGGGCGCCTCCGGGCTCGTCTTCGGCCTCTTCGGCTACCTGCTGATACGCGGCTTCGTGGAGCGCAAGGTGCTCGGCATCGCCGTGTCCCTGGGCGTGGCCGCCATCTGGGGCAGCACCATGCTCACCGGCATCCTCCCGATCCACGAGGGCATCAGCTGGCAGGGCCACCTGTGCGGCCTCGCGGCAGGCATCGCCACGGCGGTCTACCACCGCCGCCCGGCCCCGACCCGCCCGACGGGTCCTCAGCTGATCAGCTGACGGCGGAGGGGCCCACGGGCAGCCCCGAGGGTACGGATCGAAGATCAGGTGGTGCGGGATGCCGCGCCGCGCGTACGCCTCGTCCTTGACCTCGTAGTCGTCCGCTTCCGAACCCGGATCCTTGGCGGGACCGACATGCGGTCCGGGTGATCCCACCTGTTGGGGCTACAAGCTGAATCCACGGGCGAAGAGGTCTGCGAGCGTCGCGACGAAGAGGCAGATGCCGATCACGCCGTTCACGGTGAAGAAGGCGCGGTTCAGGCGGGACAGGTCGTGCGGGGTGACGATGGTGTGCTCGTAGAGGAACGCCGCCACCACGACCACCAGCCCGATCCAGAACAGCAGGCCCGCGCCGGTGGCCACCGCGTACCAGGCCAGCAGGGCCGTGGTGACCACGTGGGCGCCGCGGGCGCCCCACAGCGCGGCCGGGACGCCGAAGCGGGCCGGGACGGACTTGACGCCCTCCGCCCGGTCGGCGGCCACGTCCTGGCAGGCGAAGATCAGGTCGAAGCCGCCGATCCACACGCCGACCGCGAGGCCGAGGACCACCGCGTCCCAGGACCAGGTCCCGGTGACCGCGAGCCAGGCCCCGACCGGGCCCATCGCCTGGGCCAGGCCCAGGATGGCGTGCGGGAAGTTCGTGAACCGCTTGCCGTACGGGTAGACCACCATCGGTACCACCGCGACCGGCGCCAGCATCAGGCACAGCGGGTTCAGCAGCGCCGCCGCCCCGAGGAACACCACGAGCGCGATCCCGGCCCCGGTCCAGGCGGACCGGACGGAGACCGCGCCGGTGACGAGCTCCCGGTTCGCGGTGCGCGGGTTGCGGGCGTCGATCTCGCGGTCGATGATCCGGTTCGCGGCCATCGCGAAGGTCCGCAGCCCCACCATGCAGACGGTGACGAGCAGCAGCTCGGTCCAGTGGATCCGCCGGTCGGCCTGGAACATCGCGGTGAGCGCGGCGATGTAGGCGAAGGGCAGCGCGAACACCGAGTGCTCGATCATCACGAGCCGCAGGAACGCCCGCACCTTGCCCGGGGCCTGCGGCGCGGCGGGACCGGGGCCGACCACCCCGTCGGCGGTGGTCATCACGCCAGGCTCCTGCGGAAGTCTTCGAGGTCGGCCGTCAGGGTCGCGGTGGCCACGGGGGCGATCTCCAGGGTGACAGGGGGTGCCTCCTCGCCCTCCGGCGGGGTCACGTGGGCCGTGAAGGCGTAGGCCGCGTCGCCGGAGGGGCGGGCTTCCAGCGTCAGGACGGCGCCCGCTTCGACGGTGAACGGCTCGCCGGTGCCCACGGCCGCCAGCAGCCGCTCGGCGAAGCCCTCCGCCTCGGTGTCGCGCAGCCCGGGCAGCTCGAAGCCGCCGCCCTCGCCGTCCTCCTGATCCAGCATCAGCGCCCAGAGGTTCCCGGGACCCGCGAACTCCTCGGGGCTCACGCCCGCCTGCTCGGCGGCCTGCCGGACGCCCGGGTCGGCGGGGTCCAGCTCCGGGCGTACGAGGGCGACGTACGTGTCGTCGCCGATGAAGAGGGCGGGGCCACCCACGCCGACGGGGCTCACAGGCCGTACTCCTTCCAGCGGCGGTCCACCAGGGCCGCGGTGGCCGGGTCGGACTCGACCATGTCGGGCCAGCCGCCGTCGCGGGTGTAGCCCTCCTCGGGCAGCTTCTTCGTGGCGTCGATGCCGGCCTTGCCGCCCCAGAACTGCTGGTACGAGGCGTGGTCCAGGTGGTCGACGGGGCCCTCGACGACCGTGAGGTCGCGGGAGTAGTCGGTGTTGCCGAGCGCCCGCCAGGACACCTCGTGCAGGTCGTGGACGTCGCAGTCGGCGTCGACCACGATGATCAGCTTGGTCAGCGACATCATGTGGGCGCCCCAGATGGCGTGCATGACCTTCTGGGCGTGCTTGGGGTACTTCTTGTCGATCGACACGATCGCGCAGTTGTGGAAGCCGCCCGACTCGGGCAGGTGGTAGTCCACGATGTCCGGCACGATGATCTTCAGCAGCGGCAGGAAGAACCGCTCGGTCGCCCGCCCCAGCGGCCCGTCCTCCGTCGGCGGCCGGCCGACCACGATCGACTGGAGCAGCGGCCGCTTCCGCATCGTGATGCAGTCGATCTTCAGTGCGGGGAACGGCTCCTGCGGCGTGTAGAAGCCGGTGTGGTCGCCGAACGGGCCCTCCGGGAGCATCTCCCCCGGCTCCAGCCAGCCCTCGATCACGACCTCCGCGTTGGCCGGGACCTGGAGCGGGACCGTCTTGCAGTCCACCATCTCGATCCGCTTGCCGGCGACGAAGCCCGCGAAGAGGTACTCGTCGATGTCGCCCGGCAGCGGCGCGGTCGACGCGTACGTCACGGCCGGCGGGCAGCCGAACGCGATCGCGACCGGAAGCCGCTCGCCGCGCTTGGCGGCGACGGCGTAGTGGTTGCGGCTGTCCTTGTGGATCTGCCAGTGCATGCCGATGGTGCGCTTGTCGTGGCGCTGGAGGCGGTAGAGGCCCAGGTTGCGCACGCCCGTCTCCGGGTGCTTGGTGTGCGTCAGGCCGAGGTTGAAGAAGGACCCGCCGTCCTTGGGCCAGGTGAACAGCGCCGGCAGCCGGTCCAGGTCGACGTCGTCGCCGGTGAGGACGACCTCCTGGACGGGGGCGGCGTCGCCCTTCACCTTCTTCGGCGGGACGTGCACCATCGAGCCGAGCTTGCCGAAGGCCTCGCGGACGCCGATGAACCCCTGCGGCAGCTCCGGCTTCAGCAGGCCGCCGATCTTGTCGCTGATCTCGCCGTACGACTTCAGGCCGAGGGCCTTGAGCAGGCGGCGGTCGGTGCCGAAGACGTTCATCGCCAGGGGCATGTCCGAGCCCTTGACGTTCTCGAACAGCAGGGCCGGCCCGCCCGCCTTGTTCACTCTGTCGACGATCTCCCCGACTTCCAGGTACGGGTCGACTTCGGCCTTGATGCGCTTGAGGTCGCCCTCCCGCTCCAGAGCCCGGAGCAGCGAGCGGAGATCGTCGTAAGCCATAGGGGCCAGTATCCGTCACCGACTAACCTGGACCTGTCACCGGGGCCCCGCGCGGGTCCCCCGTCAACGTCGGGGAGTCGGTCCCACACCGTGCTGCGCTATCTGCCGTTCCTGCTGATCATCGCGCTGACCATCTACGCCTTCATCGACTGCCTGAACACCCCCGAGGAGGAGGTCAAGCACCTCCCCAAGCCGGTCTGGGTGATCATCATCCTGCTGTTCTCGATCGTCGGCCCCGTCGTGTGGCTGGCTGCCGGCAAGCAGCGGTCCGCGGTGGGCGGCGGCCGGGTGCGCCGGACGCAGTGGGTGGCGCCCGACGACAACCCGGAGTTCCTGCGGTCGCTCGGTGAGGAGCAGCAGAAGAAGAACCGGGACGGGGACAACGACGCGCGCAAGGACGCGGACAAGAACAAGGACACCGGCAAGGACCCGGACAAGGACTGACCGGGCGCATACCGTGCGCGGCGCCGGGTCCGGCCGGACAGGGGTCGGCTACGTGTGGGAGAAGGCCGCGTACGAGGCGCGGAGCTCCGCCCAGCGGGCGTCGGTCCAGTGCGACCAGTCGGCCGGGTGGCCGTGGAGCGCGGCCTCCAGCAGCTCGAAGTGGTGGTGCCAGCCGGCCAGGGCGTCGAGCCGGTCCTCCTCGGTGCCGCTGCGCTCCGCCTGGAAGCGGATCACCGTGGAATCCGTGCCGACCGGGTCCAGGTGGAAGCGGATCCGGCCCTGTTCGGCGACGGTGTACTCCACGACCCGTTCGACGTCCCAGGCCGTGACCCGGCCGGAGACGGTGGTGCCGGTGTTCAGCCAGCGCAGCGTGACGGCCCCGCCGAGCCGGCGTTCCAGGACGTCCGCCGCGGCCAGCCAGCCGCGCAGTCCGTCCGCGGTGCTCAGCGCGGGCCACAGGTCCTCGTACGCGCAGGGCAGGTGCACCTCGAAACGCAGGAGCCAGTGGTTCTCGCCCCGGCTCTCGCTGGTGGCATGAGTCACAGGGGTCATGCCACCAGCGTGCCACCGTCGGGGCTCAGACGCCCGCGTACGAGTGCTTGCCGCTGAGCAGGATGTTCACGCCGTAGTAGTTCCAGATCCAGCAGGCGAAGGCGAAAAGGGCCAGGTAGGCGGCCTTGCGGCCCTTCCAGCCGGCGGTCGCGCGCGCGTGCAGGTAGCAGGCGTACGCCACCCAGGTGACGAAGGACCAGACCTCCTTGGGGTCCCAGCCCCAGTAGCGGCCCCACGCGTCGCCCGCCCAGATGGCGCCCGCGATGATCGTGAACGTCCACAGCGGGAAGACGGCCGCGTTGATGCGGTACGAGAACTTGTCCAGCGAGGCCGCCGACGGGAACCGCTCCAGGATCGACGTGGCGATCTTCGAGGGGGTGCCGCCGCCGGCGAGCTTGGCCTCGTAGAAGTCGCGCAGCAGGTACAGGGCCGCGCCGGCGGCGCCGATGTAGAAGACCGCGCCGCAGAAGATCGCGGTGGAGACGTGGATCCACAGCCAGTACGAGTGCAGGGCGGGGACCAGCTGGTCGCTGTCGGTGTACAGCCAGGTGGTGGCGATGCCGAGATCGAGCAGGACGGTGGTGACCAGGATCAGACCGAGCCAGCGCACGTTCTTCTTCAGCGCGAGGAGCAGCAGGTACGCGCCGACGGCCACCGTGGAGAAGGTGATCGAGAACTCGTACATGTTGCCCCAGGGGGCCCGCTGCACGGACAGCGCGCGGGCGACCACGCCGGCCGCCTCGATGAGGAAGCCGAGCACGGTCAGCGAGACCGCGATCCGGCCGTACAGGTCGCCCTCGGCGGTGCCGCCGGCGGCGCCGGGGCCGTCGGGGACGTCGCGGGTGCCGGGCGCGGACCGGGTGACGACCTTCGGCTTGTCGAGGACCGCGGTGCCGCCCTTGGAGCGGACCTGCACGGCGGGCGCGGCGGCGGTGCCGCCCGCCCCGGCGGTCAGCGCGGCGGCCGTACGGGCCACCTTGCTGCGGCTGCCGAACGTCCACTCGGCGATGTGCGCGAGGAAGGCGAGCGTGTAGACCGCCATGGACGAATAGATCAGGTAGTTGCTGATCTGCGCCAGGTTCTCGTTGACTTCGGCTGCGAGCGGCGTCATCCGCGCTCTCCTTCGACGGTTTCCTTGACGGGTCGGTCGGGGACGGGTCGGTCGGGCGCGGTGGGCGCCTGGTCGTGCAGGGCGGCGGCCAGCTGGCCCAGCTCCTCCGGGACCTTCGCCGACTCGCTGCGGCCGAGGCCGGCCATCTCGACGACGGTGGTGCCGTCCTCCCCGCGCACGGCGCGGACCCAGACGCGGCGGCGCTGGATGAACAGCGACGCGGCCAGGCCGCCGATGGCGGCGACGGCGCCGGCGAGCGCGAGTGCGCTGCCGGGCTGGCGGGTGACGGAGAAGGTCGCCCAGCGCTCGATGCCCTCGAACTTCACGACGCCCGCCCCGCCGGGCAGCTCCATGGTCTCCCCGGGCAGCAGCCGCTTCTTGAACAGCTGCCCGTTCTCGTCCTTGAACTCCTGCAGCTTGGAGGTGTTCAGCTGGTACACGTTCTGCGGCAGGCCCGAGTCCACGCCCAGGCTGCCGTGGTAGGCGCTCAGCGCGAGGACGGGGAAGTCCAGTTCCGGGAACTGGGAGAGCATCGTGCCCTTGCCCTCGCCGGCGAAGGTCGGCACGAACATGGCGTTGAAGCCGAGCTGCTCCTTCTTGCCGTCCTTGTCGCGGTAGCCGTCGGTGACCTTGACGGCGCCGGAGGAGCTGAGGTTGTTGTCGAACGGCAGCATCGGCACGGCGTCCCGGAAGATCACCTTTCCGGTCGGGTCGGTGACCGAGATGACCGGCGCGTAGCCGTGGCCGAGGAGGTAGACCTTGGCGCCGTCGACTTCCAGCGGCTTGTTGACCTGGATCTCGCGCTTCTCCGGCGCGCCGTCGGCACCCTTGCTGAAGGTGACGTACGCCTTGAAGTCGCGGGCCGTGCCCTTCTGCGGGCCGGACCTCTCGAACGAGGCGTCGAACCTGTCGAGGGTGAAGGAGAACGGCGGCAGGTCGTCGGGGGTGAAGAAGCTGCCCGACTTGAAGTCGTCGTACTGGGTGAGCGTGTTCGCGAAGCCCTTGCCGCGCAGCACGAGCTTGCCGCCCTCGGACTTGAACAGCTGCCCCCAGGCGAAGGCCACCAGCATCACGATCAGCGCGACGTGGAAGACCAGGTTGCCGGCCTCCCGCAGGTAGCCCTTCTCCGCGGCGACCGAGGACGAGCCGGCCTCGGTACGGAACCGCCGCCCGCCCAGCAGCTTCCGGGCGTGCGCCAGGACCTCGTCGGGGGACGCCTCGGTCCGCCAGGTCGCGTACGCGGGCATCCGGTCCAGACGGCGGGGCGCGCCCGGCGGGCGGCCGGTGAGCTGGCCGACGAACTGCCAGCTGCGCGGGACGATGCAGCCGATCAGCGAGATGAACAGCAGCAGGTAGATCGCGGAGAACCAGACCGAGCTGTAGACGTCGAACAGCTGGAGCTTCTCGGCGACCGGCACCCAGAACTCGTTGTTCCGCTTCCACTCGGCCACCTTCATCGCGTCGACCTGCGTCTGCGGGATGAGGGAGCCCGGGATGGAGCCCAGGGACAGCATGAAGAGCAGGATCAGCGCCACCCGCATCGAGGTGAGCTGCCGCCAGAACCAGCGGATCCAGCCGAACGCGCCGATGCCGACGGGGCCGCCGGACTCCTCCGCGGGCGCGGTGGACAGCTGCGCGCCGGCGGCGGCCTCGGCCGAGTCCGGGGAGGCGTCGGCGGAGTCCGGGGTGTCCGCGGACGGGTTCGGCGCCTCCGTGGACGCCTTGTCGGTCGTACTCATATGCGTGTAGTCCTCAGATCCCCACCGTGAAGCCTTGGGTCCAGCTCTGCATGTCGCTGACGATGCTGTCCCACAAACCTGTGACGAGCAGCAGACCGGTCACGATCAGCATGCCGCCGCCGATGCGCATCACCCAGGCGTAGTGCTTCTTCACCCAGCCGAACGCGCCGAGCGCCCTGCGGAACGCGACCGCGGCCAGGATGAACGGCAGGCCCAGGCCCAGGCAGTACGCGACCGTCAGCAGCGCACCCCGGCCGGCACTCGCCTGGTCCAGGGAGAGCGTGTTGACGGCGGCCAGCGTCGGCCCCATGCACGGCGTCCAGCCGACCCCGAACAGCACCCCCAGCAGGGGCGCGCCCAGCAGGCCGCTCGCCGGCTTCCGGTGGAACCGGAACTCCCGCATCGTCAGGCCCGGGATCGCCCCCATGAAGAACAGGCCGAGCACGATCACCAGCCCGCCCATGACCCGGGAGATGATCTCCTTGTTGCCGAGCAGGACGTTGCCGAACTGACCGAAGAGCGCACCCGACGAGACGAACACCGCCGTGAACCCGAGGATGAACAGGCTCGCCCCGGCGACCATGCGCCCGCGCCGCGCCTCGGCGAGGTCGGCGCCGCTGACCCCGGTCACGTACGAGAGGTAGCCCGGCACCAGCGGCAGCACGCACGGCGAGAAGAACGAGACCAGGCCGGCCAGCACCGCGATGGGCAGGGCCAGCAGCAGGGCGCCGCTGAGGACCGTGGTGTTCACACCGGCCTGCTCGGCGGCCAGCGTCAGGACAGGGGGGACCACGAGGTCACTGCTCCGCGAGCAGCGGGTCGATCATCGAACGCAGCTGCTCCTCGTTGACCGGGGCCAGCGTGCGGGCGGCGATCCTGCCCTCCTTGTCGAGGACGATCGTGGAGGGGATGGCCTGCGCGTTGAGGGTCCCCGCGGGGAAGCGGAGCATCAGCTTGCCGTCCGGGTCGTACAGGCTCGGGAAGGTGATCCCGAAGTTCTCCTCGAACGCGGCCGCGTTCTGCTTGCTGTTGTCGCGGGTGTTGATCCCGACGAAGGCGACCGGCTTGCCGGCGTCGGCGAGCTCCTTGGACACCTTCGCGAAGTACGGGGCCTCCGCCCGGCAGGGCGGGCACCAGGAGCCCCACACGTTGAGGACGACGACCTTGCCCTTGAGGGCGGTGGTGTCGAGGCCCTCCCCGTCGACGGTCTCCCCGTCGAGCTTCGGCGCGGCCACCCGCTCGCCCCGGGCGACGGTGGAGATGCCGCTCGGGCCCGTCACGTAGTTGCCGCCGCCGGATCCGGACGGCTTGCCGTCGGAGTCGGTGCACGCCGTGAGGGTCAGGGCGCCGACAGCGGTCACCGCGGTCAGCAGGAGGGCGCGGCCGCTGGTCGAGCGGCGGCGGGGGGCGCGGCCAATTCTCATGTGAAAAGTTTCGCATGAGCGATTTGCCGATCTTCCGCGCCCCCCGCGGCCCGTACGGAGCCGCTGGTCAGGCGCCGAACGCCTTCGACTTCCCCTTCACCGGCTTCGCCCCCGCCAGCAGGTGCGGCGGAACCAGGTCCCGGGCCGGCTCGCTGTAGCCCACCGACACCAGCTGGTCGCCCTGGAACGTGAACGACGTCAGCGAGGCCAGCGTGCACTGCCGGCGCCGCGGGTCGTGCCACAGCCGGCGCTTCTCCGCGAAGCTGCGCACGATCCAGATCGGCAGCTGGTGGGAGACCGCGACGGCCTCGTGGCCGCGCGCCGCGTCCCGCGCCGCCTCGATCGCGCTCATCATCCGCACGACCTGCTCCACGTACGGCTCGCCCCAGGACGGCTTGAACGGGTTCGTCAGGTGCTTCCAGTTGCCCGGCTTGCGCAGCGCGCCGTCGCCGACGCCGAAGGTCTTGCCCTCGAAGACGTTCTCCGCCTCCAGCAGCCGCGCGTCGGTCGCCAGCTCCAGGCCGTGGCTCTCGGCGACCGGCGTCGCCGTCTCCCGCGCCCGCTCCAGCGGGGAGGACACGACGTACGCGATGTCCCGCTCCTTCAGGTGATCGGCGACCCGCTCCGCCATGCGGCGGCCCAGCTCGGAGAGGTGGTAGCCGGGACGGCGGCCGTAGAGGACACCGTCCGGGTTGTGCACCTCGCCGTGGCGCATCAGGTGGACGACGGTGATGTCGCTCATGCGCCGGCCTCCGGCTGCGCCTGCGCGGCGGCACGGGCGGCGGCGGGCAGCGCGGCCGCGATCCGCTCGACGGCCGCCTCGTCGTGGGCGGTGGAGACGAACCACGACTCGAACGCCGACGGCGGCAGGTAGACGCCCTGCGACAGCATCGAGTGGAAGAACGCGTTGAAGCGGAACGCTTCCTGCGTCTTCGCGTCGTCGTAATTGCGGACCGGCTCCTCGGTGAAGAAGACGGAGAACATGTTGGACGCCGTCTGCAGCCGGTGCGCGACGCCCTCCTTCGCGAGCGCATCCGTGACCAGGCCCTGGATCTCCGCGGACACCGCGTTGACCTTGTCGTACGCCGCCTCGTCGAGCAGGCGCAGCTGCGCCAGGCCGGCGGCGGTGGCGACCGGGTTCCCGGAGAGCGTGCCCGCCTGGTAGACCGGGCCGGCCGGGGCCAGGTGGCCCATCACGTCGGCGCGGCCGCCGAACGCCGCGGCCGGGAAGCCGCCGCCCATGACCTTGCCGAACGTCATCAGGTCGGGCTTGACGCCGTCGACCCCGTACCAGCCGGCCCGCGAGGTGCGGAAGCCCGTCATGACCTCGTCGGAGACGTACAGGGCGCCGTTCTCCCGGCACAGGTCGGCGAGCCCCTGGTTGAAGCCCTCGGCGGGCGTCACCACGCCCATGTTGCCGGGCGCGGCCTCGGTGATCACGCAGGCGATCTCGCCGGGGTGCGCGGCGAACGCCGCCCGGACCGCTTCGAGGTCGTTGTAGGGGAGCACGATGGTGTCGCCGGCCTGGGCACCGGTGACACCGGGGGTGTCCGGCAGCGCGAAAGTGGCCAGACCGGAACCGGCGGCGGCCAGCAGAGCGTCCACGTGCCCGTGGTAGCAGCCGGCGAACTTCACGACCTTCGAGCGGCCCGTGAACCCGCGGGCCAGCCGGATCGCCGACATGGTCGCCTCCGTACCGGAGGAGACCAGGCGGACCTGCTCGACGGGCTCGATGCGGGCGACGATCTCCTCGGCGAGCGCGACCTCGCCCTCGCCCGGCGTACCGAAGGAGGTACCGCGGGCGACGGCGGCCTGGATCGCCTCGACGACGGCCGGGTGGGCGTGGCCGAGAATCATCGGCCCCCACGAACAGACGAGGTCGACGTACTCGCGCCCGTCGGCATCGGTCAGGTACGGACCGGTACCGGACACCATGAACCTGGGCGTTCCACCCACGGCGCGGAAGGCACGCACCGGAGAGTTCACGCCGCCAGGCGTCACGAGGGACGCACGGTCAAAGAGAGTCTGCGAGACTTTGGCTTCATACGGGTACGGGTAGCTCACACCAGCCATGGTCTCATCAGGCCGCGACCGACTTGCGGACGGGCGTTTCACCACGCCGCCCGGGGGGAGGTCACTGCCATGATGATCGGGCTGCGTGGCGAGAGCCGCGGGGCCGTGACAGGCAAGACCAGTCGGGTGGAGATATGCAACGCGGTGGTGGACCGGGCGAGGGTACGGACGACCTCGACCCGAAGCGCGCCCGCGAGGCCCGCGAAGCCCGCCGCAGGGGCAGGCACCGCCGCCGGGCCGCGGACGCGGCCGAACCCGTGCCGGCGCCGCCGGAGGACCCGGACGGCGGCCTGCCCAAGGGCCGCGGCATGGGCGTGACGTACAAGTACTTCGGCGCCCCGGACGGAGCCACGGCCGCCCGCGTCCCGGTCACGATGCGCCCGGAGGAACTCGGCGGCGACGAGCTCGGCATGGGCGGCATGTTCACCAAGATCAAGCCGGAGACCATGGCCGCCATGGTCCTGACCGGCATCCAGGGGATACCCCTGCACAAGGTGCCGCCGCTGGAGCTGGTCGTGCTCCACCCCGACTACGCGGTGGTGAAGCTGCCGATGACGGTCGTCGACCCGCTGCGCGACATCGGCGAGGAATCGGTCGGCGCGGCCGCGTTCATCTGGTCGACGGTCCCGGACCGCGGCGGCCCGCGGGACGCGTTCAACGTCTACCAGCTGCTCCACGAATGGCAGGATTTCAGCCAGCGTCTCCACGAGGCGGGACACCAGCCGTACTGCCTGGTCTGGCCCTGACCAACGGTGCCGGGACGGGTCCGGGGCCGACCGAAACCGGCACCCGGGCCGCTCCCCGGCCGACGGCCCCCGGCGCCGGCCACGGCTGCCGCCCTCCGTGAAGCTGCAGGCGAGAACCGCTTCGACGAGGTCAGCACGCCGCCGAGACCTCGTAATTCCGCCGCGCCGTGCCGCCCCCCGATGGCATCCTGGCAGCGTGAACGGACCCGGCATTCACCTCACCCTCGCCCCCGAACTGCGCCTGTTCGCCCCGCCCAGCCGGCGGGCCGACCGCGTAGCGACCCCCACCGACGGCGCCTCCAGCCTCGGCCACGTCGTCGAATCCGCCGGAGTCCCGCTCACCGAAGTCGGCCGGCTCCTCGTCGACGGCCACGAAGTGCCCGTCTCGTACGTGCCGCAGGCCGGGCAGTCCGTCGAGGTGTTCGGCGTGGACCGCCCCCAGCAGGTCCAGGGCCCCCTCCGCTTCCTCCTCGACGTACACCTCGGCACCCTCGCCCGCCGCCTGCGCCTGCTCGGCGTGGACGCCGCGTACGAGAACGAGGACATCGGCGACCCCGCCCTCGCCACCCGCTCCGCCGGCGAGCAGCGTGTCCTGCTCTCCCGCGACCGCGGACTGCTGCGGCGCCGCGAGATTTTCGCCGGAGCGTACATCTACAGCGACAACCCCGACGAGCAACTGCGCGACGTCCTCGGCCGATTCGCCCCGGCCCTGGCCCCGTGGACCCGCTGCACGGCGTGCAACGGCCCCCTGCGGGAGGCCGACAAGGAAAGCGTCGGCGACCGCCTGGAAAGGGGCACGCACCGCTCGTACGACGTCTTCGCGCAGTGCACGGAGTGCGAGCGCGTCTACTGGCGCGGCGCCCACCACACCCGCCTGGAACGCATCGTCACGAACGCCGTCGAGGAATTCGGCAGCCCGGCCACCCCCTGACCCGCCCCGCCCCGCTCCAACCCCGCCCCGCTCCCAACGGTTGGACGCCGCTCCAGGGGGAGCACGTAGCGATCCGTTGCGCCCATCAACACAGGACGACGTCTGGCCGCCAAGCCGCGGAGAGCACGTAGCGATCTGTTGCGCTCCTCGGCCCGGACGGCGGCCAGCCGCCGAGGAATGGGGAGCGTGTAGCGATCTGTTGCGCTCATCGGCCCCGGACGGCGGTCAGTCGCCGAGAAGACGGGAGCGCGTAGCGATCTGGGGCGCCCGGGGTGCCGGATGGGCTTGTGGTCGACATTTCGTGCAGGTTGGGGGCCGGGGCTGGTCTGGGGGGCGGCTCCCGGCGGCTCTCAGTGGGTTCCGGCGGCTTCCGGCGGACTTCCGGCGGCTCCTGGCTGTGGTGGTCCTGGGCGCACGACGCCCTGGCAAGGCGGAGCCTCTGGCCTGCTGCTCTGGCGAGGGCCGTTTCTGGCTCTTGTGCCCCCTGGCCATCCTTCGGGGCTTCCCGGCAGTCTGTTGGCATTCCGGGGCGGGTCGGTTTGTCAAGGGTGGAGCGGAGCGACATCGCGCAGCGACGCGACCGCAGGGAGCGCCCTTGACGGGCCGGCCCGAACCGGAAGGACAATGGGCGGCCGGGAAACCCCGGATGCTCCTCCGACCCCGGTCGGACGAAGCACCGCCCCTTGGCTCCCGCCAAGCGTCTTCCCACCCCGCGTCTGCCGCCCCGCGTCTCCCGGCCCGCGTCTCCCGCCCCGCATCTCCCGCCCCGCATCTCCCCGCCGTCCTGCGTGTATCTCGATCAACACCTCCACCGCCCGCCGGTCGGAGCACGGCTCGCCCTCGTTCGTGCGATGGTCCGACTGGTCGTGGCCGCTGCTGTTTAGCCTTCGCGCGTGGAGGAGGTGGTAACGGTGCGCCCTGGTGCCGTACGGAGTGTGGTGGTTGCGGGGTTGCTGGTGCTCGGTGTTGCCGGGGCCGCGCAGGCCCAAGGCAGCGGCCCCGAGGCCGACGTGGCCTACCACGGGCAGGTGGCCCTGTCGCAGGGGCACCTGCGGGTGTGGATGGTCCCCGAGAACGAAGGGCCTGCCACGCTCCCCAACGCAACCGTTCGGTTGCGCCTGTCGGCCGAGCTCGCGGACCTGCAAGAACTCGCAGACGGCTGCGTACGCGCAGGACTGCGCGAGGTGGTGTGCGAAACCGGGCCGCTGCCGCTGCACGGGCACGGACGCCACATCGGGCTCCTGCTGGACCTGCGGGAACAGGTGCCGGAGGTGGTGGTCTGGGTCGACACGAGGTGGAACGGCGGGGCAGCCGACCGGAACCTCTCGAACAACGAGCACCTGGTGCTGGCGCTGGACACGGGCGACGCTTACGCGTTCTGAGGCGGACTGCTGGGCGGGAGACGCGGGGCGGCAGACGCGGGGTGGGAAGACTCGGGACGGGAGCCAAGGGGCGGTGCTTCGGCCGGGCGGGGTCGGTGGGGTGTCCGGGGTTTCCCGGCCGCCCATTGTCCTTCCGGTTCGGGCCGGCCCGTCAAGGGCGCTCCCTGCGGTCGCGTCGCTGCGCGATGTCGCTCCGCTCCACCCTTGACAAACCGACCCGCCCCGGAATGCCAACAGACTGCCGGGAAGCCCCGAAGGATGGCCAGGGGGCATAAGAGGCAGAAACGGCCCTCGCCAGAGCAGCAGGCCAGAGGCTCCGCCTTGCCAGGGCGTCGTGCGCCCAGGACCACCACAGCCGCCGGAAGCCACTGAGCCGCCGAGAGCCGCCCCCAACCTGCACGAAATGTCGACCACAAGCCCATCCGGCACCCCGGGAGCCCCAGATCGCTACGCGCTCCCGTCTTCTCGGCGACTGACCGCCGTCCGGGGCCGAGGAGCGCAACAGATCGCTACACGCTCCCCATTCCTCGGCGGCTGACCGCCGTCCGGGGCCGATGAGCGCAACAGATCGCTACACGCTCCCCATTCCTCGGCGGCTGGCCGCCGTCCGGGCCGAGGAGCGCAACAGATCGCTACGTGCTCTCCGCGGCTTGGCGGCCAGACGTCGTCCTGTGTTGATGGGCGCAACGGATCGCTACGTGCTCCCCATTCCTCGGCGGCTGGCCCCCGTCTGGGGCCGACGAGCGCGACAGCGGGGTCTTCGTTGCGGGGTTGCCGGCCCGGGGTGTTGTTGCCGACGGGTATCGGCCCGACCGGTGGCGTCGTGGGGGCGCGGGCCTGGCCGGGACGGCCGTGATCATGTGCGTCCCGCGGGGGCGCTGAGCTCGTGCTTATGCTGGCGGGTATTCGCCCGTACGAACGAGGAGCCCGTACATGAGCACCCGGACCGCCGTCGTCACCGGCGCCAGCAGCGGCATCGGCGCGGCCACCGCCCGGCAGCTCGCCGAGGCCGGCTACCACGTCGTTCTCACCGCGCGCCGCAAGGACCGCATCGAGGCCCTCGCCGCCGAGATCACCGCCGGCGGCGGGTCTGCTGTGGCGTATGCGCTGGATGTCACCGACCGGGATGCCGTCGACGCCTTTGCGGCGTCCCTCGAGCGGTGCGATGTGCTGGTGAACAACGCCGGCGGGGCGCTCGGGGCCGATCCGGTCGCCACCGGCGATCCCGGTGACTGGCGCACCATGTACGAGGTCAATGTGATCGGCACGCTGCACATGACCCAGGCACTGCTGCCGGCCCTGACCGCGTCCGGCGACGGGACGGTCGTGGTGCTGTCCTCCACGGCCGGGCACGGCACGTACGAGGGCGGTGCCGGGTACGTCGCCGCGAAGAACGGGGCCCGGGTGCTGGCCGAGACGCTTCGTCTGGAGATCGTGGGCCAGCCCGTGCGGGTCATCGAGATCGCGCCGGGCATGGTCAAGACCGAGGAGTTCGCCACCACGCGCTTCCGCGGCGACGCCGAGAAGGCCGCGAAGGTGTACGCGGGTGTTGCCGAGCCGCTGACTGCGGAGGACGTGGCCGAGACGGTCACCTGGGCGGTGACCCGGCCCAGCCACGTCAACATCGACCTGCTGGTGGTCCGGCCCCGCGCCCAGGCTTCGAACACCAAGGTGCACCGGGAGCTCTGAGGGGGTTCCGGGCCGTTAGTCCGGGCCCCCGGTCCGGGTTCAGCCCTTGACGCAGATGACCTGCTTGAGCTTGGCGACGACCTCGACCAGGTCGGTCTGCTGGTCGATGACCTGCTCGATCGACTTGTACGCGCCCGGGATCTCGTCGACCACGCCCACGTCCTTGCGGCACTCGACGCCCCTGGTCTGTTCCGCCAGGTCACGCGCCGAGAACCGCTTCTTCGCCGCCGTGCGGCTCATCTTCCGGCCCGCTCCGTGCGAGGCCGAGTTGAAGGACTTCTCGTTGCCGAGGCCCTTCACGATGTACGAGCCGGTGCCCATCGAGCCCGGGATGATCCCGTAGTCTCCGCTGCCGGCGCGGATCGCGCCCTTGCGGGTGACCAGCAGGTCCATGCCCTCGTACCGCTCCTCCGCCACGTAGTTGTGGTGGCAGCTGATCTCCCGGTCGAAGGAGACCTTCGCCTTGCGGAACTCCTTGCGGAAGACCTCCTTGAGGAGGCTCATCATCACGGCCCGGTTGTACTTCGCGTACTCCTGCGCCCAGAAGAGGTCGTTGCGGTAGGCGTCCATCTCGGGCGTGGCCGCGAGGAAGACCGCGAGGTCCCGGTCGACCAGGTTCTGGTTGTGGTCGAGGCCGCGGGCCACGTTGATGTGGAAGTCGGCCAGCTGGTTGCCGATGTTCCGGGAGCCGGAGTGCAGCATGAGCCACACGGAGCCGGACGTGTCGATGCACACCTCGCAGAAGTGGTTGCCGCTGCCCAGGGTGCCCATCTGCCGCAGCGCCCGGTCCCGCCGGTACTTCACCGCGTCCGCGATGTAGTCGAAGCGCTCCCACAGGTCGCCGAAGCCCGCGTCCCGGAAGCCGTACAGGCGCGCCGGGTCCAGGGCCTCCTTGTGCATGCCCGCACCCACCGGGATCGCCCGCTCGATCTTGGAGCGGAGCGCCGACAGGTCCCCGGGGAGGTCGTTCGCCGTGAGGGAGGTCCTGACCGCGGACATGCCGCAGCCGATGTCCACGCCGACCGCCGCCGGGCAGACCGCGTCCTTCATGGCGATCACGGAGCCGACGGTGGCGCCCTTGCCGTAGTGGACGTCCGGCATGACGGCCAGGCCCTTGATCCACGGGAGGGTCGCGACGTTCTCCAGCTGGCGCATCGCGCTCTGCTCGACCGACGCCGGATCGGCCCATATCCGGATCGGGACCTTCGCTCCCGGAACCTCTACGTACGACATAACGTCTTAATCCCCCGAAACCCACAGAAAAATCGGATTGGGCAAAAACCCTCGCTTCTGGCCCCACATCGGATAGGGGACCGGCGCCGGCACCGGCGCGTGCGATAGACATTGTGTCCAGCCGTGTCCAAAGCGCGGCAACGCATTTTCCTGACCGCCGGGTGGCCGGCCGGCCGAAGGGAGCCAGAGGACGTGCAGCGCAAGGCGGTACGGGGAGTCCTGCCGGGCATCGCGATGCTCACCGCGCTCGTGGCCGGGGTGGCCGGCCTGACCGGGTGCACCAGCGGGAACGATGGCCGCGGCGCCGCCGACGCCAAGGCCGGCGACAGCTCCCCCGCACCCGCGCCCGCCGGCAAGTACCGCAGCCTGCCCGCCCCCTGCAAGGCCGCCGACGGCAAGCGCCTGAAGGCCATGCTCCCGGCCGCGGCCGCCCTCACCGAGGAGCAGCGCACCCAGCTGTACGCGGGCACCGCGGACACCTCCTACGACGCCGACCGGCACGTCGGCTGCCGGTGGACGGCACAGACCCCCGAGGAGACCCGGCTGCTGGCGGTCCGCTTCGAGCGGGTCGTCTCGTACGACCGGACGGCCACGAGTGACGACGACAAGGCCAAGCAGGTCTACGTCCGCCGCCTGACCGACGCGCACCTGCCCTTCCCGGGCCCGGCCGCGCCCCCGTCCGGAGCGGCTGCGTCCGGGGCGGCTCCGTCCGCCCCAGCACCGAACGGCGCTGCTCCGACCGGTGCCGCCCCCTCGGCGAGCCCGACGCCGTCCGGCGCCCCGGCCGCCCCGCCCGCGGGTGCCTCCGGCGCCCCTTCACCCGGCGGCAGCCCCGGCACCACCACGCCCGCGCCCGAGCTCGGCTCCCGCGTCCTCGAAGGGCTCGGCACCGAGGCCTTCATCGAGGACAAGCTGAGCGCGGCCGGCGCCAGCGCCGTCCAGTCGCGGACCGTCCGCATCGTGTTGCGCACCGCGAACGTCATCGTCACCGTCGAGTACAGCGTGCAGCCCGCGCTGCCCGGCACGATCCCCTCCAGCCCCGAAACCCAGGACAAGGCACGGCAGTTGGCCCAGGCCCTCGTCGAGCGGTTCAACGACTGAACGCGGCCGCGGCCGCCCCGGGGGTGACCGCGCGCACAGCAGGCGCCCTCCGGATCGGGCTACCGTTGCTCGGGTCCCGCGCCCGCACCGCGTTCACCACAACGCGCCCACAACGTACTGAAGGAACCATGCACCGATCAGCCTCGCGTCTCACCCGCGTGCTCGCCTGCGCAGCCGTCATACCGGTGATCCTCGCCGCCACCGGATGCTCCTCCGACTCGGACAAGGGCAAGGGCAAGGGCTCCGACAGCGCCAAGAAGTCCTCCGCCTCGGCCTCCGCCAAGCCGAGCGGCAAGCCGTCGGCGGTCCTGGAGAAGGCGGCGTTCGCGACGCTCCCCGAGCCCTGCAAGACCTTCCAGGAGAAGACCATCGAGTCCCTGGTCCCGGAGGCCAAGGACAAGAACGGCACCGCGACCAAGTCGAACGACCTGGCCACCCGCGCCAGCTGCTCCTGGAACGGCCTGGACGAGGACGGCCTGAAGGGCTCGCAGTACCGCTGGCTGTCGGTCTCCCTGGTCCGCTACGAATCGCACGCCTCGCTCGGCAGCGCGAACAAGCGCGCAGAGGAGCAGTACAACAAGCAGATCGAGGCCGCGAAGGCCACCGAGGGCGCGCACGACGTGAAGGCCGAGCAGGCCGGCGGCGTCGGCGACCAGGCCACCTCCGTCGCCTTCGGCGTGAAGAAGGACGTGGACTTCTTCAACACCACGGTCGTGGCCCGCACCCAGAACGTCGTCGTCACCGTCGACTACAACGGTGCCGCGTACGAAGGCGCAGGGGCACCGGATCACGCCAAGCTGCTCCAGGACGCGATCAACGCGGCCAAGGAGGTCGTCGCCTCGGTCGGCTCCGCCGGCCAGCAGCAGAAGCAGCCTGACCAGCAGGCTTCCCCGTCGGCCCAGTAGCCTCGGCCCATTCGCGGGAGATCCGCAGCAGGTCGGCGGGACCCGGTGGAGGCTGACATTCAGTCACCCGTACAGTCGGCCGTACGCTGTGCCTGCCGTAGCTCGACAAGGGGAGGGGATCGCGGGTGGCCGCGATGCAGCTGACTCGAACGCACCGAATACTCATCGGCGTCGTGGTCGCAGGAGCCGTCGTCATCGCGGGCATCGGCTTCGCGGGCTCGTACGCCGCGGTCCGCGAGCTCGCGCTGAAGAAGGGGTTCGGCAGCTTCTCGCTGGTGTTCCCGATCGGCATCGACGCGGGCATCTGTGTGCTGCTGGCGCTGGACCTGCTGCTGACGTGGATCCGGATCCCCTTCCCGCTGCTGCGGCAGACGGCCTGGCTGCTGACCGCGGCGACGATCGCCTTCAACGGCGCCGCGGCCTGGCCGGACCCGCTGGGCGTGGGCATGCACGCCGTGATCCCGGTGCTGTTCGTGGTCACCGTGGAGGCGGCCCGGCACGCCGTGGGCCGGATCGCGGACATCACCGCGGACCGGCACATGGAGGGCGTCCGCATGACCCGCTGGCTGCTCTCGCCCATCCCCACCTTCAAGCTGTGGCGCCGGATGAAGCTGTGGGAGCTGCGCTCGTACGAGCAGGCGGTCGGCATGGAGCAGGACCGGCTGATCTACCAGGCGCGGCTCCAGGCCCGCTACGGGCGCGCGTGGCGGCGCAAGGCGCCGGTGGAGGCGCTGATGCCGCTGCGGCTGGCCCGGATCGGCGTGCCGCTGTCGCAGACGGCCCCGGAGGGGCTGGCGGCGGCCGGCATCGACCCGGTGCTGCTGCCCCCGGTGGACGCGGGGACCCGGGCGCCGGCCCTGGAGGCGGCCCCGCCGCAGCAGGAGCAGAAGCAGGAGCAGGAGCAGGCGGGGTACGGCCAGGGGCAGGTGCAGGCGGCGGCCCAGCCGCAGCAGATGGTCCCGGACCAGGTGATGGACCAGGTCCCGGGCCAGGTGGCGAAGCAGCACGCCCAGCCGGCGTTCGCGGTGGATCCGACCGCCATGCCCGCGGCCCACGACAGCGCCTGGTTCGCCGGGCCGAAGGCCCCGCAGGCCGCGTACGAGGGCGGCTACAACCCGCAGTACGTGGAGGGCCTGGAGCCCATCCCGGTGATGGCCCCGGCCGGCCCCGAGCTGCCGGAAGCGGAGCAGGCGCTGGCGGCCCAGCAGGCGCTCGCCGCCCAGCAGCAGGCACGGGCCGCCCAGCGGGCCCTGGACGCCCAGGCCGAGGCCCAGGGCGCCCTGTTCCCGGCCCCGTCGGACGGGGCCCAGGAGCCGCAGGACGTCGACGAGGTGAAGTTCGCGGAGGCCGCGTACGAGGTCTTCCGGGCGTACATCGAGGAGAACGGCGGCTTCCCGGACCCGGAGCAGGTGGACGTGGGCCTCGCCGACCGCCTCGGGATCGTGCACCCGCGCAGCGCGTCGATGCTCCGCCGCCTGATGCCGGTGCTGAAGCAGCGCTACCAGCGCGACCTGGAGAACGAGCACATCGCCTGATGAGGCCCGCCGGGTAGAGCCGGTGGCCGCCGCACTGCGGCACGCACATGCGGAAGGTCCCGCACCCCGTGGGGTGCGGGACCTTCGGGTACGGCGGGCCCGGCGGGTCAGGCGGCGAGCAGCTTGCGCACCCGGTCCGACCCGACCGCCAGCAGCAGCGTGGGCAGGCGCGGCCCGGTCTCCCGGGTGACCAGCAGGCGGTAGAGCAGGGCGAAGAACTCGCGCTGGGCCACCTTCAGTTCCGGCGTCGGCTTGGCCTCGGGGTCGAGGCCGGCCATCACCTTCGGCACGCCGTAGACGAGCGTGGTGAGCCCGTCCAGCGACCAGTGCGTGTCCAGGCCCTCCAGCAGCAGCTGGAGCGAGCGGCGGCCCTCGTCGTCCAGGGAGGCCAGCAGCTCGGTGTCGGGCTCCTCGCGGACGAGGGTGCGCTGGTCGGCGGGAACCTGGGTGGTGATCCAGTTCTCGGCGCGGTCCAGGCGCGGGCGGACCTCGTCCAGGGAGGCCAGCGGGTTGGCCGGGTCCAGGTCGGAGAGGATGCGGAGGGTCTGCTCGTCGTGGCCGGCGGTGACGTCGACGACGGACGCCAGGGTCCGGTACGGCATCGGGCGCGGGGTGCGCGGCAGCTCGTGCGAGGCGACGCGGACGGCGCGGCTGTGCGCGGCGGCGTCGGCGGGCAGCACGGAGCCGTCGGCGACCTTGGCCTCCAGCTTGTCCCACTCGTCGTAGAGCCGCTGGATCTCCTGGTCGAAGGCGATCTTGAAGCTCTGGTTGGGCTTGCGGCGGGCGTACAGCCAGCGCAGCAGCTGCGGCTCCATGATCTTCAGCGCGTCGGCCGGCGTCGGGACGCCGCCCTTGCTGGAGGACATCTTGGCCATGCCGCTGATGCCGACGAACGCGTACATCGGGCCGATCGGCTGCTCGCCGCCGAAGATGTGCACGACCTGGCCGCCGACCTGGAAGGAGGAGCCGGGCGAGGAGTGGTCGACGCCGGAGGGCTCGAAGACGACGCCCTCGAACGCCCAGCGCATCGGCCAGTCGACCTTCCAGACGAGCTTGCCGCGGTTGAACTCGCTGAGCTTGACCGTCTCGGTGAACTCGTCCTCGGTGCAGACGTAGGTCATCTCGGTCGTCTCGTCGTCGTACGAGGTGACCTTCGTGAAGTCCTTGCCGCACTCGCCGCAGTACGGCTTGTACGGGAAGTACTCCACGCCCTCGGCGCTGCCGTCGTCCTCGGAGGCGGCACCGGAGCCCTCGGCAGCCTCCAGCTCGGCCTCGTCGACCGGCTTCTGCGACTTCTTCGCGGCCTTGGGCTTGGTGCGGTACTGGGCGAGGATCGCGTCGATGTCGCCGCGGTGCTTCATCGCGTACAGCACCTGGTCGCGGTAGGCGCCGGAGGTGTACTGCTCGGTCTGGCTGATCGGGTCGTACTCGACGCCCAGCTCGGCCAGGGCCTCGACCATGGCGGCCTTGAAGTGCTCGGCCCAGTTCGGGTACGCGGAGCCGGCCGGGGCGGGCACGGAGGTCAGCGGGCGGCCGATGTGCTGCGCGTGGGACTCCTCGGTCACGCCGACGATGCCCTTGGGCACCTTGCGGTAGCGGTCGTAGTCGTCCCAGGACAGGACGTGGCGGACCTCGAAACCGCGGCGGCGGATCTCGTCGGCGACCAGGTGCGGGGTCATGACCTCGCGGAGGTTGCCGAGGTGGATCGGGCCGGAGGGGGAGAGTCCGGACGCGACGACGACAGGTTTGCCGGGTGCTCGGCGCTCCGCCTCGGCGATGACCTCGTCCGCGAAACGGGAGACCCAGTCGGTCTCGGTGCTGCTCTGAGCCACGACACGTCCTTCTATCTCGAATGCTGGCTTCAGCCATTCTCCCAGACGGAAGCAGGCGGTTCGGGGTTGCTTGCGGCGGCAGGTTGCCGTGACCGCGGTTGCGGTCGCGGTCGTGATCTCCGGGTGCGGGCGCCGCCCGGAGTTATGCCGGGAAATGAGACGCGGGCACGTGGGATACTCGGCACTTGTCGGAACACCCAAGTGCACGCACACCGCACACCTCACAGGAACGGCAGCCCATGGCCTCGGTCCCTTCCCTCGCTTCCTCCGTCCACCAGCGCGTCGCCGACGCCCTCGCCTCCGCCCTGCCGGAGGCCGGTGCGGCCGACCCGCTGCTGCGACGAAGCGACCGGGCGGACTTCCAGGCCAACGGCATCCTGGCGCTCGCGAAGAAGGCGAAGGCCAACCCGCGCGAGCTGGCGGCCACGGTGGTCGAGGGCCTGGACAAGGGCGGGGTCATCGAGGAGATCGAGGTCTCCGGCCCCGGCTTCCTCAACATCACCGTCTCCGACCGGGCGATCATCGAGACGCTGGCGGCACGCGCCGCGGACGCCCGGCTGGGCGTCCCGGTCAACGAGAACGCCGGCACCACGGTGATCGACTACGCGCAGCCGAACGTGGCCAAGGAGATGCACGTCGGCCACCTGCGGTCCGCGGTCATCGGCGCGGCGATGGTCGAGATCCTGGAGTTCACGGGCGAGCAGGTGGTCCGCCGCCACCACATCGGCGACTGGGGCACCCAGTTCGGCATGCTCATCCAGTACCTGATCGAGCACCCGCACGAGCTGGACCACAAGGCCGCCGAGTCGGACGTGGAGGCGTCCGGCGAGGAGGCCATGTCCAACCTCAACCGCCTGTACAAGGCCTCGCGCGCGCTGTTCGACGCCGACGAGGAGTTCAAGACCCGCGCCCGGGCCCGGGTGGTCGACCTCCAGGCCGGCGACGAGCAGACCCTCGCGCTGTGGCAGCGGTTCGTGGACGAGTCGAAGATCTACTTCTACTCGGTCTTCAACAAGCTCGACATGGACGTCCAGGACTCGGACATCGTCGGCGAGTCCGGCTACAACGACATGCTGGTGGAGACCTGCCGGCTGCTGGAGGAGTCGGGCGTCGCGGTCCGCTCGGAGGGCGCGCTGTGCGTGTTCTTCGAGGAGTTCAAGGGCCCGGACGGCAACCCGACCCCGCTGATCGTCCAGAAGTCGGACGGCGGCTTCGGCTACGCGGCCACCGACCTGTCGGCGATCCGCGACCGCGTCGGCAACCTGAAGGCGAACAGCCTGCTGTACGTGGTGGACGCCCGCCAGTCGCTGCACTTCAAGATGGTCTTCGAGACCGCCCGCCGGGCCGGCTGGCTGAACGGGGACACCAAGGCCGTGCAGCTGGCGTTCGGCACGGTGCTGGGCGCCGACGGCAAGCCGTTCAAGACCCGCGAGGGCGAGACGGTGCGGCTGGTGGACCTGCTGGACGAGGCGATCGACCGCGCCGCGGCCGTCGTCCGGGAGAAGGCTCAGGACCTCACGGAGGCGGAGATCACCGAGCGGGGTGCCCAGGTGGGCATCGGCGCGGTGAAGTACGCCGACCTCTCGACGTCCGCGGCCCGGGACTACAAGTTCGACCTGGACCAGATGGTGTCGCTGACCGGGGACACGTCCGTGTACCTCCAGTACGCGTACGCCCGTATCCAGTCGATCCTGCGGAAGGCGGGCGACGCGAAGCCGGCCGCGCACGCCGAACTGCCGCTGACCGCGTCGGAGCGGGCGCTCGGCCTGCACCTGGACGGCTTCGGCGAGCTGATCGCCGAATCGGCCGCCGAGTACGCCCCGCACAAGCTGGCCGCGTACCTGTACCAGCTGGCGTCCCTGTACACGACCTTCTACGCGGAGTGCCCGGTCCTGAAGGCCGACACCCCCGAGCAGGTCGAGAACCGCCTGTTCCTGTGCGACCTGACCGCCCGGACGCTGACCAAGGGCATGTCCCTGCTCGGGATCCGCACGCCCGAGCGCCTCTGACGCTCCCCGCTTCGAATGCCCCCGCCCCTGCCGGCAGCTGCTGCCGGCGGGGGCGGGGGCATTCTGCGCTCAGGCCTCCGGCCTCCGGCCTCCGGCGCCTCCCGGAGGCCGGTACCGCAGTTCACCCGTGCGGCCCGATCCCGGCCGGCGGTCTCCGGGTACAGGACGGTGCGTCCGATCCCCGTGCCCCTCACCGACCCCGGAGGCCTCGTGCCCCTCATGAACGGCTCCTACAGACCCGGCACCCCGTGCTGGATCGACCTGATGGTGCCCGACCAGCAAGCCGCCCTCGACTTCTACACCGGCCTCTTCGGCTGGTCCGGCGAGATCGGCCCGCCCGAGACCGGCGGGTACTCCGTCTGCCACTACAAGGAGCAGCCGGTCGCCGGGATCATGAAGGCGATGAACCCCGACGGGTCCACCCCCGACCCGATGCCGCCGGCCGTCTGGACCACGTACCTGGCCGTCCACGACGTGCACGAGGTGGTCAGGGCGGGCGCCGCCGCCGGCGGCAGCACGATCATGGACCCGACGGAGGTCATGGACCTCGGCCGGATGGCCGTCCTCGCCGACCCCACCGGCGCCGTCTACGGCATCTGGCAGGCCGGAACCTTCCCCGGCGCCGGGATCGTCAACGAGGACAACACCCTGACCTGGAACGAGCTGGCCACCTCCGACCCGCAGAAGGCCGCCGCGTACTACAGCACCATCCTCCCGATCACGCCCGCCCCCTCCCGGGTTCCCGGCGCCGAGGGCTACACCGAGCTCAAGGTCAACGACCGGGCCGTCGGCGGGATGATGTCCCTCGACCAGCACCCGAAGGGCACGCCGCCGCACTGGCTGCCGTACTTCCGCGTGGCCGACGCCGACGCGACGCAGGCCGCCTGCGAACGGGCCGGCGGCAGCGTCATGGCCCCCGCCTTCGACATGCCGGTCGGCCGGATGGCCGTCCTCGCCGACCCGCAGGGCGCGGTCTTCGCCGTCATCAAGCCCAGCGAGGCACCCGAGCAGCCCGACCCGATGTGATGGGCCCGGCCGGGAGGCCCGCCACCTTCAGTAGTGGTAGCGGACCTGGGCGACTTCCAGCCGCAGGCCGTCGTCGCGATGTTGCGGACTCAGGCCCTCAACACCGAGCAGGAGCGGGCCTGTTGGACCAACTGCTGGGAGCCGGGCACCGGAAAGGCCTGCTCACGCCCTCGGAGGGCGCGAGCAGGCCGCGTGGGCAGGAGCGCAGCAATAGCGGTCAGCGGGTCAGCGGGTATGAGTGCCGGCCCGTCGCCTCGTCGATCTCTCCGTGGGCCTTCTGCAACATCTGGGACGCGAGATCCATCAGCGCACGTGCGCCGGCGATCTCTTCACCGACCCGCAGCTGCTGCGGGTCGGAGGGGTGACGCATGGCGTAGCCGCGCGCCCGCATCTCGGAGCCGTCACCGAGTCTGACCAAAGCCGCCGCAGTGGTGCGGTGACCGTCCTCGGTGAATTCGAGCTCCACGTGCCACCCGACGAGTGTGGACATGGTGCATCACCTCCAGGGCTCACCCTTGTCACTCCAGGGTGCGCCTGAGGCGGGGGTAACGCGAGCGGGGCGGGAGACGCGGGGCGGCGCTTCGGCCGGGCGGGGTCGGTGGGGTGTCCGGGGTTTCCCGGCCGCCCATTGTCCTTCCGGTTCGGGCCGGCCCGTCAAGGGCGCTCCCTGCGGTCGCGTCGCTGCGCGATGTCGCTCCGCTCCACCCTTGACGAACCGACCCGCCCCGGAATGCCAACAGACTGCCGGGAAGCCCCGAAGGATGGCCAGGGGGCAGAGGAGCCGGGAACGGCCCTCGTCAGAGCAGCAGGGCCCTGCGTCGGCTTGCTCGCAGGACGTACCCGGCCGGAATCGCGCCCTGGACCGGCACCGTAGGTGCCCAGGCCACCCGAGATCCCCCGAAGGCCAACAGGAAGGAAGGCCCGCCCAGGAGCAGGCAGCCCCAACCTGCGGAAAACAGCGACCACAGCCCCATCCCCACCGGGCAGACGCACGAGACCGCTACGCGCTCCTCTCGTCTCGGCGGCTGACGACCGTCTGTGGCCGGGAGCGCAGCAGATCGCTACGTGGTGTGGCCTGTTCGGCGTCGGCGGCCGTCTGCGGCAAGGGCAGCGACCGCGCCGGCGTGTTGCCCGGCCACTGGGTGGCGGCGGGGTCGTTCGACGGGGTGTAGACCTGCCCTTGGTCGTCCACGGCCGTGAAAGCGCCGAAAGCGGCGTGTCGACGGTCAGAGGGAGGTCTCGTGGCGGGCGACGCGGTCCGAGACAGCGTTCAGGAGCGGGGTGAGGCGCTCCACGAGGCGCTGGTAGTCGCGGGTGGCGCCGTCCGACCACTGGCCCAGGCCGACCACCATCGCCCGGCCCTGGCCGGTGAACGACTGCACCATGCCGCTGTCCGCCGGGAGGGTCTTCAGACCCGAGGCCGGCGGCGGGGCCTGTGCGCCCACCTGGTAGTCCATAGGCGCCGATCCGAGCCGGGTCACCAGCTTCACGGTGTCCACGGGGTCCTTCATCGTGAAGACCGCCAGGTTGAACTGGTTGTTCTTGGCGTCCTTGTACAGCGCGACCTGCTCGCCGACGCATCCCTTGCTCTGGGCTATGTAGTCGGCGAGGAGCGGTCCGACCGAGTCGGGTTCGGTGCACGACTCCAGTGCCACCGCGCCCACCTTGGTGTACGTACCGCCAGCGCCGTCGGCCACCTGGTCCGGGAACGCGTCGGCCAGCCCGATCATGGGCCGGTCCGCCACGGAAGGCTGCGCCGACAGGGCAGCCGTGGGCGCATCAGTGCTCTCGTCGACCGCGGACCGCAGGACGTAGAAGACCACCGCGGCGACCACCAGGCCCAGGGTCACGTTCAGGACCCAGGCCCTCTTCCGGAATCCGCCTACCGGCGTCGCATCTCTCACGTCGACACACTAGTGATCACCCTCAAGGGATTGAATATGCGCAGGTCACAGCCTCATTACGACCACCAGGACAGCGACCGTGGGCGGCTTCCAGACCACCGAAAACGGAACACGCGCGCACGTTCACCCCTCCGGAGCGCAAGCACCAGCAGGATGACCGCCGCCGCAGGACCGCGGCCATGGCCGCGAGTCCTCCGAACACCTGCGAGAAACGCTGATCCCCGTACCGCTCATCTGCGACTTCGACGGCTGTCAGCCGCCGAACAGCCCGCAGTGCGTAGCGATCTGACGCGCCCAGCAGCCCAGACGGCCCGTCAGTCGCTGAGATGAGAGGAGCGTGTAGCGATCTGGGGCGCCCTGGGTGCCCGATGGGCTTGTGGTCGACATTACGTGCAGGTTGGGGCCGCAACGCCCCGAACCGGCCCTGATGTTGGCCTTGGGAGCGGTTTTTCGTGCCCGCGCCCCGGCATCGGTCGGGCTCTGGTGGTCCCGGGCGCATCGGGTGCTGCAAGGCGGAGCCGCGGGCCTGCTGCTCTGACGAGGGCCGTTCCCGGCTCCTCTGCCCCCTGGCCATCCTTCGGGGCTTCCCGGCAGTCTGTTGGCATTCCGGGGCGGGTCGGTTCGTCAAGGGTGGAGCGGAGCGACATCGCGCAGCGACGCGACCGCAGGGAGCGCCCTTGACGGGCCGGCCCGAACCGGAAGGACAATGGGCGGCCGGGAAACCCCGGACACCCCACCGACCCCGCCCGGCCGAAGCACCGCCCCGCGTCTCCCGCCCGACCACGCACTCCCACCTCGCCCCGAGCTGACGGACTCCCCCGCCGCCCCGTGTCCTCCCGGCGCACCCGTCCTACCGTGCACCGCATGGGCAGAGCGCGGCGAGCAGCAGTGGAACAGCCCAGGGCGAAGCCCTGGGCCCGCGCCGCGGCCTGGTGGCGGTGCTGGCGCACCGGGCCGCAGCCCCGCACCGCCGGCCATGTCTGGCCACTCCGCTAAGCGGTACCCATCCGCCGACTGCCGCTCCCCCAGCTGACGTTCACGCCGACCGGCGCCGACAGCGGCCGGCTCACCCGGGCAGAGCCGCGCATACGCTGAACTTCCTCGCGGGGCGCCGCTCCGCCGGTCAGCCGCTCTGCCGCTCCGCCGGTCCGCAGCTCCGCGGGTCAGCGTTCGTCGCGGAGCCGGCCGGCGACCTCGGTGGCCCAGTACGTGAGGATCGTGTCGGCGCCGGCCCGCTTGATGCCGGTCAGGGTCTCCAGGATGGCCCGGTCGCGTTCGACCCAGCCCTTCTCGGCGGCCGCCTCGATCATCGCGTACTCGCCGCTGATCTGGTACGCGGCCACCGGGACGTCCACGGCCTGCGCGACCCGGTACAGGATGTCCAGGTAGGGGCCGGCCGGCTTGACCATGACCATGTCGGCGCCCTCCTCCAGATCGAGCGCCAGCTCGCGCAGGGACTCGCGGGCGTTGGCCGGGTCCTGCTGGTAGGTCTTGCGGTCGCCCTGGAGGCTGGAGGCGACGGCCTCGCGGAACGGCCCGTAGAACGCCGACGAATACTTGGCCGTGTAGGCGAGGATCGACACGTCCTCGTGCCCGGTCTCGTCGAGCGCGTCGCGGATCACGCCAACCTGGCCGTCCATCATGCCGCTCGGGCCGACCACGTGCACGCCGGCGTCGGCCTGGACCTGCGCCATCTCGGCGTACCGCTCCAGCGTGGCGTCGTTGTCGACGCGGCCCTGCGCGTCGAGCACGCCGCAGTGCCCGTGGTCGGTGTACTCGTCGAGGCAGAGGTCGGACATGATGACGAGGTCGTCGCCGACCTCGGCCTTCACGTCGCGGATGGCGACCTGGAGGATGCCGTCCGGCTCGGTGCCGGCGGTCCCCAGCGCGTCCTTGTTCTCGTCCGCCGGAACGCCGAACAGCATGATCCCGGCGACGCCGGCCTCGACCGCCTCGACGGCGGCCTTCCGCAGCGTGTCCCGGGTGTGCTGGACCACGCCCGGCATGGCCGAGATCGGCAGCGGCTCGCTGATGCCTTCCCGGACGAACGCCGGAAGGATCAGATCCGAGGGGTGCAGCCGGGTTTCCGCGACCATCCGCCGCATCGCCGGGGTGGTGCGCAGCCGGCGGGGCCGCGAGCCGGGGAAGGATCCGTACGCGCTCATCTTCAGTCGCCTCTTCGAGCTTCGACAGCAGTCGCCACAAGCGTAGAGCCCTGGCCGGGCGCAAACCGGAGGCGGGCACAAACCGGAGGCGGGCGCAAACCGGAGGCGGGCACGACCCAGAGGCAGGCACGACCCAGAGGCAGGCACGACCCAGAGGCAGGCACGCCCCCGGCCCCGGACACACGCCCGCCCCCGGGCCCCGACACGGCAAAGGGCCCGCACACGGCAAAGGGCCCGCACACGGCAAAGGGGCCCGGGTGCCATGCACCCGGGCCCCTGCCACATCCGCCTGCTCCGCGTCAGGTGGTCCGCCGCCGGCGGGCGCCCGGGCGGCGCTCGCTCGGGCGGGACACCGACTCGCCGGCCTCCCGGGCCGCCTCGCGGCGGGCGGCGCCGTACTCGGCGAGGGCCTCGGCCAGTTTGCTGACGCTCGGCTCCGGCGAGAGGACGTCGACCCGGAGCCCGTGCTCCTCGGCCGTCTTCGCGGTGGCCGGGCCGATGCAGGCGATCACGGTCACGTTGTGCGGCTTGCCCGCGATGCCGACCAGGTTGCGGACGGTCGAGCTGGACGTGAAGAGAACGGCGTCGAAGCCGCCGCCCTTGATCGCCTCGCGGGTGTCCGCCGGCGGCGGCGAGGCCCGCACGGTCCGGTAGGCGGTGACGTCGTCGACCTCCCACCCGAGCTCTATCAGGCCCGCGACCAGGGTCTCCGTCGCGATGTCGGCGCGCGGCAGGAAGACGCGGTCGATGGGGTCGAAGACCGGGTCGTACGGCGGCCAGTCCTCCAGCAGCCCGGCCGCGGACTGCTCCCCGCTCGGCACCAGGTCGGGCTTGACGCCGAACTCCACCAGGGCGGCGGCGGTCTGCTCGCCGACCGCCGCGACCTTGATGCCCGCGAAGGCGCGGGCGTCGAGCCCGTACTCCTCGAACTTCTCGCGTACCGCCTTGACCGCGTTGACGGAGGTGAAGGCGATCCACTCGTAGCGGCCCGTCACCAGGCCCTTGACCGCCCGCTCCATCTGCTGCGGGGTGCGCGGCGGCTCCACGGCGATGGTCGGCACCTCGTGCGGCACCGCGCCGTACGAACGCAGCTGGTCGGAGAGCGAAGCGGCCTGCTCCTTGGTGCGCGGTACGAGCACCCGCCAGCCGAACAGCGGCTTCGACTCGAACCAGGCCAGCTCCTCGCGCCGCGCGGCGGCGGCACCGGGCTCACCGACCACGGCTATCACGGGGCGGCCGCCCTCGGGCGAGGGGAGGATCTTGCCCTGCTTGAACACCTGGGCGATGGTGCCGAGCGTGGCGTTCCACGTCCGCTGCCGGGTCGTCGTACCGGCGACGGTCACGGTCAGCGGGGTGTCTGCCCCGCGCCCGGCGGCGACCAGCTCGGCGCAGGCGGCCGGGACGGTCTCCAGGGTCGCGGAGACGACCACGGTGCCGGTGCTGGCGCCGACCTCGCTCCAGCAGCGCGCGGAGGCGGTGCGCGCGTCCACGAACCGCACGTCGGCGCCCTGCTCGCCGCGCAGCGGCACACCCGCGTAGGCGGGCACGCCGACGGCGGTCGCGACGCCGGGCACCACCTCGAAGGGGATGCCGTCGGTGGCGCAGGCGAGCATCTCGGAGGCGGCGTTGCCGTCGAGTCCGGGGTCGCCGGTGACGGCACGCACGACCCGCCTGCCGGAACGCGCGGCCTCCATGACAAGATTGGCCGCGTCCCGGATCACCGGTACACCGGCGGCTGCTGACGCCTCGTCAGCGATCGTCAGCTGTGGCGTGTCCACTCCGGCGCGCGCGTGCGTGCGTACGACCTCGAGCACCTCGGGCTCCGCGATCAGTACGTCGGCGGCGGCGAGCGCCTCGACGGCTCGGAGCGTCAGCAGACCCGGGTCGCCGGGGCCGGCGCCGAGGAAGGTGACGTGTCCGTGGCCTGCGGCGGCGACCGGAAGAGCGGAGGTGGTCGGACGTGAGGGGTTCAAAGGGATCGCTCCCCCATCAGACCGGCCGCACCCTTCGCCAGCATCTCGTCCGCGAGTTCGCGGCCGAGCGCCATGGCCTCGTCGTACGACTGGGGCACGGGACCGGTGGTGGACAGCTGCACGAGCGTGGCGCCGTCGAGGGTGCCGACGACGCCGCGCAGGCGCATTTCATTGACAATCTCCCCGTCGGCCGGGAAGTCCGCGAGCGCGCCCACGGGGGCGCTGCAGCCGGCTTCCAGGGCGGCGAGCAGGGACCGCTCGGCGGTCACGGCGGCCCGGGTGTGCGGGTCGTCGAGCCGGCCGAGGGCGGCGATGAGGTCCGCGTCGGACGCGAGGCACTCGACGGCCAGGGCACCCTGGCCGGGGGCGGGCAGCACGCTGTCGACCGACAGGTATTCGGTCACCTCGGCGCTGCGGCCGATCCGGTTGAGGCCGGCGGCGGCGAGCACGACGGCGTCGAGCTCTCCGTCGCGGACGTAGCCGATGCGGGTGTCGACATTCCCCCGAATGGCGACGGTCTCGATGCGCTTGCCGAGGGCGCGCGCATGGTGGTTGAGCTGCGCGGCGCGGCGCGGCGAACCGGTGCCGATGCGGGCTCCGTCGGGCAGCTGCTCGAAGGTCAGGCCGTCGCGGGCGACGAGGGCGTCGCGCGGGTCCTCGCGCAGCGGCATGGCCGCGATCACGAGCTCCTCGGGCTGTGCGGTCGGCAGGTCCTTGAGCGAGTGGACGGCGAAGTCGACCTCGCCGCGCAGCAGGGCGTCGCGCAGGGCGGTGACGAACACGCCGGTGCCGCCGATCTGCGCGAGGTGCTCGCGGGACACGTCGCCGTAGGTGGTGATCTCCACGAGCTCGACGGGGCGGCCGGTGATCTCCCGTACGGCGTCGGCGACGTGGCCGGACTGGGACATGGCCAGCTTGCTGCGCCGCGTGCCGAGCCGGAGGGGCTGGTCGGAACGTGAATTCATGATGCCCGTCCTGAGTCGTGGTTCTGGTCTGCCGTGCCGGCTGCGCCTGCTGCGGCGGTCGCGCCGGGTGTGCCGGCCGCGTCGGCCCGGCTGACGGAGGCCACCGTCTGCGGGTCGAGGTCGAAGAGTTCGCGTAGTGCTTCGGCGTACCCGGCGCCGCCGGGCTCGCTGGCGAGCTGTTTGACGCGCACGGTCGGCGCGTGCAGCAGCTTGTCGACGACGCGGCGGACGGTCTGGGTGACCTCGGCCCGCTGCCGTTCGTCGAGCTCGGGCAGGCGCCCGTCGAGGCGCGCGACCTCCATGGCCACGACCTCGGCGGCCATCGCGCGCAGGGCGACGACGGTCGGGGTGATGTGCGCGGCGCGCTGTGCGGCGCCGAACGCGGCGACCTCGTCGGCGACGATGCCGCGGACGGCGTCGACGTCGGCGGCCATCGGCGCGTCGGCGGCGGCCTCCGCGAGGGATTCGATGTCGACGAGGCGGACGCCGGGGATGCGGTGCGCGGCGGCGTCGATGTCGCGGGGCATGGCCAGGTCCAGCAGGGCCAGCCGTACGGGGGCGCCGTCGGCGTGGCTGCGGGTGCCGCGGCGGGGCTGCCGCTGGGCGGCGGCCTCGCCCTGGTCGGCCCAGGTGCCGTGGAGTTCGAGGGCGTTGGCGTCGACTCCGGTGAGCGCGGCGCGGCCGGCGGGGGCCGGGGCGTCGACGGGGCAGCCGTCGCGGTCCGTGCCGGGGCCGGCGGCGCCGGCGGTGGTGATGGTGCGGGCGCCTCCGGCGTCGGCGAGGCGGCCGCCGGCTGCGGCGACGGCGGCGAGGCGGGCCACGACCTCGGGGTCGAGCCCGGCGACCGCCGGCTCGGCGGTGCCGGCCTCGGCGGGGGCGGCCTCGACAGGGGCGGCCTCGGCGGGGGCGGCCTCGACAGGGGCGGCCTCGGCGGGGGCGGCCTCGGCGGGGGCGGTCCGGCCGGCCGGGGCCGGGGCGGCCTGTTCGGGGAGGAGGCGGGCCGGGCCGCCGTCCGCGGCGGCCGTGGCGATGTCCTCACCGGTCAGGACGAGTCCGGTGGCGCCGGTGCAGGAGACGACGACGTCGACTCGTGTCAGTTCACCGGTGGCCGCGGCCATGGGCACGGCGCGGGCGGCCACCCCAGTGCCTGAGGCAACCAGAATCTCGACCAAACGGTCCGCGCGTTCCGCGGTCCTGTTCGCCACGACGATCTCGGCGACGCCGGCCCGCGCGAGGGTGGCGGCGGCGAGCGAGGACATCGAGCCGGCGCCGATCACCAGGGCGCGCTTGCCGGCGGCCCAGGCCTCGACGGTCTCGCGTCCGGCGGTCAGCTGCTCCAGGCCGAAGGTGACGAGCGACTGCCCGGCCCGGTCGATGCCGGTCTCGGAGTGGGCCCGCTTGCCGACCCGCAGCGCCTGCTGGAACAGGTCGTTGATGAGGCGGCCGGCCGTGTGGAGCTCCTGGCCCAGGGCCAGGGTGTCCTTGAGCTGGCCGAGGATCTGGCCCTCGCCGACCACCATCGAGTCCAGGCCGCAGGCCACCGAGAAGAGGTGGTGGACGGCGCGGTCCTCGTAGTGCACGTACAGATAGGGGGTGAGCTCCTCCAGCGCGACCCCGCTGTGCTGGGCCAGCAGCGTGGACAGCTCGGCGACGCCGGCGTGGAACTTGTCGACGTCCGCGTACAGCTCGATGCGGTTGCAGGTGGCGAGGACGGCCGCCTCCGTCGCGGGCTCCGCGGCGACGGTGTCGTGCAGCAGCTTGACCTTGGCGTCGGCGGACAGCGCGGCGCGCTCCAGCACGCTGACGGGGGCGCTGCGGTGGCTCAGGCCTACGACGAGCAGACTCATGCCGGCATCACCGCCGGGACGTCGCCGTCGGGGCCGCTCTTGCGGGTGCCGGCGGCGGGGGATGCGCCGGTCTGGGGGGCCGGGGCGGCGGCGGCCGGGTCGCTGCCGGCGGCGGGAGCGGCCGGAAGGGCGGCCGTGGTGGCCGTCGCGGCGGCCGTGCCGGTGCCCGGCTCCTCGCCGGCCTTGCGCTGCTCGTGGAAGGCGAGGATCTGGAGCTCGATCGACAGGTCGACCTTGCGCACGTCGACGCCGTCCGGCACGGAGAGCACGGTCGGCGCGAAGTTCAGGATGGAGGTGACACCGGCGGCGATCAGGCGCTCGCTGACCTGCTGGGCGGCGCCGGCCGGGGTCGCGATGACGCCGATGGAGACGCCGTTCTCCCGGATGATCTTCTCCAGGTCGTCGGTGTGCTGGACGGGCATGCCGGCGACCGGCTTGCCGGCCATGGCCGGGTCCGCGTCGATGAGCGCGGCCACCCGGAAACCGCGGGAGGCGAAGCCGCCGTAGTTGGCGAGGGCCGCGCCGAGGTTGCCGATGCCGACGATGACGACGGGCCAGTCCTGGGTCAGGCCGAGTTCGCGGGAAATCTGGTAGACGAGGTACTCGACGTCGTAGCCGACGCCGCGGGTGCCGTAGGAGCCCAGGTAGGAGAAGTCCTTGCGCAGCTTCGCGGAGTTCACTCCGGCGGCCGCCGCCAGCTCCTCGGAGGACACCGTGGGCACCGAACGCTCGGAGAGCGCGGTGAGGGCGCGCAGGTACAGCGGAAGCCGGGCGACGGTGGCCTCGGGGATACCTCGGCTGCGGGTCGCCGGTCGGTGAGTTCGGCCAGTTGCCACGATGCTCCTGCGGGATGAGCGGGGCTGAAGGCGGTCACTCGTCCCTGGACCGCCCCGTCGACAGCAGGCTATGTCTTTGTGAACGCGTGCACAAAGATTGTGTCCGCTTTGTCCGACCAAAGTGACCGGGGTCACGCGGCCCGGGCAGAGGGGGCGAGGGCGCACAACGTACCGAACCCGTTCACATCCCGTCGGGGGCAAAACGGTACACACTCCTCATCAATACGCCCCCGAGCCCCCGCAAATCGCCCATGACGGCAACCGGCCGGACGGTCAGCCCTGCAGCGCCCGCCGCAACCGGTCCGGGTTCACCCTCCAGAAGGTGTGCTGCTCCCCGTCGACGAGCACCACCGGGATCTGCTCCCAGTGCCGCCGGTAGAGCTCCTCGTCCTGCGTGATGTCCTTCTTCTCCCACCGCGCCCCGACTTCGGCGCACACCTTCTCGATCACCGCCTCGGCGTCGTCGCACAGGTGGCATCCGGGCTTGCCGACGAGGGTGACCATCCGCTCGGCGGGACTCTTCTTTTCCTTGCGGCGCAGCAAAGGGCTCATGTGCCCATTCTCCCGCGGCCGCCCGTCACACTCGGGCACCGAAGAGTTCACGCGCCCGGCACCGCCGCGGTTCGGGAACTCCCGAACACAATGGCTATGCTCGCGTCATGGCCGCTCTGGGATGGCTCACCCCCCGTAGGCGCTCCGCCACCGCGCGGAGCGTGCTGGCAGGCGAAGCCTCGGCCGAGGCCGCCCGCAAGGGCGCACAGGCCCTCGAAGCGGAGGCCGCACCCGGCCCCGCCGCCGCGGCGGAAGAGGCACCACCGGCCGTCGAACCCGAGTTCCCGGTCGCGGGCGACTCCCTCGCCGCCGCCTTCTTCGACCTCGACAACACCGTCATGCAGGGCGCGGCGATCTTCCACTTCGGCCGCGGCCTGTACAAGCGGGAGTTCTTCCGCCGCCGCGAACTGGCCCGCTTCGCCTGGCAGCAGGCCTGGTTCCGGCTCGCCGGGGTCGAGGACCCCGACCACATGCAGGACGCCCGCGACAGCGCCCTGTCCATCGTCAAGGGCCACCGGGTCAGCGAGCTCATGGCGATCGGCGAGGAGATCTACGACGAGTACATGGCCGAGCGGATCTGGCCGGGCACCCGCGCCCTGGCCCAGGCCCACCTCGACGCCGGCCAGAAGGTCTGGCTCGTCACGGCCGCCCCGGTCGAGACCGCCACGATCATCGCCCGCCGGCTCGGCCTGACCGGGGCGCTGGGCACCGTCGCCGAATCCGTCGACGGCGTCTACACCGGCCGCCTCGTCGGCGAGCCCCTGCACGGCCCGGCGAAGGCGGAGGCGGTCCGCGCCCTGGCCGGCGCCGAGGGCCTCGACCTCGCGCGCTGCGCGGCGTACTCCGATTCGCACAACGACATTCCGATGCTGTCGCTGGTCGGGCACCCGTACGCGATCAATCCCGACACAAAACTGCGCAAGCATGCCCGGGAGCACGACTGGCGGCTGCGCGACTATCGGACCGGCCGCAAGGCCGTGAAGGTCGGCGTCCCGGCGGCCGCCGGGGTCGGTGCGATCGCGGGCGGCGCGGCCGCCGCCATCGCCCTGCACCGCCGCCGCAAGTAGGCCGGCGCAGGCCGGACTCCCGGCCGCCGCCCGCGTCGGAGCAGGTCCGGGGCCGCGCGGCGGCCCCGCCGGGCGGTTCCCTGTCCGCCGCCCGGCGGACATTCCCTCACCCTTACCCGCACCCGCGGGAGGGCACGCACGCATGCCCGACTCGGTCGCGAGCCAGCGCGGAACCGCCCATTCCGGGTCGCCAAGTGATCGCCAACCGATCAGCAATTGCGACCGAAAACGCCTTCGACACGCAACAGAAGTGTCGGAATCGATGATTTGAGCAACTGGGTGTAGTGCCGCCTGTACGAAGCGTTATTCTCCTCAGACGCATGCCGCCGCCCATCTGTCGCCACGACGGGTGAACGGCCTCGCACTGCACGTGATGGAAGCTCTGCCTCTGGGAGTCCCGTGTACCCACCTGTCGGGGTTGACGCCTCGGGCCTGGCTACGCTGCGCGCAACGGTCCTCGGCCACCTGCGCGGCTTCGTCCCCACCGCGTACGCCGCCCCCGCCTTCGCCGCCGGCCTCGGCCCGGCCGGCCCTTGCTATGCCCTGGCCGACGGCGGAGCGACGGTGGGCAGACGCGCTCGCACCGGCGGCGGCACCGCGACCGGCACGAGCACACCGGCCGCGCGCCGCCCCACCGCGGACAGCGACCAGGCCCGCATGATGGACCTGGTCGAACGCGCCCAGGCCGGCGAGGCCGAGGCGTTCGGGCGGCTCTACGACCAGTACAGCGACACGGTCTACCGGTACATCTACTACCGCGTCGGCGGCAAGGCGACCGCGGAGGACCTCACCAGTGAGACCTTCCTGCGCGCGCTGCGCCGCATCTCCACCTTCACCTGGCAGGGCCGCGACTTCGGGGCCTGGCTCGTGACCATCGCCCGCAACCTGGTCGCCGACCACTTCAAGTCCAGCCGCTTCCGCCTGGAAGTGACCACGGGCGAGATGCTGGACGCCAACGAGGTGGAACGGTCCCCCGAGGAATCGGTCCTGGAGTCCCTCTCCAACGCGGCCCTGCTGGAAGCCGTGCGCAAGCTCAACCCCCAGCAGCAGGAGTGCGTGACCCTCCGCTTCCTCCAGGGCCTGTCGGTCGCCGAGACCGCCCGGGTGATGGGGAAGAACGAAGGCGCCATCAAGACCCTCCAGTACCGGGCGGTGCGCACGCTGGCCCGCCTGCTCCCCGACGACGCCCGCTGACCCCGTCCGCCGCAGACCGCGCCCGCCCCGCCCGCAGTGCTCCCTCCCCCCACCCACCCCGACCGTCGCACCATCCACACAACCGGTGACCCCTCGATGACGCTGTGGTCCGATCATCCTTCGTCCGTAACCCAACTGCCGCGCCGCTCGTTGTGCGTGATGCAGGCTCCCTTTGGACACGCCTCGCCCGAAGCCACTCACTCGAAAGTGTGGATGTGCTCAAGGAAGGCAACCTTCCGGACACCTTGGGGAGTCGATCGTCATGACGAGAGGAGGTGCCGCCAGTGATCGCGAACGTGACTCCGCACCGGCGGGCGAACGCCTTCGCCCAGGCTCTGGAGGATCGGAACCCAGCGTCCGACCTTTCCGAACGGGACCCGGCGGCCGAGCAGTCCGAGGCACCTGCCGAACCTGCCGACCACGAACGGTTGTTGGCCCTGGCGAGCGTGCTCGGCGATATGCCGCGCCCGGTGTTGGACCCCGAGGTCAAAGTGGTGCAGCGAGCGCAGCTCGTGGCCGCCATGGAGGCCATGGTGATGGAGGAGAGGGCGGGAGGCGGTGCCGCCTCGGGCCCTCAGCTGCCCGAGCAGCGGGCCGGCCGCGGCGCCCACCGGGCGACCCCGCTCCGGAAACTGCGGCCCCGCTCCCGCTGGTCCAAGGGCATCGCAGCAGGCGGCCTCACCGTGGGTGTGGCCGCGGGGGCCTTCAGCGGCGTGGCCGCTGCCAGTACGGACGCCCTGCCCGGTGACACCCTCTACCCCGTCAAACGGGGCATGGAGGACCTCAAGCTCGGCATGGCCGACGAGGACGCCGACCGGGGCGAGCTCTACCTCGACCAGGCGTCCAACCGCCTGTCGGAGGCCCGCAGACTCATGGAGCGCGGCCGCTCGGGCGCGCTCGACCACGAATCCCTGGGAGCCATCCGCCGTGCCCTTTCCGGCATGAGGCACGACGCGGCGGAGGGCCACCGGCTGCTCCAGGCGGCTTACGAGAGGGACGGCTCGCTCGGCCCGATCCAGACGCTGTCCACGTTCTCCCGCTCGCACCGCGATGTGTGGGGCAAGCTGCGCGACCAACTCCCCGCCCAGCTCACCGACGTCGGCGGCGAGGTCGAGTCGGTGTTCCAGGCCATAGACGACAACGTGGCGCCGCTCCAGGGCCTGCTCCCGAAGCCCCCGGAGCCGAGCCGGGGCCCGGGCGGTGGGCCCCCGCAGCCGAGCGCACCGGCCGGGCAGCAGCACTCCGCGCCCGGCGCGGGCGCCAGCGCGCCCGCGGCCAGCCCGGCACCGGTCGCACCGCCCGCCGCCGGAAAGTCGTCTCCGGCCACGGGCGGCCTCCTCGGCGGCGCAGGCGACCTGCTGCACCCGCCGACGGGCCAGAGCCCCGCTGCCCCGTCGTCCTCGCCGGAGGCGGCACAGCCGGAGATCACCCTCCCGCCCCTGCTCCCCGGCCTCCTCCCGGGCCTGGGCCTGAAGGCGGAGGATGCCGAGTAGGGCACACCCGGCATCCGGTACGACGAGGTGCCCGGCCCCGTGGGGCCGGGCACCTCGTCGTACCGGAAGAGATCAGAAGAAGACAGATCTGCGCTGCACCAGCAGCTTGTAGAGCGTGTGCTGGATCTGCTCGCGCACCTCGTCCGTGAGGTTGAACATCAGCATCGGGTCCTCCACCGCCTCCGGCGGGTAGCCGTCCGTCGCGATCGGCTCCCCGAACTGGATCGTCCACTTCGTCGGCAGCGGCACGGCACCCAGCGGCCCGAGCCACGGGAACGTCGGCGTGATCGGGAAGTACGGGATCCCCAGCAGCCGCGCCAGTGTCTTCGCGTTGCCGACCATCGGGTAGATCTCCTCCGCGCCGACGATCGAGCACGGCACGATCGGCGTGCCGGCCCGCAGCGCCGTCGACACGAACCCGCCCCGCCCGAACCGCTGGAGCCGGTACCGGTCCCCGAACGGCTTCCCTATCCCCTTGAAGCCCTCGGGCATGACCCCGACCAGCTCCCCGGCCTCCAGGAGCCGCTGGGCGTCCTCCGCGCACGCCAGGGTGTGCCCGGCCTTGCGGGCCAGCTCGTTGACGACGGGCAGCATGAACACCAGGTCCGCCGCCAGCAGCCGCAGGTGCCGCCGCGCCGGATGGTGGTCGTGCACCGCCACCTGCATCATCAGCCCGTCCAGCGGCAGCGTCCCGGAATGGTTCGCGACGATCAGCGCGCCGCCCTCGGCCGGGATGTTCTCGATGCCCCGGACCTCGACACGGAAGTACTTGTCGAACAGGGGCCGCATCAGGGACATCAGGACCTGGTCCGTCAGCTCCCGGTCGTAGCCGAACTCGTCGACCTCGTACTCCCCCGTGATGCGCCGCCGCAGGAACGCCAGCCCGCCCGCGATCCGCCGGTCCCAGACCGGCCGCCCGGCCCCGCCCTGGCCTGCCTGACCGCCGGTCCCACCGTCCACGCCGGTCGCGCCCCCGGCGGGCTCCCCGGCCGCCGCGACCGGTACGGCGGCCTCCGGTACGGCCGCCTCCGGCGCGGACGCCGGAGCGGGCACCGCCCGGACCCGCCGGGTCCCGACGGCCCGCCGGCGCGGCCGGTCCTCGTCGAACGGAATGACCTTGGCGTCCGCCACTATCGCTGCGCTCCCTCTTCGGCGCCGGCAACCCCGACGTTCAGCATCTCCGCGAACCGGTCGACGGCCTGCCCCACCCGCTCCGGCGGCAGCAGCCCGTTCCCGCGGCTGCGCGCGAAGTCGGCGAAGGTCTCGGCGGTCGTGTACACGGGCTTGAATCCCAGCACCTCCCGCATCTGCGTGGTCTCCACGACCCGCCCGTGCGTGAGAAGTCTGATCTGCTCGGGTGAGAACTCCGTGACACCCACCGCCCGCAGGGCCGCCCCCACCCAGGTCACCGCGGGCAGCACCAGCGGCACCGTCGGCCGCCCCAGCCGCCGCGCGCACTGCGACAGCAGCAGCACGCCGTCCCCGGCGATGTTGAACGTCCCGCTGTTGAGGGTGCCGCGCCGGGGCTCCTGCGCCGCCATCCGCAGCACCTCCAGCACGTCCTCCTCGTGGACGAACTGGAGCCGCGGGTCGTAGCCGAGCACGGTCGGCAGGACGGACATGGAGAAGTACTCGGCGAGCGCGGAGTCCGCGTGCGGGCCCAGGATGTTCGCGAAGCGCAGCACGCACACGGCCACGTCGGGCCGCCGGCGCGCGAAGCCCCGTACGTACGACTCGACCTCGGCAGCGTCCTTCGGGAAGCCGCCCGGCGGATGCCTCTTCGGCTGCGTGGTCTCCGTGAAAACGGCCGGATCCCGCGGGGCGCCCCCGTACACGCTCGTACTGGACTTCACCACCAGGCGGCGCACCGTCGGCGACTTCTGACAGGCACCCAGCAGCTGCATCGTCCCGATGACGTTGGTCTCCTTGACGGCACTGCCCATGCCGCCGGTGCCGGCGCTGCCCCCGGTGACCGCGAGGTGGACCACCGTGTCCACGGCGTGCTCGGCGAGGACCCGGGCGATCGAGGACTGCCTGATGTCCGCAACGACGAACTCGGCCGACCCCAGGCTGCGGGGCGGCGGGGTCGCGTCGACCGCAATCACCCGTTCGACCTCGGGGTCCCGCTGGATGCGCCGCACGAAGCGGCCCCCCAACTGCCGGGCAGCCCCGGTCACGAGCACGACCTTCCCCACGAGCTCAGCGCCTCCCTCGTCGTCCCCGCCTGTCCCGGCTACACCGCAGCCCCTCCACCCAAGGATGGTGGAGGGGCTGCGGAGAACACGTACAGCTGCCGTTTACTTCTTGTTACGGCGCTGGACGCGGGTGCGCTTGAGCAGCTTGCGGTGCTTCTTCTTAGCCATCCGCTTGCGCCGCTTCTTGATAACAGAGCCCACGACTACCCTCGCTCACTTCTCGGAACATCCCCGCGCCCGCGGGGATCGGTGCGGGGCGTCTGGGCCCACACGACCTACGTCGGCCTAGCCTACCCGCCCGAGCTCCGAGCTTGTAATCCGAGGCGTCCCGAAGGTGACCCGAAGGTGTCGCGGGCCCCACTCTCAGGCTGACTCCACCCCCACATAGGACTCTCGGAGGTACTCGTGGACCGCGTTCTCGGGGACCCGGAAGGACCGGCCCACCCGGATTGCGGGCAGATGACGGTTGTGCACCAGGCGGTACACGGTCATCTTCGACACTCGCATCACCGAGGCGACCTCCGCCACGGTCAGGAACTGAACCTCACTGAGAGGCCTCTCGCCAGCAGCCATGACACACCTTGACCTTCCGCGCATGACGGGCACCGGCTTCCCCTCCGGTTACTCCTCGTCGTCGCACGCTCACTCCCCAGAGTAGGGGCGTGTGATACGAGTGGGGAAGAGGAGCTACGGCCACTCCTGCGCGCCCGGCAGGCGCGCCCGGTCCAGTAGATACCGCGTGAGCGGCCGGTAGTAGTCCGCGCGCACCGCATCATCAAGCGGAACCGCGACCGATACGCGTCCCTCGGCCTCGCCGACGAACATCGCCGGATCGTCCGTATCCGCCAGCCCGATGGCCTCCACACCCAGCTGACCTGCGCCGCAGACCCACCCGTGGTCCCCGACCACCAGTTCCGGCAGCGGTCCGCCGGCCTCCGCAAGCGCTCCCAGCGCGATCCGAATCGGCAGCGGTGAATGGGTGTGCGCGCCGGTGGCACTGCCCGGGGGGCGCGCGCCGGGCTCTCGCACCAGCGCAACCCCCTGTACGTAATCGAGGCTGTGCGTGCGTACCCCGAACCGGGTCGCCATGTCGACACTCGCCCCCTGCGCCGGGGTGAGGACATCACAGCCCGCCGCCGACATCGCCCGCGCCAAACTGGCGTAGAACCCCAGGAGACGGTGAGGGTGACCGGTGCCGAACAGTACGGGCGCCCGCGCCGCGGCCGCCGCCCGCAGCCGTTCCGCGAAGGCCCGTAACGCGGCCAGCGTCCGTTCCGGATCAATTACGTCCGGCCCGCTGACGTGCGCGGGATCCGCCGAGACCCCGCACTTCTGCGCCATCAGCCCCAGCAGATCACCCTCGCCCCAGCAGCGTTCCGGATCCAGCCCCAGCAGCACGCGCGGATCCCGGGCCGCGAACAGCCGGTAGCTGCGCAGGCTCTCCTCCCGCGAGGTGGCGACGGGCCCGGCCAGGCGGGCGGCCAGCAGATGCGCACGCAGCGCGCCGGTGCTCAACACGCTCCGATGCTGCCGCAACACCTCTGCCGGATCCTCAATTCCGACCGAGGGCCCCACCGTTGGCGTAACGATGCGGCAGACTACGGCGCCCGGGTGGGCCCGGGTGGGCCGGGGCTGCTACGCGAGCATGCCGCGCAGGGGGAACACCGCCCGCCGGGTCGCCAGAACCGCCTGGTCGCCCCGGTCGGCCGGGTCGTAGCCCGCCTCCCAGTCCCGCCAGGCGACGGTCCGCCCGTCCGTCATCCGGCCCGGCGCCAGCTGCCGGGTCCGCGCGTACACCTCGCCCCGCCAGGACGCCGGCACGGCCGATTCCGGGTCCACCGGCCGGTGCGCCGCGATCCCCACGAGGTGGGTCCACGACCGCGGGACGACGTCCACGACCGCGTACCCGCCGCCGCCCAGCGCCAGCCACTTCCCGCCGGCGTGCTCGTGCGCGAGCCGGTGGCAGGACTCCTGCACGGCCCGCTGCGCGTCCAGCGACACCGCCAGGTGCGCGAGGGGGTCCTCGAAGTGCGTGTCCGCCCCGTGCTGGGTCACCAGCACCTGCGGCCGGAAATCGGCCAGCAGCTCGGGCACCGTCGCGTGGAAGGCGCGCAGCCAGCCCTCGTCCCCGGTCCCGGCGGGCAGCGCCACGTTCGCCGCGGAGCCCTCGGCGCCCGGCCCGCCCGTCTCCTGCGGCCAGCCGGTCTGCGGGAACAGGGTGGCGGGGTGCTCGTGCAGGGAGACGGTCAGCACCCGCGGGTCGTCCCAGAACGCCTCCTGCACCCCGTCCCCGTGGTGCACGTCCACGTCCACGTACGCGACCCGCTCCGCGCCGAGCTCCAGCAGCCGCGCGATCGCCAGGGCCGCGTCGTTGTACACGCAGAACCCGGAGGCCCCACCCGGCATCGCGTGGTGCAGCCCGCCCGCGAAGTTCACCGCGTGCTCGGCCTCTCCGCGCCAGATCGCCTCCGCGGCCGCCACGGACTGGCCGGCGATCAGCGCGGACGCCTCGTGGATCCCGGGGAAGGCCGGATCGTCGACCGTGCCGAGCCCGTACGAGCCGTCGGCGGTCCCCGGGTCGGCGGACACCCCGCGCACGGCGGCGACGTAGTCCTCCCGGTGCACGAGCCGCAGCGTGGAGTCGCCGGCCGCCGGGGCCGACCGCACCTCCACCTCCCGGTCCAGCCCGAAGGCCCGTACCAGGCCCATGGTCAGTGCCAGGCGCACCGGATCCATCGGATGGCTCGGCCCGAAGTCATACCCCGTGACCGCCTCGTCCCACATCAACAACCCGCGGCTGCTCATGCGGAACACCGTATCGGGCGCCTTCCGCGCCGAACGAACGGGCGTGCAGAAGCGTCCCCAGCACCAGCGCCGCCGGCACGAGCATCGCCCCCCGGTGGCTCCAGGCGTCGCCCAGCGCACCGACGAGCGGCGAACCGATCAGGAAGCCCACGTAGTTGAAGATGTTCAGCCGTGCGACGGCCGTGTCGGAGGATCCGGGGAACATCCGCCCCGCGGCCGCGAAGGTCTGCGGCACGATCACGCACAGCCCGAGCCCGAGCAGCGTGAACCCGGCCATCCCCGCCCACGGGCCGGGCGCCGCAGCGACGACCGCGAACCCGCCGGCGGCGAGCAGCGTCCCGGCCCGTACGACGGCCGCCGCGCCGAAGCGGCGCACGCCCAGGTCGCCGACGGCCCGCCCGGCCAGCGTGGTGACCATGTAGACGTTGTAGGGGAGGGTCGCCAACTGCTCGGAGCTGCCCAGGACGTCCTGGAGGTACTTGGCGCTCCAGTTGGAGACGGTCGAGTCCCCTATGTATGCGCACGCCATCACCAGGCACAGCGGCAGCAGCGGCCGGAACCCGTGGACCTCCGTCTCCTGTTCGGGAGGCGCCGCCACCTCCTGGCCGGTGGCGTGGAAGCGGCTGCCGGCGAAGGCGAGCGGCAGCAGCACGGCGACGGCGGGCAGGTAGGAGGCGAACAGCCCCAGGTGCCAGTGCGCCCCGGCCCAGGCGGCGGAGGCCCCGACGATCCCGCCGAGGCTGTAGGCGGCGTGGAAGCCGAGCATGATGCTGCGGCCGTACGCCCGCTGGAGGCTGACACCGAGCATGTTCATCGAGGCGTCGAGCGCGCCGACGGCCAGCCCGAACGCCCCGAGGGCGGCGGCCACGTGCCACAGGGAGTTCCCGGCGCCGACGCCGAGGAGGGCCAGCAGGACCAGCGGCTGCGACCACCGCAGGACGGCGGCCGGCCCGACGCGTCGCACGAGGTGCTCGGTGCCGACGCTGGCGGCACCGGCCAGGACCGGCACGGCGGCCAGGAACACGGGCAGCAGGCCGTCGGATATCCCGTACCGGTCCTGGATGGCGGGGATCCGCGTCACGAGGAGGGCGAAGGTGACGCCCTGTACGAAGAAGCTGAACCCCAGCGCACCGCGCCCGCGCCGCAACCGCAGATCGTCCGCCATGGCGGCACAGCGTAGGCGCGGGCCCTACCGGTGGGTAGAGAACTCACACCGGCAGTTCGAGCAGCCCGGGCAGCTCCTTCATGTCGGCGAAGTGGGCGGTGGCCCCGGCGAGCCGCTCGACGGGCATCATGCCGGTGAAGGCGTACACGTCCATGCCCGCGGCGACCGCGGCCCGGACCCCGAGCGGGCTGTCCTCGACGACGGCACAGCGCGCCGGGTCGGCGCCCATGGTGCGGGCGGCGTGCAGGAACAGGTCGGGGGCGGGCTTGCCCCGGCCGACGTCCTGGGCGCTGAAGACGACCTCGTCGCCGAACCACCGGGTGAGCCCGGCGGCCCGGTGCCCGACGCGGATCCGCTCGTGGCTGCCGGAGGAGGCCAGGCAGTAGGGGACGCGCTGCGCGGCAAGCGCCTGGAGGACGTCGACGACCCCGGTGACGGGCAGGAGTTCGCGCTCGAACGCGGCGAACGTCCGTGCGTGCAGCGTCTCGTCGAAGTCGTCGGGCAGCCGCTGCCCGGTCCGCTCCAGGACGAGGTCGTGCACCCGGTGCACGGCGGCGCCCATGTAGTCGCGGATCGAGTCCTCGTAGCCGGTCGGATGCCCCAGCTCGGTCAGGTACCCGGCGAGGATGCTGTTGGCAACCGGCTCGCTGTCCACCAGCACGCCGTCGTTGTCGAAGATGACGAGGTCATAGCCCATGCGACAACGTAAGCACACGCCCCAGTCAGGCTGGATACGCTGGTGAGGGCAGCAACCAGGACTCCACGACTACCCGAAGATGGGGGTGCCGCTGTATGTCGTCGTGGACCCCCGCAAGAACAAGAAGACGGTCACGGTGCACAGTGACCCCTCACGGGGACCCGACGGTATCCGCTACCGCAAGGAAGTCCCCTACGCGTTCGGAGACACCGTCACCGCCGGCCGCTGGACTCTCGACACGAGCAGCCTCAAGGGCTACCCCGCCGATTGGTAGGCGTGGTGGCACCCTGCCGGTGAACGCAGAAAAGCCCCGCACCAGAACCCCCGAAGGGGGCTGGTGCGGGGCTTCCCGCAATGATTGTTCGGCGGCGTCCTACTCTCCCACAGGGTCCCCCCTGCAGTACCATCGGCGCTGAAAGGCTTAGCTTCC